>DASROP010000058.1:0-10079 GCA_035646835.1 Actinomycetales bacterium | reverse complement strand
GACCAGCTCCGCCTCGTCGTCCGTCTGCCGTACCTCGACGTCCAGGCCCAGGGGCTCCCCCACGGTCCGGCACGACGCCGCCAGGTCCTCGTGGGTCGCCGTGCCGTAGACCTCCGGCTCCCGCACCCCCAACCGGCCGAGGTTGGGACCGTTGAGCACCAGCACCCGCGTCATGGCCGCGACCCTAGCCCGGCCGGCGTCAGGCGCGGCTGATCGCGGCGTACGCCGCCTCGAGCATGGCCGGCTCCGGTCCCTCCAGGCGCGAGGGCCGGGCGAGCCCGTCGAGGACGACGAACCGCAACGTGTCGCCGCGGGCCTTCTTGTCGCGGCGCATCGCGTCGAGCAGCTGCGGCCAGCGGCCTCCGCGATAGGTCAGTGGCAAGCCCAGCGAACCCAGCACCGAACGGTGGCGGGCGACCAGGTCGTCGTCCAGCCTGCCGGCCAGCCGGGCCAGCTCGGCGGCGAAGACCATGCCGACGCTGACGGCCTGGCCGTGCGGCCACCGGAACCCCTCCACGAGCTCGATCGCGTGCCCCAGCGTGTGCCCGTAGTTGAGGACCTCCCGGGGACCTGACTCGCGCAAGTCCTGCCCGACGACGTCCGCCTTGACCCGCACCGCGCGCCCGACGAGGTCGCGAACGACCGGCGCGTCCCAGTGCGCCACGGCGTCCGGGTCCGCCTCGACCAGGTCGAGGATCGCGGGGTCGGCGACGAAGCCGCACTTGACCACCTCAGCCATCCCGGCGAGCAGGTCCTTGCGGGGCAACGTCTCCAGGGCAGCGACGTCGCACAGCACTCCCGCCGGCGGATGGAACGCGCCGACGAGGTTCTTGCCCTCGGACGTGTTGATTCCCGTTTTGCCGCCCACGGCCGCGTCGACCATGCCGAGCAGCGTGGTCGGCACGTGCACGACGCGGACTCCGCGCAGCCACGTCGCGGCGACGAAACCGGCCAGGTCGGTGACCGCTCCCCCGCCGACGCCGACGACCGCGTCGCTGCGGGTGAAGCCTTCGCGGCCCAGCGTCGCCCAGCAGGAGGCAGCGACCTCGGCGTGCTTGGCGTCCTCGCCGTCTGGCACCTCGGCGAGGAAGGCCTGGTAGCCGTGCGCTTCGAGGTCGGCCCGGACGACGTCACCCCGGTCCCGCAGGGCCGTCGCGTGGACGACGAGGACCTTCCGGACGTCGTCCCCCAGCATCGCCGGCAGCTCCTGCCGCAGCCCGGTCCCGACGACCACCTCGTACGGCACGTCACCGGCGAAAACGATGCGGGTGGCGTCGGGCACGGCCCGGAGTCTAGGTGTTTCGGGCGATCGCTCCCCGGAGCGCCGACATCCGGAGTACAAAGTCAAGGGTGACTGTCGAGGTCCGCCTCCTCGGCCCGGTCGAGGTAGCCGCCGACGGTCGGGCCGTACCCCTCCGTGCGCCGCGAGAGCGCGCACTGGTCGCGCTGCTGGCGCTGCAGGACGGGCGTCCGCTGTCGGTCGAGGCCGCCGTCGACGGGCTCTGGGGGCCCGATCCGCCGCCGACCGCGCGCAACGCCGTCCAGGTGTACGTCTCCCACCTGCGCCAAGCACTTGGGCAGAACGCGATATCGCGGGAAAACGGCGGCTACCGACTCGAGGCGGACACCGACGTCGTCCGCTTTCAAGACCTAGCGCGCGCAGGCCACGAGGCCCTCACCGCGGGCACAGCCGACCTGGCGCGCGAGCTCCTCGAGTCCGCGCTGCAATCCTTCCCGGGCCCGGCCCTGGACGCGTGTGGTGACGCCGTCTTCGCACCGACAGCGGCGGCCCGGCTGGAGGAAGCCCGCCTTTCCGCGGTCGAGGACCTGTCTGCAGCACGGCTCGACCTGCCCGACGCCGACGGCGTCCCCGACCTGCGCCGTCTGGTGGCCGAACACCCGTTCCGAGAACGACTCTGGGCGATGCTGATCCGCGCCCTCTACAAGGCAGGTCGCCGAGCCGACGCGCTGGCCGCCTACGCCGAGGCCAGAACCGTGCTGGCCGACGAGCTCGGCATCGAACCCGGCCCTGAGCTGGCGGCGATCCACCACGCGGTGCTGCACGACCACGGCTCGCTCGCCGCGCCGTCCCGGGAACGCAGGGCGTGGTCGGTCACCCCTCCCCCGTCGCGGTTGACCTCCTTGGTCGGTCGCGAGCTGGAGCTCGGTGAGGTCATGGCGCTGGCGACCGACGACCGCATCCGCCTGATCACCCTGGTCGGCCCGGGCGGGGTCGGTAAGACGAGCCTCGCGACGGAGGCGTCCCGGCGTGTCGCCGACTCGTTCGACGACGGGGTCTGCTGGGTGCCGCTGGCCGGACTCTCGCGAGACGCCGAGGTGCTCCCGGCCATCGCCGGCGCGCTCAGCTTGCATGACACCGGCGCGAGCGACCTGGCGGCGCGGGTCGTCGCGACCCTGCGAGATCGGCAGCTGCTGATGGTGCTCGACAACACCGAGCACGTCGTCGGGGGTTGCGTCCCGGCCGTTCTCGCTCTGCTCCAGGGGACGACGAGCGTCACCATCCTGTGCACCAGCCGGGTTGCCCTTCGGATCACCGGCGAGCACCGGTTCACCGTGCGCCCGCTGCCCGTCCTCGGCGCCGCGAACGAACCCGGCAGCGCCGTCGCGCTCTTCGTCGAGCGGGCGAGAGCGATCACGGCCCGCTTCGAACCCGACCTCGACGAGGTGCGCGCACTGTGTGCCCGGCTGGACGGGCTTCCCCTGGCGATCGAGATCGCGGCGTCCCGCACCAACCTGCTCTCCACCGGGGAGCTGCTCGAGCAGCTCGACGACCGGCTCTCGCTGGCCAGCGTGGCACCCGAGACCCCGGACCGGCACCGGTCCCTGCGCGCCGTCCTCGGATGGAGCCACGCCCTGCTCGCCGAGACGCAGCGGGACCTCCTCTCGCGACTTTCGGCCTTCCGCGCAGGCTTCACCATCGAGGGCGCGATCGCCGTCTCCCCACAGGACCGGGCCGAGACCCTCCAGGCTCTCGACGCGCTGGCGGAGGCCAGCCTGGTGACGCGCCGGCCGGACGACGGGCGGCTGGGCATGCTCGAGACGGTGCGGCAGTTCGCCGCCGAGGACCTCGTCGTCCGGGGTGGCATCCGCGAGGCACAGGACCAGCACGCACGGCACGTCGCCGAGGTCGTCCGGCGGCTGTGGCGCTCGACCCCTCCGCTGCGGCGCCCGAGGACGCTCGCCGATGTCGAGGTCCTCGAGGCCGAGCGACAGAACCTCCTCGCAGCCATCAACCACGCGAGGACGAATGACGACCACGCGACGTTCGCCGACCTGGTGATCTGCACTGCGGGTTGGTGGCGGGACCAGGCGCCGTCCGGTGAGCTCGTGCGATGGCTCGATGAGCTCTTGGACAGGCCTCTCAGTGCGACCCGCCGGGTCGATGCGCTGTGCTGGCGGCTCCGCCTGGGCAACGACCTCCAAGTTCCGTACCCGAGCTCGCACCAGGGATGGCGCGAAGCCCGTCGGTTGCTCGCGGCTGCACCCGACCTGGCTCGGCAGGCCCACGTGGAGGTGAGCGAGGCCATCGCGACCGCCGGCTCGGCCGCCGGTCGGGATGTCGACACAGCGTCGGTCGCGGCCAGCGCTGTCGACGCGGCAGAACGGTCCGGTGACCTCGCGACGATGGCGGTGGTGTACGCCATGGCCGGCGCGGTTCTCGCAGCCAGTGACGTCGAGCGGGCCCAGTCCCTCCTGGAGAGGGCAACCCGGACCAGCCGACAGATCGGCGACCTCGCCACCGAGGCTGTCGCCGGGCTCAACCTGTCAGAGCTCCTCCTGACCCGGGGAGACGGTGAGGCTGCTGCCAGGGTCGCGGAGCAGGCACTCGCCTGCGCGACGACCATGAACGCAACACTGCTCCGCTCCTACCTTCAGATCAATCTCGGCGGGGCCCTGCTGCTCCTCGGCGCCGACGACCGGGCGGAGGCACATCTGTGTGACGCGGTACGCCAGGCGGACTGGTCGCACGATGCTTCGTTTCTCGCCGAGGCATCCATGTCGTTCGCAGCCCTGGCGGCGCTCAGGCACCAGGACCGACGCGCGGGCGCTCTCTCTGCCGCGCACCGGTCGCTGGTCAGCCAGCTGAGGATCGAACCGCCGGGCAGCACCCGAGTGACGGCGACCCTCGCGCAACCCGCGGTCGATCGCCTCGGTTCCGCCGCCGGGTCGGTGGCGGCTCTCGGTGCAGCGCTGACGCCGGACACGGTCGTCGCTGCCCTCCTCGACCGCGACTGGCCGCCGGATGACCGGGACGGTTGACCTGCACGTCCGCCTCCTCGGCCCGGTCGAGGTCGTCGGTCCTGACGGTCGGGTCGTGCCCCTCCGCGCTCCCAAGGAGCGCGCGCTCCTCGCCCTGCTGGCGCTGCACGACGGCCACGGCGCCCCTGCCGGCGTCCTCATCGACGGGTTGTGGGGGTCGGACCCACCGGACAAGGCAGGCAATGCCCTCCAGGTCTACGTCTCCCACCTGCGCCGGTTGCTCGGCAAGGACGCCGTCCGCACAGAAGCCGCTGGCTATCGGCTCGCTGTCGGGTCGGGCCACGTCGACATCGAGCGCTTCGAGTGGATGGCCAGGTCGGGGCGCAAGGCCCTCGCCGACGGGCTGCCGGACCGGGCGGCCGACCTGCTGGGCGCTGCGCTGGACCTCTGGCGCGGCGCTGCACTGGGCGGCTGTGGTGACACGGAGCTGCTCGCCAGAGAGGCCACGCGTCTCGAAGAGCTCCGGCTGGCAGCACTGGAGGACCGGTTGAGCGCGCAGCTGCAGCTGGCCCCCGACGGCGCGTTGGTGGAGGAAGTGCGCCGGCTGGTGACGGCGCACCCCTTCCGGGAGCGGATGCACGAGCTGTTGGTCCGGGCCCTGTACGCCACCGGACGCCGGGCCGAAGCCCTCGTGGCCTTCACCGACGCGCGACGGCTGCTGGCGGACGAGCTCGGCATCGAGCCCGGCCCGACCCTGCGAGCACTCCACTCCGCGGTGCTACGTGATGACGCGAGCCTGGCCCCGCCCCCGGCACCCGACCGCAACCTCCCGATCGACCGGCCACCCGCGGCCGACCAGCGTTGTGCGGGCCGCGGGCTCGAGGTCCGGGAGGTCGCCGCGCTGCTCGCCGACGACGACGTGCGGCTGGTGTCGTTGCTGGGTCCCGGCGGCGTCGGCAAGACCCGGTTGTCCCTCGCCGCCGCGGACCTGGCCGCAGCCGGGTTCGCGGACGGCGTGTGCTGGGTTCCGCTGGGCGCCCTGCGCGACGCACGGCACGTGCCCGTGGCCATGGCCGCGGCGCTCGGTCTGGGCGACGACCGGGGCGAGGACGACGCCATCGCACGGGTCGCCTCGGTGCTGCGGCGGCGGGAACTCCTGCTGCTGGTCGACAACATCGAGCACCTGCTGCCGGACGCGGGCCGCGTGCTCGCCCACCTGTTGGGCGAGGTGCCGCGCCTGACGGTCCTCGTCACCAGCCGGGTGGCCCTGCGGATCGCCGGGGAGCACCGCTACCGCGTCCCCACCCTGCCGGTGTCGACCGCAGGAGTGCTGTTCGTTCAGCGGGCACGTGCCGTCGCCCCCGCCTTCGTGCCCGACGACCCGGCTGACCGCGTCGTGGCCAAGATCTGCACCCGTCTCGACGGCCTGCCGCTCGCGATCGAGCTCGCGGCCTCGCGGTCGAACCTCTTCAGCCCGTCCGAGCTGCTCGTGCGGCTGGCCGACACGCTGTCCCTGTCCGGTGCCCCGACCCTGGACTCGGCCGACCGGCACCGTTCACTGCGAGTGGCTCTCGACTGGAGCCATGATCTGCTGGACGCGCCTGCCCGGCAGCTGTTCGCCCTCCTCAGCGTGTTCCGCGGGGGCTTCACGGTCGAGTCCGCAGCAGCCGTGGCCGACTCCGACGCTGACGCCGTCGCCGACCGCCTCGACGAGCTCCTGGAGGCGAGTCTGGTCACCCCGACCCCGCCGGTCGGCGGAGGAGTCGGGCAGCACCGGTTCTTCATGCTGGAGACGGTCCGCGCGTACGCATCGGAACAGCTCACCGACCATGCCCCGGCACGGGACCGCCATGCGCAGTTCTTCAGCTCCCTGGTCAGCGGCCTCTGGCGCTCCCAGCCGCCGCTATGGCCCCCGCCCACCTACGCGCACGCGACGGCACTGGACATCGAGCAGGAGAACATCCGCGCCGCGGTCGCGCACACGGCCGCGACCGAGCAGCACACCATGCTGGCCGACCTCGTCACCCACGTGGCCGGCTACTGGTCGCAGTCCGGGATGGGTGCCGAGCTCGGTGGCTGGCTCGATGCGGTGATGGCCGCGCCGGTCGCGGCACCACGGTTGATGGACGCGACATTCTGGGCCGCAGACCTTGCCGAGGGGCGGGGCGACCTGACCACGGCCCGGGCCTTGGCGCTGCCGCTGACGGAGCCCGGGGGCGACGCGGTGCGCGAGTCGCGGGCGTGGCTGCAGGTGGCGTGGTGCCACATGCGCGAAGGGAACATCGAGACCGCGATCTCGCACGCGGAGACCGCTCTGACGCTCGTCTCGCACACCGAGGACCCGAACGCCGTCGCGGGCGCCCGCATGCACCTGGCGGTCTTCCTCCAGGCGACCGCGCCGGAACGCAGCCTGGCCATGCTCCGCGAGGGGGTCCGCCTCGCGCGGTCGTCCGGCAACGAGATGGCGCTGGCCGCGGCGACCATCAACCTCGCCGAGACGCTGCTCGGCATCGGAGACGCCGCCGGGGCCGTCGCCGCCGCCCGCGAGGCGCTCGACCAGCCGCTCGCCGAGCGCGCCACGAACCTCAGGGCGGGGGTGCAGGACACCCTCGGCGCTGCCCTGCTTCTCGCCGGAGACCTCGATGGTGCCCAGCAGAGCCTCACCGAGGCGCTCCGGGTTGCCCAGTGGAGCGGTGACGTCCTCCTCGTGGTGGAGCTTGCCGCACGCTTCGCCGCCCTGGCCGCCGCGCGAGGAGAGCTCCGACGGGCCGCGGCGCTGCAGTCGGCTCACGCCGTGATGATGCGACGCTTCGGTCTGGTCCTCATCAAGAGCGACCGCTACCTGGCACAGCACATCATCGACCCGGCAGTCGAGGAACTCGGCATCGGGGCGGCCACCGCGGCGGAGCTGGGGGCGTCCCTGACGGTCGACGAGCTGCCGGGCGTGCTGCTCGATCCCGCGTGGCCCGTGCCGTAGCGGGCTTCAGCCGCGCTTCAGTGCCGCTTCAGCGGGTCGCGCGACCTTTCTCGGGTCAGCTCGAAGGCCCCGCCCGAGGAGGCAGCCATGAACACCCGGATCACCACCCAGCTCACCGTCACCGCAGTCGTCGCGATGCTCACCGTGGCCGGCGCCACGTCCGCGGCGGCCGAGCCCGAGTCCGGCCAGCAGGTCAGCTTCAGCGCGATCCTGGCCGTCGACCCGGCCACCTGTCCCGTCACCGAGCTCGCCGGACACCTGGTCCGCTGCGACTACCTCACCGGTCGGTAGGCCCGAGCAGCTCCTCGACCCGGTCCGCCACGGCGGCCGGGTCGAGGTCGTCGGTCGGGACGACGATGGTCGAGACCCGCTCGTAGACCGGGCGTCGGACCTCCATCAGCCGCAACCACTGCGCCCGGGGGTTGCCGATCAGCAACGGTCTGCTGGCGTTGAACCCGACCCGCTTGGCGGCCTCGGGCAGGCCGACGTCCAGGAACACCACCGCGTGACCCGCCAGGTCGGCCTCGGTCCGGGGGTCCATCACCGCTCCCCCACCCAGGGCGAGGACGCCGTCGTGCTCGGCCAGCGCGGTCACGACGGCCTCACGTTCGCGGTCGCGGAAGTACTCCTCGCCCCGGTCGACGAAGAGCTCGACGATGGTGGCGTCGGTCGCCGCCTCGACGTCGCTGTCGGTGTCGCGCACGGTCAGACCCATCCGCTCGGCGAGGATCGCCGCCACCGTGGACTTGCCGGCCCCCGGCGGCCCGACGATGACGACACGAGGGCTCATGCGCGGGTAGACCGCATGGTGGCGGGGATCGCAGCGAGGTAGGTCTGGACGTTGCGCCGGGTCTCGGCCACGTGGTCGCCGCCGAACTTCTCGAGGACGGCGTCCGCGAGCACCAGCGCGACCATCGCCTCGGCGACGACGCCGGCCGCGGGCACAGCGCAGACGTCCGAGCGCTGGTTGATCGCGACGGCCGCCTCGCCGGTCGCGGTGTCAACGGTGGCCAGGGCGCGGGGCACGGTCGAGATCGGCTTCATCGCGGCGCGCACACGCAGTACCTCCCCGGTCGACATCCCGCCCTCGGTGCCGCCGGCGCGCCCGGTCGCGCGCGCCAGCGTGCCGTCGTCCGACGTCGAGATCTCGTCGTGCGCAACGGAACCGCGGCGACGGGCGGTACGGAACCCGTCGCCGACCTCGACGCCCTTGATCGCCTGGATCCCCATCAGCGCACCGGCGAGCCGGCCGTCGAGCCGTCTGTCCCAGTGCACGTGGCTGCCGAGCCCCGGCGGTAGCCCGTACCCGAGAACCTCGACGATGCCGCCCAGGGTGTCGCCGTCCGAGCGGGCCGCGTCGACCTCGGCGACCATCGCGGCCGACGTGGCGTCGTCGTGGCAGCGCAGGGGGTCGTCGTCCAGCGCCTGCACGTCGTCGGGAGCGGGGAGTCCGGTGCCCTCGGGTGCCTCGACCGATCCGACGGCGACGGTGTGGCTGACCAGACGCGCGCCGGTGGCCTGCTCGAGGAACGCCGCGGCCAGCACCCCGAGCGCGACGCGGGCAGCGGTCTCCCGGGCGCTCGCGCGCTCCAGCACCGGCCGGGCGTCGTCGAAGCCGTACTTCTGCATGCCCACCAGATCGGCATGGCCGGGTCGTGGCCGCGTCAGCGGAGCGTTGCGGGCCTGCTCGGCGAGGACGTCGGCGTCCACCGGGTCGGCGGCCATCACGGTCTCCCACTTGGGCCACTCGGTGTTGGCGATCTGGATGGCGATCGGCCCGCCCTGGGTGCGACCGTGCCGGACGCCGCCGAGCACCGTGACGTCGTCCGCCTCGAACGTCATCCGCGCGCCGCGGCCGTAGCCGAGACGGCGGCGGGCCAGGGCGGTACGGAGGTCGTCGGTCGTGATGTGGACGTCGGCGGGCAGGCCCTCGAGGACGCCGACCAGTGCGGGGCCGTGCGACTCCCCCGCGGTCAGCCAGCGCAGCATGGCGTGATCATCCCACGCACGCTGGACGCTCGCTTTCTACCATGGGTAGACTCTTGATCATGGCGCTCAACATCAAGGACCCGGTTGCGGAGAAGCTTGCCGCCGAGGTCGCCGCGCTCGCCCATGAGAACAAGACCGAGGCGATCCGAAACGCCCTCGCCGAGCGGAAAGAGCGGCTGATGCTCCGCGGCGGGCAGCGGCCGAGTGACTTCCGACGCTTCCTCGAGACGGAGATCTGGCCGCTCATACCTCCTGAGCACCGCGGGAAGCCGCCGATGACCAAGGCCGAGCGCGAGGATATCCTCGGCATCGGACCCGACGGCGTGTGATCGTCGATTCGTCGGCCCTGGTCAGCATCGTCCTTCAAGAGGAAGGGTCCGGGGCCGTGGAGGCCGCCCTGCTCGACGCTCCGCTGATCGGCGCGGGGGCCCCGACTTTGGTCGAGACCAGCATGGTGTTGAGGTCCCGGGTCGGACTGACCGGACAGGCAGCCCTCGAACGCCTGCTCGGTGAGCGCTCCATCACTGTCGTGTCATTCGACGAACGGCACTGGCGGGAGGCGCTCACAGCCTTCTCTCGGTTCGGCAAGGGCCAGCACCCGGCCGGGCTCAACTTCGGGGACTGTTTGACGTATGCCACCGCCCGCCAGGCCGGCAGGCCCCTGCTGTGCCTGGGCGACGACTTCGCCCAGACCGACCTGGAGCTCGTGCCGCTGTCGTGAGCCGCGACGGAGTTTCCCCGGTCAGCTCGAGTCGCGGACGCGCCGGTGGGGGCGCCCATCCCCTGGACGCCCCCACCGGGGTCTGCGGTGCTGCTGCGGTCAGAAGACCTCGGGTACGTCGACGGTCACCCACCGCAGTGCGTCGCCGAACTGCAGCAGGACCTGGTCCTG
>DASROP010000057.1:0-16650 GCA_035646835.1 Actinomycetales bacterium | reverse complement strand
TGGTGCGGATGAGGCGCTGCACCTCGAGGATGTGCAGCCGACCGCCTGCGGCGGCGTGACCCGCGTCGTCGTACTCGTACCCCGAGCGGCCCCTGATCCGCTGGTCGCCGCCGGAGCAGAACGCCCAGCCCCCGTCGCGCGCAGACGGCCCGTTGCCGGTCAGCAGCACCGTGCCGACGTCAGGCGTCATCCGTGCGTGGTCGAGCACCCGGTACAGCTCGTCGACGGTGTGGGGCCGGAACGCGTTGCGGACGTCGGGCCGGTCGAAGGCGACCCTGACGGTGCTGCCGGCCGCGCCGTCGAGCACGCAGCGGTGGTAGGTGACGTCGGTCAGGTCGAAACCCTCGACCGGCGACCACGCGGCCGGGTCGAAGATCTCGGATACACGTTCGGCGGTCACATCGGCGAGGATAGGGCCGTGCCCGCCCCGACCCGGCCGCCGCCGTGACCGGCGACGCCGCCTTCCTCGTCGGGGGGCTCGGGCTGCTGCTGGCCGCCGTTGCCGCCCGCCTGCTCAAGGACCGGGCGCTGTCGACGCCGATCTTCGTGCTGCTGATCGGCGCGGTCGTCGGGATTCCCCTCCGCGACTCGAGCCCGGTCTCGCCGGTGATCAACACCGAGTTCGCCGAGCACCTGACCGAGGCGTGCGTGATCGTCGCGCTGATGGGCGTCGGGCTGTCGATCGACCGGCCGCTGTCCCGGAAGGGGTGGCGCAGCCCCGGTCGGCTCCTGCTGCTGGCGATGCCGCTGTGCATCGCCGGGGTGGCGCTGCTCGGGTGGTCGCTGATGGGGCTCGCCCCGGCCGCGGCGCTGCTGCTCGGGGCGGTGCTCGCCCCGACCGACCCGGTGCTGGCGTCGGACGTGCAGGTCGCCGGCCCGGCGACCGGTGAGCAGGAGTACGAGAACGAGATCGCCGTCGGCGAGCACGACGAGGTGCGGTTCGCGCTGACGTCGGAGGCCGGGCTCAACGACGGCCTCGCGTTCCCCTTCGTGTACGCCGCGATCTTCCTGGCCAGCCTGGGCTCGGTCGGGGAGTGGGGCCTGCGGTGGCTGGCGTGGGAGCTCGTGGGCAAGGTGGCCCTCGGTGTCGTCCTGGGCTGGCTGGCCGGCAAGGGACTTGCGTGGCTCTCGTTCCGGTCGCAGGTACGGACCCTTCGCCTGGCCGAGGGCGGCCAGCCGCTGCTCGCCCTCGCCGTCACGTTCGCCGTCTACGGGCTCGTCGAGGTGCTGGGCGGGTACGGCTTCGTCGCCGTCTTCGTCTGCGCCCTGGCCATGCGGACCACGGAGCGGCACCACGAGTTCCACGCCGACGCGCACCGGTTTATGGAGCAGCTCGAGCACATCCTCACGTTCGTCGTGCTGCTGCTGCTCGGAGCCGCGCTGACGTCCGGGCTGCTGGCCAACCTCACGTGGCAGGGTGTGGTTGTCGGTGTCCTCCTGCTGGTGGTGATCCGTCCGTTGGCGGCGTGGCTGAGCCTCCTGCGGTTCGACGGGATGGACTCCCGCGAGCGGGCGGTCTCGTCGTTCTTCGGCGTCCGCGGCGTCGGCTCCCTCTACTACGTCGCCTACGCGATGAGCGAGACCGGTTTCGACGACGCCCGCGTGATCTGGTCGACCGTGACCTTCACGGTGGTGCTCTCGGTGCTGCTGCACGGCGTGACGGCCACGCCCGCGATGTCGTGGCTGGAGCGTCACCGTGACCGGGCGCCTCGGTGAGCCTCCCTTCCCTGGACGACCTGCTCGTCGACGCGCACGTCGTCACCCTCCCGATGCGGGTGCGGTTCCGGGGCGCGCTCGCCCGAGAGGTGCTGCTCCTGCGCGGCCCGGCGGGGTGGGGAGAGTTCGGCCCCTTCGTCGAGTACGGCGACGCCGAGGCGTCGTGGTGGCTCGCGTCGGCAGTGGAAGCGGCCTGGCGCGGCTGGCCAGAACCGTTGCGGCGCCACGTGACCGTCAACGCGACGGTGCCCGCCGTCCCGCCCGATCAGGTGGCCGGCGTCCTCGCGGTGTTCGGCGGCTGCGCGACCGCCAAGGTGAAGGTCGCGGAGGCCGGGCAGGCGCGGTCGGACGACGTCGCGCGCGTCGCGGAGGTGCGGGCACTGCTCGGCCCGGCGGGCCGGATCCGTGTCGACGCCAACGGTGCGTGGGACGTCGACACCGCCGTCGAGACGCTGACCGCGCTGGCCCGGTACGACCTGGAGTACGCCGAGCAGCCGTGCGCCTCGTGGCGCGAGCTGCGCGAGCTGCGCCTGCGGCTCGCCGCTGCCGGCACCGACGTCCCGATCGCCGCCGACGAGAGCATCCGCAAGGCCGAGGACCCGTTCACCGTCGCCGCCGGTGGCGCTGTGGACCTCGCCGTCGTCAAGGTGGCGCCGATGGGCGGCGTCCGGCGGACGCTGGCGGTGGTCGAGCGGCTCCGCGCCGAGCACGGCCTGCCGGTGGTCGTCTCCAGCGCCCTGGACTCCGGCGTCGGCATCGCGGCGGGGCTGGCAGCCGCCGCGGCGCTGCCCGACGAGCCGCCGGCCTGCGGGCTCGCCACCACCGTCCTGCTCGTCCGCGACGTCGTCGAACCGCCGGTGGTGCCGTCCGGCGGCGTCCTCGCGGTCGGCGCGCGGGCTCCTGACCCGGGTGCGCTGGTGCGCCTCGCTGCCCCGGTCGAGCGGCGGGGCTGGTGGCTCGACCGAGTCGCCCGCTGCTACCGCGTGCTGGAGCGGCGGGCAGGATCCTCGGCGTGGTGAACCCCTCGACATTGGCGGCCCGCGAGCTGGTGGGCGCGCTGGGCCGTCTCGGCGTCCGCCACGTCGTGCTGTGCGCAGGGTCGCGCTCGGCGCCGCTGGCCTACGCGCTGCACGCGGCCGAGGTGGCCGGGGTGCTCGACCTGCACGTGCGCCACGACGAGCGGTCGGCGGGCTTCACCGCCCTGGGCGTCGGTCGGGCCGGTCACGTGGCGGCCGTGGTGACGACCTCGGGCACCGCCGTGGCCAACCTGCACCCCGCCGTGCTCGAGGCCCACCACGGCGGGGTGCCGCTGCTCGTGCTCGCCGCCGACCGACCGCACCCGTTGCGCGGCACCTGGGCCAACCAGACCTCGGACCTGCAGGCGCACCTGTTCGGGACGGCGACCCGCTTCGCCGCCGACCTGGCTGCCGATGCCGACCCGGCGGCCTGGGTGGGTGCACTCGAGCAGGCGGTGGCGGCAGCTCGCGGACCGGATGGCGCACGACCGGGCCCGGCGCACCTCGACCTGGCCTTCGACGACCCGCTGACCCCGGACGACGCACTGCCCTTCCCCTCGAGTATCCCCCTGGTGCGCGACACGCCGGCGCGTCGCGCACCAGGGGGACACTCGGTGATCGAGCCTGGCCCGCGCACGGTGGTCGTCGCCGGGGACGGCGCAGGGCCCCGTGCGCGGCAGCTCGCGGAGGACGGGGGCTGGCCACTGCTCGCGGAGCCGACCTCGGGGGCGCGTGGCGGGCGCTGTGCCGTCGCCGGCTACCGGCTGGTGGTTCCGCACCTGGCCGAGCGGGTCGAGCGTGTCGTGGTCCTGGGACGCCCGACGCTCTCGCGGCAGGTGACCGCGCTGCTCGACCGGGCCGAGGTCGACCTCGTCGTGGTCGCGGACCACCAGGAGGAGACCGGGCCCGGGCGAGCCTGTCGGCGCGTGGTCGGTGCTGTCGAGGCGGGTACAGGGCCGACCGACGACGCCTGGCTGACGGCGTGGCAGGAGGCTGGATCCGTGGCACGACAGGTGATCGACGCCGTCCTGGACGACGAGCCGCTCAACGGCCCGCTGCTGGCCCGCGAGGTATGGGGCGCGCTGCGCGCTGACGAGCGGCTCGTCGTCGCGGCGTCCAACCCGGTGCGCGACCTCGACCTCGCCGGGCACCCGGACGGCCGGGTGCGGCGCGTGCTGGCCAACCGGGGGCTGTCCGGTATCGACGGCACGATGTCGACCGCGGTCGGCGTCGCGGTGGCCACCGGGTCGCCGACCCGTGCGCTGGTCGGCGACGTCGCCTTCCTGCACGACCTCGGCGCCCTAACGGTGCCGGCCTCCGAGCGTGGCGGCCTCGACCTGCAGGTGGTCGTGCTCGACGACGACGGAGGCGGCATCTTCGCCCTGCTCGAGCACGGCGAGCCACAGCACGCCTCGTCGTTCGAGCGTGTCTTCGGCACTCCCCACGGGGCCGACCTCGGCGCGCTCGCCGGGGGGTTCGGCGTCCCCGTCGTCCGGGTGGAACGCCCGTCGGAGCTGGTCGACGCGCTGGCCGCGCCCCCTGACGGGCTGTCGGTGGTGCACGTCCCGGTGCGGCGGGACGGGTTGCGGGCGCTGCACGAACACCTGCGCAACGGCGTGGCGCGGGCGCTCTCCGCGACTTAGCCTGGTGACGTGGCGACGCTGCGAGAGTGGCTGCTGGGCCGGCTGGGCCTGCGTCGCGGGCCGGTGGACGACCCGTTCGAGGTGCTGCGCGTGCAGATGCGGCTGGCCGAGCTGGCGCGACAGATCCAGGTGCTGGAGGCCGATCCGCACGTCTACGCCAAGGCGCACCGGCTGCGCGCCACCCATGCGGCGTACGACGACCTGCTCGTCGAGGCCTGTCGGCTCGCGGGCGTCGACATCGAGGACGCTCCGCGCGACCGCGCCGAGCGCTGGCGGGAGGAGCTCGAGCTCAGCTCGCGCGGCTGGAGCTGGTGAAACCTCAGCCGAGCGCGTCGCGCATCGGCACGAGCTTCGCGTCGCTCTCGGCCAGCTCTGACTCCGGGTCGGAGCCGGCCACGATGCCGCAGCCGGCGAAGAGGCGCAGACGCGAGGGGTCGCCGCGGTCGATGCGGGCGCACCGCAGCGCGATGCCGAACTCTCCGTCGCCCCGCGCGTCGAGCCACCCGACCGGACCGGCGTAGCGGTCGCGGTCCATCCCCTCCAACTCGGAGATCAGGGCCGCTGCTGGCCCGGTCGGCGTCCCGCAGACGGCGGCGGTCGGGTGCAGTGCCGCGGCCAGGTCGAGCACCGACGGGGGTTCGGCCCCTGCGCGGTCCGCCAGCACACCGGTGACGTCGGTGGCCAGGTGCATCACGTTCGGCAGGTGCAGCACGAACGGCGACTCGGGCACGTTGGTCCCCGAGCAGTAGGGGTGCAGCGCCTCGGCCACCGACCGGACCGCGTACTCGTGCTCCTCCAGGTCCTTGCTGGAGCGGGCCAGGGAGGCCGCGAGCGCGAGGTCGTGGTCGTCGTCCCCGGTCCGTTGGATGGTGCCGGCCAGCACCCGCGAGGTGACCAGGCCCCGTTCGCGCCGGACCAGCATCTCCGGGGTCGCGCCGACCAGGCCGTCCACGGCGAAGGTCCAGCACGACGGGTAGCGCTCCGCCAGCCGCGCCAGCAGCCAGCGGGCGTCGACCGGCCCGGACGTCCGGGCCTCGAGGTCCCGTGCCATCACGACCTTGTCGACGTCCCCGGCCGCGATCCGTGCGACCGCGTCGGACACGGCCGTGACCCACTGCGGCCCCGACCGCGCGCCGTCGGCGTACGTCACGACGCCGGGGGCGCGCACCGGGTCGGGGTCCGGCAGGCCCTCGTGGCCCGGCAGCGCGCCGTCCGCGGAGATGCTCGTGAGCCACCACCGGCCGTCGCGGTGTCCCAGCACGGTGCGCGGCACGACGAGAACGCCGCCGGCGGGCGAGCCGTCGGCGAACGCGAACGACGCGAAGGCGACCGGCCCCGTCCCGGGTAGGTCGACCTCGTCGCGGACGACCGCGTGGTCCGTCAGCGAACGCCACGCGCGGCCTGCCTCGGCGAACCGGCCGGCACCGCCGACCTCCACTCGCAGGCACTCACCCCAGGCCACGATGCCCTCGCCGCGGCGCACCCACGCGAGCGGCTCGTCGTCCGGCAGGTGTCCCAGCAGCGGGCCCGGGTCGGGCAGCGCGACGGTCCTCGCCACGATCGGGGCGCCGGCCGGGGCTGTGCTCACGTGCGGAAGCGTAGGCGGCAGCCGGGTGGGCCGCGCGGGCACCGCCCTGCCAGGATCGCTCCGTGAGCCGCGCCGACCTCGACAAGGAGCCGCACGAGGTGGCGGCGATGTTCGACGACGTCGCCGAGCGCTACGACGTCACCAACGACGTCCTGTCGCTGGGCCAGGACCGGCGCTGGCGTCGTGCCGTCGTGCGCGCCGTGGACGCCCTGCCGGGTGAGCGCGTGCTCGACCTCGCGGCCGGGACCGGGACGTCGACCGAGCCGTTCGCGGACGCCGGTGCGGACGCCGTCGCGTGCGACTTCTCGCTGGGCATGCTGCGCGTCGGGAGCCGGCGCCGCTGCGACCTCGCGTTCGTCGCCGGGGACGCCACCGCCCTGCCCTTCGGCGACGAGGCCTTCGACGCCGTCACGATCTCGTTCGGGCTGCGCAACGTCGTCGACCACGCCGCGTGCCTGGCCGAGATGCTGCGGATCACCAGGCCGGGTGGCCGGCTGGTGGTGTGCGAGTTCTCCCAGCCGACGTGGCGCCCGTTCCGCACCGTGTACCTCGAGTACCTGATGCGCGCGCTGCCGCCGGTCGCCCGCCGGGTCAGCTCCAACCCGGAGGCGTACGTCTACCTGGCGGAGTCGATCCGCGCGTGGCCCGACCAGGCGGCCCTCGCCGAGCTCGTCCGGGCGTCCGGCTGGGAGCGCGTCGCGGTCCGGAACCTCAGCGGCGGCATCGTCGCGCTGCACCGCGGCTTCCGGCCCACCTGACCAGCCGGGGTGCGGGTGGGCGTGCGGCGTGGTCGACTCGGTGGAGGAGCCGGGCGGTGGGTCCGGCGCGAAACTCGGGAGGCACCCGATGGGCAACGACAGCAAGGCCGATAACCAGGGCCAGAAGGTCCGCGGCAAGGTCAAGGAGGGTGTCGGGAGGGCGACCGACGACGAGGCTCTGGAGGCCCAGGGCAAGCGTGACCAGTCGTCGTCCGACCTCAAGCAGGCCGGCGAGAAGGTCAAGGACGCCTTCAAGCGCTGAGGGGCACCACCCCGCTGCCGGCGTGATCCCGCCGGGCGTAGACTCCGCCAGAAGTTCGTGAAGCCGTTCACAAGCGAGGTCATCGTGAGCACAGCCGCGGGGTACGACGCCGACGTCGTCGTCGTCGGAGCGGGGCCGGCGGGGTCCACGGCGGCGCACTACCTCGCCAGCGCGGGCCTCGACGTCCTGGTGCTGGAGAAGACCGCGTTCCCCCGCGAGAAGGTCTGCGGAGACGGGCTGACGCCGCGTGCCGTCCGCGAGCTCGTCTCGATGGGCGTGCCCACCAGTGCAGACGACGGGTGGATCAAGAACCACGGGCTGCGGATCATCGGCGGCGGGATGCGCCTGCAGCTGCCGTGGCCGGACCTGGCGAGCTTCCCCGACCACGGGCTGGTCCGGCCGAGGCTGGACTTCGACTCCACGCTCGCGCGGCACGCGGTCAAGAGCGGGGCGCGGCTGCTGGAGCGCACCAGCGTCACCGGTCCCGTGGTGGACGAGCGCAGCGGACGGGTGGTCGGCGTCACGGCACGCGGGGTCGACGAGGCGGGACGGCGGGCCGGGGACGACGTGGAGTACCGCGCGCCGGTAATCCTGGCCTGCGACGGAAACTCGGCGCGGCTGGCGCTCTCGATGGGCAACCACAAGCGGGACGACCGGCCGCTGGGGGTCGCCGTCCGGACCTACTTCCGCAGCCCTCGGCACGACGACGACTACCTGGAGAGCTGGCTCGAGCTCTGGGACGGCGAGCCGCAGCGATCGGCCCTGCTGCCGGGCTACGGCTGGATCTTCGGGGTGGGTGATGGCACGAGCAACGTGGGGCTCGGCATCCTCAACTCCTCGAAGGCGTTCGGCAGGGTCGACTACTCCGAGCTGCTCCGGCGCTGGGTCGCGCAGATGCCGCCGGAGTGGGGCTACACCGATGCCAACCAGGTCGGCCCGATCCGTGGTGCCGCACTGCCGATGGGCTTCAACCGCACGCCCCACTACGACCGTGGGGTGCTGCTGGTGGGCGACGCCGGCGGCATGGTCAACCCGTTCAACGGGGAGGGCATCGCCTACGCGATGGAGTCGGCGCGGCTGGCGGCCGACGTCGTCGCGCAGGCCCTCGCCCGCCCGGAGGGGCCGTCGCGGGAGAAGGCCCTGGCCGCCTACCCGCAGGTGATGAAGGACGCACTCGGCGGCTACTACACACTCGGCCGTGCCTTCGTGCACCTGATCGGTCAGCCGCAGGTGATGAAGGTGATCACTCGCCACGGCCTGCCCCGCCCGCTGCTGATGCGGTTCACCCTCAAGCTGCTCGCGAACCTGACCGACCCCCGAGGCGGTGACGCCATGGACCGCGTCATCAACGGCCTCTCCAAGATCGCTCCGGCGGCATGAACGCCCGCCACCGGGCCCCCTCGGGGGCCGCGTACGCCGCCCCTAGGATGTGGGCCGCCCGCCCAGCACATGTGCAGAACCGCGAAGCCGTCGAGAGGGGAGCAGGTCGGTGAACCCCTACGTCCCGATCCTCGTGCTGCTGGCCATCGGCGCCGGTTTCGCCGTCTTCTCGATCGTCGCCGGAGCGCTCGCTGGGCCCAAGCGGTACAACCGGGCCAAGCTCGACGCGTACGAGTGCGGCATCGAGCCGACGCCGCAGGCGGCCGGAGGCGGGCGCTTCCCCGTGAAGTACTACCTGGTCGCGATGACGTTCATCATCTTCGACATCGAGGTGGTGTTCCTGTTCCCGTGGGCGGTCGCGTTCTCCGAGCTGGCCCTCTTCGGGTTGCTGGCCATGCTGCTGTTCCTGTTCCTCATCACGGTGCCGTTCGTCTACGAGTGGCGTCGGGGTGGCTTCGAGTGGGACTGACCCTTCGGGAGGTGGAACGCTGATGGGCATCGAGGAGAAGCTGCCGAGCGGCTTCCTGCTCAGCACGGTCGAGTCGCTCGCCGGCTACATGCGCAAGAGCTCCGTCTGGCCGGCCACGTTCGGGCTCGCCTGCTGCGCCATCGAGATGATGGCCGTCGGCGGCCCCCGGTACGACATCGCCCGCTTCGGGATGGAACGGTTCAGCGCCACGCCGCGGCAGGCCGACCTGATGATCGTCGCCGGTCGGGTGAGCCAGAAGATGGCGCCGGTGCTCCGGCAGATCTACGACCAGATGGGCGAGCCCAAGTGGGTCATCGCGATGGGCGTGTGCGCCTCCTCCGGCGGCATGTTCAACAACTACGCGATCCTGCAGGGCGTCGACCACGTCGTCCCCGTCGACGTCTACCTGCCGGGATGCCCGCCACGGCCGGAGATGCTGCTCAACGCGATCCTCGAGCTGCACGACCAGATCCAGGCGATGCCGTTGGGTGTCAACCGCGTCGCGGCCGCCCGCGCAGCGGAGGAGGCCGCGCTGGCCGCCGTCCCCACGTCGCAGATGAAGGGCCTGCTGGCGTGACCGACGAGCGATCCGACCCAGGCGCGACCGACGTCCCGCAGACCCGGAGCGACGCACACCTGGCGCAGGAGGCCGGGAGCGCGAACCTGCCCGCGACCACCGACCCGGTGCCGGACGTGATCGCCGTCCGCGACGGCATGTTCGGCGTCAGCGGCCCGGGCGACACCTCCGGATACGGCGACCTCGTGCGCACCGTGGCGATGCCCGGCGCGACCGTTCGGCCGTTCGGTGGCTGGTTCGACGAGATCGCCGACGTCCTCGCCGAGACCTTGGCGGACGACGGCGGGCCGGGCTGGGACGCGGCCATCGAGAAGGTGGTCGTCGACCGTGGTGAGATGACGCTGTACGTGCGCCGCGAGCACCTGCCGGCGGTCGCCCGGCAGCTGCGTGACGACGCCGACCTGCGGTTCGAGATGTGCATGGGGGTCTCGGGGGTGCACTACCCGCACGAGACCGGGCGTGAGCTGCACGCGGTGTATCCGCTGCTGTCGGTCACGCACAACCGGCGCCTGCGGCTGGAGGTGGTCTGCCCGGACGACGACCCGCACGTTCCGTCCGTCGTCGCGGTCTGGCCGGCGAACGACTGGCACGAGCGCGAGACCTACGACTTCTTCGGGATCGTCTTCGACGGCCACCCCGCCCTGACCCGCATCCAGATGCCCGACGACTGGCCCGGTCACCCGCAGCGCAAGGACTACCCGCTGGGCGGCATCCCGGTCGAGTACAAGGGCGCGGAGATCCCACCGCCGGACACCCGGAGGGCTTACCGCTGATGAGCACGGAAATCGAACACGGTGTCGCGCGGGGTCGTGTGGTGACCGCCGAGGGCGGTGACTGGCAGAGCATCGCCGAGGAGGCGTCGGCCCTGCGCGAGGAGCGCATCGTCGTCAACATGGGTCCGCAGCACCCGTCGACGCACGGCGTGCTGCGCCTGATCCTCGAGATCGAGGGCGAGACGGTCACCGAGGCCCGGTGCGGGATCGGCTACCTGCACACCGGCATCGAGAAGAACATGGAGTTCCGGACCTGGACGCAGGGCGTCACGTTCTGCACCCGGATGGACTACCTGACGCCGCTGATCAACGAGACGGCGTACTCGCTCGGCGTCGAGCGGCTCCTCGGCGTCGCGGACGACGTCCCCGAGCGCGCCCAGGTGATCCGCGTCCTGCTGATGGAGCTGCAGCGCATCTCGTCGCACCTGGTCTACCTCGCCACGGGTGGGATGGAGCTCGGCGCGACGACGGTGATGACCAACGGCTTCGGCGCCCGCGAGATCGTGCTGAAGCTGCTCGAGCAGATCACCGGGCTGCGGATGAACCACGCCTTCGTGCGACCCGGCGGCCTGGCGCAGGACATCCCGGTCGGCGCGCTCGACAGCATCCGCGAGGCGATTCCCGAGCTACGGCGCGGGATCCGCGCCCTCGAGAACCTGATGAACGAGAACCCCGTCGTGAAGGCCCGTCTCGTCGACGTCGGCTACCTCGACCTGGCCGGCTGCATGTCTCTGGGAATGACGGGACCGGTCCTGCGCGCCACCGGCCTCCCTCACGACCTGCGCAAGAGCCAGCCGTACTGCGGCTACGAGACGTACGACTTCGACGTCCCGACCTGGGACACCTGCGACGCGTACGGGCGCTTCCGCATCCGCGTCGCCGAGATGTACGAGTCGATCCGGATCATCTCCCAGACCACCGACCGCTTGCAGGCGATGAAGCCGGGGCCGGTGATGGTGGCCGACAAGAAGATCGCCTGGCCCGCGCAGCTGGCGCTCGGCGGCGACGGGATGGGCAACAGCACGGACCACATCCGCAAGATCATGGGTTCGTCGATGGAGGCGCTGATCCACCACTTCAAGCTGGTGACCGAGGGCTTCCGGGTGCCGGTGGGCCAGGTGTACCAGGCGGTCGAGTCACCGCGCGGTGAGCTCGGGGTCCACCTGGTCAGCGACGGTGGCACCCGTCCGTTCCGCGCGCACTTCCGTGACCCGTCGTTCAACCACCTTCAGGCGCTGGCCGCGATGTGCGAGGGCGGCCAGATGGCGGACGTGATCGTCGCCGTGGCCTCGATCGACCCCGTGATGGGAGGTGTGGACCGCTGATGGCTCTGGACGCCGTCACCCGGGAACGCATCGTCGCCGACTCGGCGACGATCATCGCGCGGTACCCGCAGCCCCGCAGCGCACTTCTGCCGATGCTTCACCTCGTGCAGAGCGAGGAGGGCTACGTCAGCCCGGACGGCATCGCCCTGGCCGCCGAGATCCTCGGTATGTCGACCGCGGAGGTCTCGGCCGTCTCGACGTTCTACACGCAGTACAAGCGTCACCCGAACGGCGAGTTCACGGTCGGAGTCTGCACGAACACGCTCTGCGCCGTGATGGGCGGGGACGTGATCTTCTCGGAGCTGTCGGAGCACCTGGGCATCGGGCACGACGAGACGACGGAGGACGGCCGCGTCACGCTGGAACGCGTCGAGTGCAACGCCGCCTGCGACTACGCACCGGTCGTGATGGTCAACTGGGAGTTCTTCGACAACCAGACACCGTCCTCCGCGCGCGACATCGTCGACTCCCTGCAGGCCGGGCAGGACGTCGTCCCGACCCGCGGTGCGGCCGGCGTCTGCACGTTCAAGCAGGTCTCGCGCCTGCTGGCCGGCTTCGACGACGGCCGCGCCGACGAGGGCGTGGGCGCCGGGCCGGCGAGCGTGGTCGGTCTGAAGCTCGCGAAGGAGAACGGCTGGGCGGCACCCGCGGCCAAGGGCAGCAGGAGCCGGACGAGGGAGGAGAGCTGAGCATGCCCACCCGCACTCCTGACCCGCTGACACCGGTGCTGTCGGCCTTCTGGGACGACGAGCGCTCCTGGTCGCTGGAGACGTACGAGCGCAACTCCGGCTACGTCGGCCTGAGGAAGGCCCTCGAGACCGATCCGGCCGACATCGTGGGGATGGTGAAGGACTCGGGGCTGCGCGGCCGTGGCGGCGCGGGGTTTCCCACCGGCATGAAGTGGGGCTTCCTGCCGAAGCCGGACGGCGGCCCGCGCTACCTCGTCGTGAACGCGGACGAGTCCGAGCCCGGGACGTGCAAGGACATCCCGCTGATGCTGGCCGCTCCGCACATGCTCGTCGAGGGCGTCGCGATCACCTCGTTCGCGATCGGCTCGAACCATGCGTTCATCTACGTGCGTGGTGAGGTGGCGCACGTGTACCGCCGCCTCCTGCAGGCCGTCGAGGAGGCGTACACCAAGGGCTACCTGGGCAAGGACGTGCTCGGCACCGGGTTCGATCTCGACGTCACGGTGCATGCCGGCGCCGGCGCCTACATCTGCGGCGAGGAGACGGCGCTGCTCGACTCCCTCGAAGGCCGCCGCGGCCAGCCCCGGCTCAAGCCGCCCTTCCCCGCCGTCGCCGGGCTGTACGCCCGGCCGACCGTCGTCAACAACGTCGAGTCCATCGCCAGCGTGCCGTCGATCCTGCGCGAGGGTGCGGACTGGTTCGCGGGGATGGGAACGGAGAAGTCCACCGGATACGGCCTGTTCTCGCTCTCCGGTCACGTCCGGCGCCCCGGCCAGTACGAGGCACCGCTGGGAATCACGCTGCGCACGCTGCTCGACATGGCCGGTGGCATGCGCGGAGAGCACGAGCTGAAGTTCTGGACGCCGGGCGGCTCGTCGGTGCCGATCCTCACGGCCGAGCACCTCGACGTCCCGCTCGACTTCGAGTCGGTCGGCGCGGCCGGGTCGATGCTGGGCACCCGGGCCCTGCAGATCTTCGACGAGACCACGTGCGTCGTCCGAGCGGTGCTGCGGTGGACCGAGTTCTACGCCCACGAGTCCTGCGGCAAGTGCACGCCGTGCCGCGAGGGGACGTTCTGGATGAAGCAGGCGCTGCGCCGGCTCGAGGCGGGTCAGGGTACCGAGGCGGATCTCGACGTCCTGCTCGACAACTGCGACAACATCCTCGGCCGGTCGTTCTGCGCCCTCGGGGACGGCGCCACGTCGCCGATCACGTCGAGCATCCAGTACTTCCGGGAGGAGTACGTGCGGCACCTGACCGAAGGGCACTGCCCCTTCGACCCCGTCGCCTCCACCCTCTTCGCCGGAGCCGATGCCCGATGACGACAACCTCCACCACCGGGTCCCAGGACGTCGCCGCCGAGCTGGTGAGCGCGGTCATCGACGGGGTCGAGGTCAGCGTGCCCGCCGGGACGCTGATCATCCGCGCGGCCGAGCAGATCGGCGTCGGGATCCCGCGGTTCTGCGACCACCCCCTGCTCGACCCCGTCGGGGCGTGCCGGCAGTGCCTCGTCGAGGTCGCGACCCCGGGGCCGGACGGGTCTTTGCGTCCGATGCCCAAGCCGCAACCGGCGTGCGCCATCGAGCTGACCGCGGGCATGCAGGTGAAGACGCAGGCGACGTCGCCGGTGGCGGACAAGGCGCAGCAGGGGCAGATGGAGTTCCTGCTGATCAACCACCCGCTGGACTGCCCGGTGTGCGACAAGGGCGGCGAGTGCCCGCTCCAGAACCAGGCGATGAGCAACGGACGGGCGACGTCGCGTTTCGTCGACGTCAAGCGGACGTTCCCCAAGCCGATCAAGATCTCGACGCAGGTACTGCTCGACCGGGAACGCTGCATCCTCTGCCAGCGCTGCACCCGGTTCTCCAAGGAGATCGCCGGCGACCCGTTCATCGAGCTGCAGCACCGGGGCGCCGACCAGCAGATCGGCACCTTCTCGCCCGGCGTCCTCGGTATCGCCACCCAGGGTGACTCGCTGATCGACGAGTCCGGGCAGCCGTTCGCGAGCTACTTCTCCGGCAACACGATCCAGATCTGTCCGGTCGGCGCGCTGACCAGCGCCGCGTACCGGTTTCGTTCGCGCCCGTTCGACCTCGTGTCCAGCCCAGGGGTGTGCGAGCACTGCGCCTCCGGCTGCGCGGTCCGCGTCGACCATCGTCGGGGGACCGTCCTTCGCCGCCTGGCCGGGGACGACCCGGCGGTCAACGAGGAGTGGAGCTGCGACAAGGGCCGCTTCGCCTTCCACTGGGCCAGCGCACCCGACCGGCTCACGACCCCCATGGTCCGCGACGACTCGGGCGCGCTCGTGCCCGCCAGCTGGCCCGAGGCGCTCGACGTCGCCGCCCGCGGTCTGGTGGCCGCACGCGATGCCGGCGGCGTCGGCGTCCTCCCCGGCGGTCGCCTCACGGTCGAGGACGCCTACGGCTACGCCAAGTTCGCCCGGCTGGCCCTGCACACCAACGACATCGACTTCCGGGCCCGTCCGCACAGCGACGAGGAGGCTGACTTCCTCGCCCACCACGTCGCCGGCCGCACCCACACGACCGAGGGTGTCGTCACCTACGCCGACCTCGAGACGGCGCCGGCGGTACTCCTTGCGGGCTTCGAGCCCGAGGAGGAGTCGCCGATCGTCTTCCTGCGGATGCGCAAGGCGATCCACCTCCACGGCCAGCGCGTGCACTCCGTCGCCCCGTTCGCCAGCCGTGGCCTCGGCAAGCTCTCGGGCACCCTGGTGACCGCGGCTCCCGGCACCGAGGCCGAGGTCCTCGCCGCGATCGCGGAGTCGGCCACGGAGGTCTCCGACACGGCGACCGCCGTGCGCACTCCCGGTGCCGTGATCCTGGTGGGGGAGCGGCTTGCAGGGGTTCCCGGCGCACTCTCCGCCGCGTGCCGACTGGCCGCCGAGACCGGGGCGCGGCTGGCCTGGGTGCCGCGTCGGGCCGGCGACCGTGGTGCGGTCGAGGCGGGCTGCCTGCCCGGCCTGCTGCCGGGCGGCCGCCCGGTGGCCGACGCCGAGGCGCGCGTGGACGTCGGGGCCGCCTGGGTGTCCGGCAGCCTCCCGACGCGGCCGGGCCGTGACACCAGCGGCATCCTCGCCGCGGCGGCCGCCGGGGAGCTCACCGCCCTCGTGGTCGGCGGCGTCGACCCGCACGACCTGCCGGACCCGCTGCGCGCCGCGGAGGCGCTCGACGCGGTCGGCTTCCTCGTCAGCCTGGAGGTCCGCTCGAGCGCCGTCACCGACCGGGCGGACGTCGTCCTGCCCGTAGCGCCGGTCTCCGAGCGGGCCGGCACCTACCTCGACTGGGAGGGCAGGTGGCGCCGCTTCGAGGCGGCGCTGGACTCCCGTGCGATGCCCGACCTGCGGGTGCTGTGGATGGTCGCCGACCAGATGGACGTCGACCTGGGCGCTCGCGACGTGCCGTCGGCCCGGGCGGAGCTGGCCGAGCTCGGGGCCTGGGAGGGCAAGAGGGTCGCTCGGCCGTCGGTGCCGGCCGCCGATCCCGCCGGGCCGGGGGCGGGTGAGGCAGTCCTCGCGAGCTGGCACCTGCTGCTGGACGCCGGCCGGGGGCAGGACGGCGAGCCTTACTTGGCCGGGACCGCTCACCGGCCGCACGCACGGCTCTCGGCCGCGACCGCGGCCGAGACCGGGGTGGCAGCGGGCGAGGCGGTGACCGTGGCCACCGACGCGGGTGAGGTGACGCTGCCGGTGGTGATCACCGAGATGCCCGACCGCGTGGTCTGGCTGCCCACGAACTCGGCGGGCTCCGCCGTCCGGTCGACGCTGCGCGCCGATGCGGGTGCCGTCGTCCGGTTGTCGCCCGCGGCCGAGGGGAGCGCACCGTGATGCCGCTGGCGGGCAACGTCCCGGTGGCTGCCGACTTCAGCCAGGACACCTTCCTGATCGTGCTCGTCAAGGCCCTGCTGATCTTCGTCTACCTCGTGGTGAGCGTGCTCATCATGATCTGGGCGGAGCGCCGGATCATCGGTCGGATGCAGAACCGTCCCGGGCCCAACAGGGCCGGCCCGTTCGGTCTGCTGCAGAGCCTCGCGGACGGCGTCAAGCTGGCGCTGAAGGAGGACATCATCCCGAAGGGGGCCGACCGGGTCGTCTTCATCCTCGCGCCGATCATCGCGGCGATCCCCTGCTTCCTGTCGTTCGCCGTGATCCCGCTCGGCCCGACGGTGACGATCCCGTTCACGGACATCCGGACGCCACTGCAGCTCACGGACCTGCCGGTGGCGGTGCTGTACATCCTCGCGGCGACCAGTATCGGCGTGTACGGACTGATGCTCGCCGGGTGGTCGTCGGGCTCGACCTACCCTCTGCTCGGCGGGGTGCGCTCGACGGCGCAGGTGATCTCCTACGAGCTGTCGATGAGCATGGCCCTGGTGAGCGTCTTCATCGTGGCCGGCTCGATGTCGACCTCCGAGATCGTCGCCTCGCAGGCCTCCCT
>DASROP010000056.1:0-11389 GCA_035646835.1 Actinomycetales bacterium | reverse complement strand
CATCGCCTCGACGAACTGGCGGTCGATCTTCAGCATCTCGATCGGCAGGTCGGTCAGCCTGGTCAACGGGCTGTAGCCGGTGCCGAAGTCGTCGGCCGCGAGACGCACACCGCGCTCCGCGAGGCGTTCGAGGTCCTGCCGAAGCTCGACGGGCAGGGGGTCGAGGTGCGTCTCGGTCAGTTCCAGCACGAGCCTGTCACCGGGAAGGGCGTAACGGTCGAGGCACGCGATCACCTGGGACGGCAGCAGTCCGCTGTCGAGCTGGCGGGCCGAGATGTTGACGTGGACCACTGGTGCGTGCGGACCGAGCTCCTCGGCCCACGACGCCGCCAGGCGGCACGACTGGTCGAGCACCCACTCGCCCAGGCCATGGATGATGTCGGTGCTCTCGGCGACGTCGAGCCAGGCCGCGGGTGGCAGCAGCCCGTCACGCGGGTGCTGCCAGCGCACCAGGGTCTCCGCCGCGACGACGGCGCCGGTCGTCAGGTCGACGATGGGCTGCACGTGCAGGATGAACTCCTCGCGGTCCAGCGCGAGACGCAGCTCGCGCTCGATGCGCGCGCTCCGCTCCGGTGACGCTGTGCCCACGCCGTTCTCCCGTCGTCCGGCCTCGGTGATCATCGCCCCGCTGATCAGGAGAACAGGGCGGAGCGTCGCCGCCTGCCCGGCTTTGCCAAGTCTTTAGGCCGGTGTCACCCCTGCGGCGGAACGGACGAGTGGCATCGTGCGGTGGGGTAGCTGGTCCTGCAGCGCGATCACCGTGGACGTCCGCAGCACCGCGTCGTCCGCCACCACCGTGTCGATGACCCGCTGCAGGTCACGATTCGACCGGGCGACCACGCGCACCAGCAGGTCGCCGGCACCGGTGATCGTGTGGACCTCGAGTACCTCGGGGATGGTCTCGAGGTGGGCGGCCACCGCGTCGTGGCCCCCGCCCTGCCGGATCTCCAGCGTGCAGAACGCCGTCACCGGGTACCCGAGGGCGGCGGGGTCGATCACGGGGCCGACACCGCGCAGGACGCCGGAGCGGGCGAGCCGGTCCATCCGTGCCTGCACGGTTCCCCGCGCGACACCGAGTCGCCGGGCGAGCTCGAGCACGCTGATCCGCGGTGCGGAGTCGAGCAAGGACAGGATGCCGGCGTCCAGTGCGTCGACGGTGGACACATTGCCTCCTTCTGCGGGGGAATCTGCCGTCAGAACGTACACAGTGATCAGTTCAGACGGCTCCTGTTGTCCAGCCGGACGGCGTGCGACACGCTGGCGCCAGCCCCGAGCAACACCCCGAGGAGCAGGAGGAGCCATGACGACGCACGACCTCGAGCTGACCCCGGAGGAACGACAGGCCGACCTCGACCTCGAGCAGCTCAAGCAGCTCGTCGGTCTCGTCGCCTACGACGAGAGCTCCGACTCGTTCCCGGTCACCGCGATGGACGCCGTCGTGTTCGTCGTCGGCAACGCGACGCAGGCCGCGCACTTCTACGCGTCGGCGTTCGGGATGGAGCTGGTCGCGTACTCGGGGCCGGAGACCGGCAACAGCGACCACAAGTCGTTCGTGCTGCGCTCGGGCTCGGCCCGGTTCGTGTTCAACGGCGGCGTCGCTCCCGACAGCCCCCTGATGGACATCCACCGCGCTCACGGCGACGGCGTCGTCGACCTGGCGCTGGAGGTCAGGGACGTCGACAAGTGCATCGAGCACGCGCGCGCCCAGGGCGCCACGGTGCTGACCGAGCCGCACGACGTCTCCGACGACCACGGCACGGTGCGGACGGCGGCCATCGCCACGTACGGCGAGACCCGGCACACGCTCGTCGACCGGTCGCGCTACGACGGCCCGTACCTGCCCGGCTACGTTGCCCGGGAACCGTCCTACGTCAAGCGTGACGGCGCCCCGAAGCGCATGTTCCAGGCGATCGACCACTGCGTCGGCAACGTCGAGCTCGGCCGGATGGACGAGTGGGTCGCCTTCTACAACAAGGTGATGGGCTTCGTGAACATGGCGGAGTTCATCGGTGACGACATCGCGACCGACTACTCGGCCCTGATGTCGAAGGTCGTCGCCAACGGCAACCACCGGGTGAAGTTCCCGCTCAACGAGCCGGCCGTGGCGAAGCGGAAGTCGCAGATCGACGAGTACCTGGAGTTCTTCTCCGGGCCGGGCTGCCAGCACATCGCCCTGGCCACGAACGACATCCTCGCGACCGTGGACGCGATGCGGGCGGAGGGGGTGCAGTTCCTGGACACGCCGGACTCCTACTACGACGACCCGGAGCTGCGCGCCCGGATCGGCGAGGTGCGCGTGTCGATCGAGGAGCTGAAGCAGCGCAAGATCCTCGTCGACCGCGACGAGGACGGCTACCTGCTGCAGATCTTCACGCAGCCGATCGGCGACCGACCCACGGTCTTCTTCGAGATGATCGAGCGGCACGGCTCCCTCGGCTTCGGCAAGGGGAATTTCAAGGCGCTGTTCGAGTCGATCGAGCGCGAGCAGGAGATGCGCGGCAACCTCTGACCCGTGGCAGCGTGCGACGCCACGGCAGGGACTGCGTGCCGCGGCTGCCCACATGCCGGGACGGCATGCGCCCGAGGGCTGGGACGCGAGAGGATCCGCTGGTGACCCCGTCCACCGTTGCCCCCGTGCGCGTGGCGCTCCTCGGTTGTGGCGTGGTCGGCACCGAGGTCGCTCGGTTGCTGATCGACCACGGTGACGAGCTCGGCGCCCGGGTCGGCGCACCCCTCGAGCTGGTCGGGATCGCCGTCCGGAGACCGGGCCGCGAGCGTGACGTCGGCATCGACCCCGGCCTGTTCACCACCGACGCGGCCGGCCTGGTGCGCCGGGCGGACGTCGTCGTCGAGGTGATCGGCGGCATCGAGCCTGCCCGTACCCTGTTGCTCGACGCGATGGCCCATGGGGCCGGCGTCGTGACGGCGAACAAGGCGCTGCTCGCCGAGGACGGTCCCACCCTCTACGCGGCCGCCGACACGCGCGGAGTCGACCTGTACTTCGAGGCGGCAGTGGCGGGGGCGATCCCGCTCGTGCGCCCGGTGCGCGAGTCGCTGGCGGGCGACCGGGTTCGGCGGGTGCTCGGCATCGTCAACGGCACGACCAACTACGTGCTCGACCAGATGGACACCACCGGCGCGTCCTTCGGTGACGCCGTGCAGCAGGCGCAGGCGCTCGGCTACGCCGAGGCCGACCCCACCGCGGACGTCGAGGGGTTCGACGCCGCGGCCAAGGCGGCGATCCTCGCATCGCTCGCCTTCCACACCAGGGTCAGCGCCGCCGACGTGCACCGCGAGGGCATCACCGGGGTGACCGCCGGTGACGTTGCGGCTGCCCGCCAGGCCGGGTGCGTCATCAAGCTGCTTGCGATCTGCGAGCACACCGATTCCCCTGGGGCAGAAGGGGTCTCGGTTCGCGTGCACCCTGCGATGATCCCGCGGGAGCACCCGCTGGCCGGCGTCCGTGGCGCCTTCAACGCCGTGTTCATCGAGGCCGAGGCGGCCGGTCCGCTGATGTTCTACGGCCAGGGCGCGGGCGGGCAGCCCACGGCCAGCGCGGTCCTCGGCGACCTGGTCGCCGTGGCCCGGCACCGCGTCGTCGGGGGACGCGGGCCGGGGGAGTCGCGCTACGCCGACCTGCCTGTGCTCCCGATGGGTCGGGTCTCGACGAGGTACCACCTGCGCCTCGACGTCGCTGACCGGCCCGGCGTGCTCGCCCGGGTCGCCGAGTGCTTCGCCGAGCACGGGGTGTCGATCGAGACCGTGCACCAGCGACTGGTCGGCTCCGGCGACGGCCGGCGGGCCGCCCTCGTGGTGGTCACCCACACGGCGACCGATGCGGCGCTGACCGACACTGTTGCCGCGCTCGGAGGACTCGACGTCGTCGACGCGGTCGCCTCGGTGCTGCGGGTCGAGGGCGACGACACCGGTCCACCCGGATGAGCGCCCACCTGTGGCGGGGCGTCGTGGCCGAGTACGGCGACCGACTGCCGCCCGAGGTCTCGACGCACGTCGTGACGCTGGGGGAGGGCGGGACTCCTCTGGTGAGGGCACGCCACATCTCCTCTCTCACCGGGTGCGAGGTGTGGCTCAAGGTCGAGGGCTGCAACCCGACCGGCTCGTTCAAGGACCGTGGCATGACCGCGGCCATCTCGGCGGCCCAGGCTCTCGGCGCCCGGGCGGTGATCTGCGCCTCGACCGGCAACACGTCGGCCTCGGCCGCGGCGTACGCGGCGGCGGCCGGGATGACTTGCGGGGTGCTGGTTCCCGACGGGCGCATCGCGATGGGCAAGCTGAGCCAGGCGGTGGCGCACGGGGCCACCTTGCTGGCGGTCGACGGCAACTTCGACGACTGCCTGACCCTCGCCCGCAAGCTCGCGGAGGCGTACCCGGTCGAGCTCGTGAACTCGGTCAACCCCTACCGGATCGAGGGGCAGAAGACGGCGGCGTTCGAGGTGGTCGACGTGCTGGGCGACGCTCCGGACGTGCACTGCCTCCCGGTCGGTAACGCCGGCAACATCACCGCCTACTGGAAGGGCTACTCCGAGTACACGGCGGGCAGCGCCGACCCGGGCCCGGCGACGAAGACCCCGGCGATGTGGGGGTTCCAGGCCGCCGGTGCCGCGCCGATCGTGCTCGGCCACCCGGTCGACGACCCCGACACGATCGCCACCGCGATCCGGATCGGTCACCCGGCGTCCTGGCGCCAGGCCACCGCGGCGCGCGACGCCTCCGGTGGCGTGATCGAGGCGGTGACCGACGAGCAGATCCTGGCCGCGCACCGGCTGCTGTCGAGCCGCGACGGCGTCTTCGTCGAGCCCGCCTCGGCGGCCGGGGTCGCGGGGCTGCTGGCCCGCCACGAGTCGGGGCGGCTCGAGCCCGGCCTGCAGGTCGTCGTCACGGTGACCGGGCACGGGCTCAAGGACCCGCAGTGGGCGCTGCGTGCCGCCGACGGCACCGAGGTGCAGCCGGTTCGCGTCCAGGCCGACGCGATGAGCGCCGCGGCCGCGCTGAACCTGGGCGGGTCATGACCGTGCGGCTGCGCTACGACGCCGCCGTCCGCGTGCGGGTACCCGGTTCGAGCGCGAACCTCGGGCCAGGCTACGACGCCGTCGGGCTCGCCCTGCGCCTCTACGACGACGTCGAGGTCGTCGCGACCCGGGCGCCGGGCGTCGCGGTGACGGTCGACGGCGAGGGACAAGGGCACGGCCGCGTCGGCGTCGGTGAGGACCATCTCGTCGTCCGCGCCCTGAGGGCCACCTTCGCCCGCGTCGGTGCCGAGCAGCCCGGCCTGGTCCTGCACTGCCGCAACGGAGTGCCGCAGGGCCGGGGCGTCGGATCGTCCGCGGCGGCGGCGGTGGCCGGCGTCGTCGCCGTCCGCGGTCTGCTCGAGCAGCCGGAGCGATTGGACGACGTCACCGCACTCGAGGTCGCCAGTGACCTGGAAGGCCACCCGGACAACGCATCCGCGAGCCTCCTCGGCGGGATGACCGTGGGCTGGAGCGGGCCCGATGGCGCGCGTGCCATCCGGGTCGAGCCCCACCCGGACCTGGACGCGGTGCTAGCACTGCCGGACGGCGAGCTGCCGACGGCTCATGCCCGGGCGATGCTGCCGAGCCTCGTGCCGCACGCCGACGCGGCGTTCACGGCCGGGCGCGCGGCGCTGCTCGTCGAGGCAGTCACCCGCAGGTGCGATCTGCTGCTGCCGGCGACCGCCGAGAGGCTCCACCAGGCCTACCGGTCGCCGGCCATGCCGACGACGGCGGCGCTCGTCGAGGATCTGCGGTCGAACGGGCTGGCCGCGGTGGTCTCCGGGGCGGGGCCGAGCGTGCTGGTCCTCGGTACGAGGGCGGACGAGGTGGAGCGTCGTGTCCGCCAGGCGGCACCGCGGTCGTGGCGGGTGCTGTGTCCGGGCGTGGCCACGGAGGGCGCCGTCCTCGAGACGGTCTGAACCGCGGGTTCGTGCCTTCCGGAACACGTGGCGGCCCGGTCGGTGTTATGGTGTGCACGCCCCCGATCCACCGAGCCGTAGGTCAGCGCACCATCGACCGCTACCGGCACCCGGTCGGCAAGGGTGGCACCCCGCCACAACTCCCTGTGCCGTCGACTACGACGTGCCCGTGGCTTTCACTACCGGCGCAGGACGCCGGACACCCGCGGCCGTCCACACGGCCGCTGACGAGGGGGAAGGATCCTTCGTGACAGACATTGACACCGCCGCGCCCGGCACCGCCGAGGCGCCCGCCCGACGTGGCGCGCTCTCCGCGATGCGGCTGCCCCAGCTCCAGGCCTTGGCCGTCGAGATGGGCGTGACCGGCACCGGCAAGATGCGCAAGAGCGAGCTGCTCGACGCGATCCGCGCCCGGCAGGGCAGCGGCTCACGCGAGTCCGCGCCGCAGGCGACGGCGGCCGCCGAGGCCCCGCCTCAGCCGCGCACCGAGCAGCCTGCCCCCGAGTCGCCGCGCTCCGAGTCGCCGCGCGACGAGCAGCCGTCGTCCGCCGGCGCCTCCAACGGCCGCCGTGACGAGAACCAGCGTGACCGCACCCAGACCAGCGACGTCCAGCGCAACGACGGCCGCAACGACGGTCGCAACGATGGTCAGCGCAACGACGGCCGCAACGACGGCCGGAACAACTCCGACAGCCGCCGCCAGCGCAACAACGGCCCGGACGACGACGAGGACGGCAGCGGGGGCGGCGGTCGTCGTCGCCGCAACCGCTACCGCGACCGCAAGCGTCGCGGGAACCGGGGCAGCGACCCGATGGGGCCGATGGTGGACGAGCCGGAGGTGAGCGACGACGACGTCCTGATCCCCGTCGCCGGCATCCTCGACATCCTGGACAACTACGCGTTCGTCCGCACGTCCGGCTACTTGTCCGGACCCAACGACGTCTACGTCTCGCTCGGCCAGGTCAAGAAGAACGGCCTGCGCAAGGGTGACGCCGTGGTCGGGGCGATCAAGCAGCCGCGTGAGGGCGAGCAGCAGGGCCAGCGCCAGAAGTTCAACGCCCTGGTCCGCCTCGACTCGATCAACGGCATGACGCCGGACGAGGCGCGCAAGCGCGTGGACTTCGGCAAGCTCACGCCGCTCTACCCGCAGGACCGCCTGCGCCTCGAGACCGAGCCCGGCATCCTGACGACGCGGATCATCGACCTCGTCGCACCGCTCGGCAAGGGGCAGCGCGGGCTGATCGTCTCGCCGCCGAAGGCCGGCAAGACGCTGGTCCTGCAGGCGATCGCCAACGCGATCAGCACCAACAACCCCGAGGTCCACCTGATGGTCGTGCTTGTCGACGAGCGGCCGGAGGAGGTCACGGACATGCAGCGCACGGTCAAGGGAGAGGTGATCGCCTCGACCTTCGACCGTCCGGCCGACGACCACACCACCGTGGCCGAGCTCGCCATCGAGCGCGCCAAGCGACTCGTCGAGATGGGTCAGGACGTCGTCGTCCTGCTGGACTCCATCACCCGCCTGGGTCGGGCCTACAACATCGCCGCACCGGCGAGCGGCCGGATCCTCTCCGGTGGCGTCGACTCCAGTGCCCTGTACCCGCCGAAGCGCTTCTTCGGCGCCGCCCGCAACATCGAGCACGGCGGGTCGCTGACGATCCTGGCGACCGCCCTCGTCGAGACCGGGTCCAAGATGGACGAGGTCATCTTCGAGGAGTTCAAGGGCACCGGGAACTCCGAGCTCCGGCTCGACCGCAGGCTGGCCGACAAGCGCATCTTCCCCGCCGTCGACGTCAACCCGTCAGGTACACGGCGCGAGGAGATCCTGCTCGGCCGCGACGAGCTACAGGTCAGCTGGAAGCTGCGCCGGGTGCTCACCGCGCTGGACTCCCAGCAGGCACTCGAGCTGCTGATCAACAAGCTGAAGGACACCCGCAGCAACGCGGAGTTCCTGATGCAGGTCCAGAAGACCACTCCGGTCCCCGGAGGCAAGAGCGACGACGACTGAGCGCGCTCGTCCGACGACCGTCCGAGAGGGCCCCCGCCGACCGGCGGGGGCCCTCTCGCGTTCCCCCGATCGGGCTAAAGAACCGGTCGGGCGCTGCCGACGTGAAGGTCATGAGCAACGGGCGCCTGCTGGTGGCCGACGATGATCGCGACATCCGCGACCTCGTCGCGTTCAAGCTCGGCCAGGCGGGCTACGAGGTCCAGGCCGTCGAGGACGGCGTCGCGGCGCTCGATGCCGCACGCGAGAACGTCCCCGCCCTGGTCGTGCTCGACGTCATGATGCCGGGTCTCTCCGGGGTCGACGTGACACGCGAGCTCCGCGCCGACCCGCGCACGGCGTCCGTGCCCATCATCCTGCTCACCGCCAGGGCCCAGGAGGCCGACGTCGAGAACGGCTTCGCGACCGGGGCCGACGACTACGTGGTGAAACCCTTCAGCCCGCGGGAGCTGGTCAGCCGCGTGCAGGCGGTGCTCGCCCGCCGGGGTCAGTGACCGGCGCGGGAGCCCTCGCCACCGCCCTCGTGGCCCTGGCGGGGCTGCTGCTCGCCCTGGCACTGGTCACCGCTGCCCAGCGAGCCCACCGTCAGCGCGGGGAGCGGCTGCGGGCTCTCGCCGCCGAGCCGGTCCGCCCCACGCTGATCCGTCTCGTGGCGGGTGAGGAGTCGGACGTTCCGGGTGCTGTCGAGGCCCTGGCCGGCCTCGACTCCCGGACGTGGGCGGCCGTGGAGCCGTCGCTCGAGGGCCTGCTGCTCAAGGTGAAGGGTGATGCGCACGCCGCGGTGGTCGCGGTGCTGGAGCAGCGAGGCAGCCTGGCGCGGGCCCTCGCCAGGACCAGGTCACGCAGCGCCGTGGCTCGCGCGCACGGCGCCGAGGTGCTGGGTGCGGCCGGTCGCCAGGCCGCGGTCGAGGACCTGTTGCGCCTGCTCGCCGACGACGACGCGGAGGTGCGGCGGGTGGCCGCCCGGGCACTCGGCCGAATCCGCTCGACCGCTGCGGCGGCACCGCTGCTCGAAGCCGTGAGCAGCCGACGTCCCGTGCCCCCACGCATCATCGCGTCGGCCGTGATGAGGATCGGCGTCGGCGCACACCCGGCCCTGGTCGCCACCCTGCGCGACGGCGACACGCTGCAGCGCGCCATCGCCGCCGAGATCGCCGGCCTCGCCGGGGCCACCGCTGCGGTCGAGGCCCTGATGGACGCGCTGCTGCACGATCCCCAGGTCGAGGTACGGGTGCGCAGCGCCCGCGCCCTCGGCCGGATCGGCATGCCGTGGGCCACGGGTCACCTCATCGCCGCCACCGGCAGCGGCCAGCCGCTACCCCTGCGGATCGTCGCGAGCCGCGCCCTCGGCGACATCGGGTCCTCCGACGCGGTGCCTCGGCTCTCCGAGCTAGCCGCCGACGCGCACCACCGGGTGGCGAGCAACGCGGCGGCGTCTCTCCTCCGCTGCGGCGCTGCCGGGATCGAGGCGCTCGAGGGCGTCGCGGCGGCCCCCGGCGGGGAGCACGCCCGCGAGGCACTGGCGATGGCCCGGCTCCGGGGTATCCACAGCGGTACCTCCGCGCCGGCACTCGGCGGCTCGCGATGACCTGGCTCGACGCCCTGCGCGACTGGGGCCCCGTGGCCGCGTTGCGTGGCCCGCTCGTCGCCCTCTTCGACGCCACCGACACCGCTGTCCTGCTGTACTTCCTGGTGATCAACACGAGCTACCTCGTGCTGATCGTGCTCGCCTCGCTTGAGTTCACGCACCACCTGCGGCGGCAACCGTTCGCGGGGCTCGAGGACGCGGCCTCGAGTCCCTTGACGCAGCCGATCTCCGTGGTGGTACCGACCTACAACGAAGAGGTCCTGATCGTCCCGTCGGTGCGCGCCATGCTGGCGCTGCGCTACCCCGAGCACGAGGTGCTGATCGTCGACGACGGTTCGACGGACGCCACCTTCGAACGCCTGGCCGCGGCCTTCGACCTGGTCGCCATACCTCGAGTGGTCCCCCAGGACGTGTGGACCAAGGAGGGCGTCACGTCGGTCTGGGTGCCCTCCGACGGGCGCACACCGCTGGTCGTGGTCCGCAAGGCCAACTCGGGACGCTCGGACGCCATCAACGTGGGGATCAACGCGGCGCACTACCCGCTGGTGGCGATCGTCGACGCGGACTCGATCCTCGACCCCGACGCCCTCCTCGTCGTCGCGAAACCGTTCTCCGACGACCCGCTCCGCGTCGTCGCCACCGGCGGCGTCGTACGTGCCGTCAACGGGTGCAGGGTGGTGGCGGGCCGGGTCGTCGACGTCCGGATGCCGAAGGAGCTGCTCGCCCGGATCCAGGTGGTGGAGTACCTGCGGGCGTTCCTCCTCGGTCGCACGGGGTGGTCACGTGCCCGCTCCCTGCTGCTGATCTCCGGGGCGTTCGGGCTCTTCCGCCGCGACGTCCTGGTCGAGTCCGGCGGTCTGGACGCCGAGTGCATCGGCGAGGACTTCGAGCTCGTCATGAGCATCCACCGCCGGATGATCCGCAGCAAGCGCGACTACCGGGTCGTCTTCGTCGCCGAGCCCGTGCTGTGGACCGAGGTGCCGGCGGACCGGAACGTGCTGGGTCGCCAGCGCCGGCGCTGGCACCGGGGCCTGTGGGAGGTGCTCTGGAAGTACCGCGGGATGACCTTCAACCCCCGGTACGGGCGGATCGGGATGGTCGCCCTGCCCTACTACTGGTTCTTCGAGCTGATCGCGCCCTTGATGGAGCTCGCGGGGATCGTCCTCGTGCCGCTCGGTCTGGTGGTCGGTGCCGTGAACACTGAGTTCGCAGTGAAGTTCGTTCTCGTCGCCTACGCATACGCGCTGCTGATCACGCTGGCCGCGCTCGCGGTGGAGGAGTTCTCGTTCCACCGGTACGCCCGGTGGCGCGACCTGGGCACAGCGGTGTGGGCCAGCGTGCTGGAGAACGTCGGCTACCGGCAGATGACGGCCTGGTGGCGTGTCCAGGGGCTGTGGTCGGCCCTCACCAAGCGCAAGCAGGTGTGGGGGGTCATGACGCGCCAGGGGTTCGGTGACGAGGCGCTCGAGCGGACGTCGGTGGGCTCGTGAGCGGCGACGGCATCTCGATGGTCCGGCGGCTGAGGATGGCCTTCGCCCTCGGGGTCGGCCTCGTCGTCCTGGTCGGGCTGGCGGGTGCCGGTGCGCTCGCGCTCGCGAGCGAGCGGGTGGGCCACCTCACGGACGAGCTGACGCCCGCCGTGGAGGCCAACGGGCGCGTGCTCCAGGCCATGCTCGACGCGCAGACCGGACTGCGCGGCTACCAGCTCACCGGAGATCCCGCGTTCCTGGAGCCCCACGAGCGTGGACTACCCGAGGTCGGCGTCCAGATCGAGAAGGTCCTGACCAGCACGGACGACCCGGCAGTGGCCGAGCTGATGGCCGCGCAGCAGCGGTCGGCCCAGGCG
>DASROP010000055.1:0-3485 GCA_035646835.1 Actinomycetales bacterium | reverse complement strand
AGGTGGAGCTGGCCGCCGAGGACCACTCCGCCGCGGCCGATCGGCTCGGAGCCGTGATCAGCGCCGAGATCGCGGCCGACGCCGAGCTCGACGCCGTCCGCGAGTCCGGCCAGGAACAGCGCGGCGAGGCCGCGAGGCGTGCCCGTGCCCTCTACATGTCCGGCGGCAGCGCGGGGATGGTGGCCACCCTGCTCAACGACAGCCTGCTCGACGGTGACGATCTCGGCGACGTCCTGGCGGGGCTCCGGGCGGTCCGCAGCATCGTGGCCGCCGACGCGGCGACGATCGACGACGCCGACGTCCGGCTCGACGCCGCGGTGGCGTCGTCCGAGGCCGTCCAGGACCTGCGGACGCAGCGGCAGGCCCTGGAGGCCGAGGCCGCCGACGCCGCGGCGCGGGCCGAGGAGTCCCTCGCCGCCCGCGCGGCCCTGCTGGCGGAGGCGGACGCGGCCGTCGTCGCGCTGGCGTTCGAGCAGCGCCGGCAGGAGGAGGCCGGCGCGCTCGCGCGGGCGGGCGTCACCGTCGCCGCGCTCGGCGCGCTGCCCTCGGCCGCCGCACCGAACCAGACCGCCGACCGGGCGGTCCAGGCCGCGGGTCAGGTCCTCGGAGTGCCGTACCAGTGGGGCGCGGTCGGCCCCGGGTCGTTCGACTGCTCGGGCCTGACCTCGTGGGCGTACCGCCAGGCCGGCGTCTCGATCCCGCGCACGTCGCGGGCCCAGTACGCCGCCCTGCCCACGGTGCCGCTGGCCCAGCTCGCCCCCGGTGACCTCGTGTTCTGGGCCCACGGCAGCGACCCGTCGTCCATCCACCACGTCGGCCTCTATATCGGCGAGGGCCGGATGGTGCACGCCCCACGGACCGGGGACGTCGTCCGGGTCGCCGCCCTGTGGCCGGGCATCTACGGTGCCGTCCGCCCGGTCACCGGCTGACCTCCCGGCCCGTCGCCACGTCGCGGCGCCGCGCGCCACCTAGCATGGGCAGCACAGCACGACACTCGGATCGTGGAGGTGGACACCCTGGACGGCGTGGGGCACGGCACGGCTCTGGCCGGTCGCTACCGGCTCGAGGAGCGGCTCCAGCACTCGGCGGGGTCCGCGTTCTGGCGCGCCGTCGACCAGACGCTCGACCGGCCGATCGGCATCCGCGTTCTCGACGGCAGCACGGCGGAGGAGACCCTGGACGCCGCCCGGCGCGCCGCGATGGTCGAGGACCCGCGCCTGCTGCGGGTGCTGGACGTCGGCACCCAGGACCGGGCCGGCGGTGGCCGGCTCACGTACGTGGTGTCGGAGTTCGTCGACGCCCCCTCGCTGTCCGACCTGCTCTCCGGGGGTGGCCCGATGCCGGCCGATCAGGTGCGCGCGCTCGTCGGCGAGGCCGCCCGCGGCCTGGAGCACGCGCGGGACAGCGGGCTGCACCACCGCCGGCTGAGCCCGTCCCGCCTGCTCCGGACGCCGGACGGCGGCGTCAAGGTCGCCGGGCTCGCGGTGGACGCCGCCGCCGAGGGCCTCGACGAGGTCGGCTCGGCCGAGGCGGCACGCGAGGACGCGGTCGCCCTGGTGGCGCTCCTGTACGCGGGACTGACCGGCCGCTGGCCCTTCGGCGCGTCCGACTCGCTGCTCGGGGCGCCGGAGGTGAACGGTCGCGCGGCACCGCCCGCGGACGTGGTCGGCGGCGTCCCCAACGACCTCGACACGCTCTGCGCGGTGACGTTCGGGCCCCACGACGACGGGCCGCACACGCCGGGCGAGCTGGCCGACCAGCTGGCGCCGTGGGGACCCCGCAAGGCGGCCGGGGCCGCGGCCGCCGGTGCCGCCGCGGCCGCCCCCAGCGGGCCGACCGACGACCGGGCCGGGCAGGACACCACCGCGATGCGCCCGGCCGGTCGGTTCCCGACCCGGATGACCACCGCCGGTGGTGCCGCAGCCGCCGGGGCCGCCGCGGCTGCCGCGCGGGCGTCGTCCACGCCGACCCCGCCCGCCGACACCACGCCCCAGCCGGCGGTGGCGCCCGCCGTCCAGAAGCCCGCCGCCCAGAGCCCCGCCGCGCAGACGCCCGCCCAGAGTGCGGCTGACGAGTACCCCGCGGGGTGGACGCCGGCGTTCGGATCCGGATCCGGGCCCGCGCCCGGGACGCCGGACGAGGCCGACGAGGTCGACGAGGACACGCGCCGGGACCAGTCCAAGATCGTGATCGCCGTGGTGGCCGTGCTCGTCGTGATCGGCCTCGTGCTGGCGGTGAACTCGCTGGCGAACATCGGCGAGGGCGGCCCGGTCGCGGCCCCCACCGACTCCGAGCCCGAGGCGCCGAGCGAGTCGGAGGCCCCGACCGAGGAGGAGCCGGCCGAGAGCCCGGCGGGTGAGACGCCGGCCGCGGCGGCACCGTCGGTGGTCGGCGTCCGGACGGTCGACCCGAGCGGTGACGGGGAGAACGACGAGACCGCGCCGCGGGCCATCGACGCCGACCCGGAGTCGTTCTGGCGGTCGAGCACCTACTCCAACGCGGAGTTCGGCAACCTCAAGGACGGCCTCGGCCTGGTCGTCGCCCTCAACGACGCCGGCACCGTCAGCGGGGTCACCATCGCCGTCAACGGCAGCGGCGGCGAGGTGGAGCTGCGCAGCGCCCCGACCCAGGGGTTCGAGGGGTCGACGGTCGTGGCGACCTCGACCGGCAGCGGATCGATCGCGTTCGACGTGCCCGAGCCGTTCGAGACCCAGTACGTGCTGCTGTGGTGGACCGAGCTGCCCAGTGTGGACGGGGAGTTCCGGATCGAGCTGTCCCAGGTCCAGGTGCAGTGACCCCGACGGGGGACGACGACGGCCCGGCTCACGACTCCGAGCTGATGGCGGCCCACGTCGCCGGTGACCCCGACGCGTTCGCCGAGCTGGTCCGCCGGCACACCGACCGGCTGTGGGCGGTCGCGGTGCGGACCCTGCGCGACCCCGACGAGGCCGCCGACGCCGTCCAGGACGCCCTCGTGTCCGCCTTCCGGTCGGCGGCCGGGTACCGGGGGGACGCCGCCGTGACCACGTGGCTGCACCGGATCGTCGTCAACGCCTGCCTCGACCGGCTGCGACGGGCCAAGTCGCGCCCGACCGTCCCGCTGCCGGAGGACGGGCGGGAACGGCCCGACGTCCAGCGACCGGTCCGTGACGAGCACGCCGCGACCGAGACCCGACTCGACGTCTCGGCCGCCCTGGCGCGGCTGCCCGACCACCAGCGCGCGGCCCTCGTGCTGGTGGACATGGAGGACATGGCGGTGGCCGAGGCCGCCGTCGTGCTGGGCGTCGCCGAGGGCACGGTCAAGTCGCGGTGCGCACGGGGCCGAGCCGCGCTCGCGGAGATCCTGCGCCCCAGCGGGAACCCCGGGGGCGCCGCGAGCGTCGCAGCTCCAGGAGCCGATCACGCCGACCGGCCCGACCCCGACACCGGAGACGACTCGTGAGCCCCCTGGCGCCCGGCGCGCACCCCTCCCCGGAGGAGGTCGA
>DASROP010000054.1:0-12921 GCA_035646835.1 Actinomycetales bacterium | reverse complement strand
ACACCCGATCGTGGCCGCCCAGCTCCTGCGCCCGGACCGGTAGCTGTGACAGGGGGATGTTCACCGCACCCGGGACGTGTCCCGCCTCGTACTCGTGCGGCTCCCGGACGTCGAGGACGAAGGCCCCGGCGGCGTGCGCGGTGGCGAAGCGGTCGGTGTCGATCTCCTCGATGGTCATGGCGGCACGATAACGCTGGTAACCTTGATCGCGGTCGGCCTCCTGCCGGCCCACTCCCGCGGGCGAGCAGCCCGCGAGGTCGCTCCCACATCACCGTCGAAGTCGCTGCGTGCGACGCGGTTCCGAGTTGCGGCCTTCGATCCGCGCTTGGAGCAATTTCCGCATGTCGCACTACCGCACGCCCTCGTCCACGTCCCGCGGCCGTCGTCCGAACCGCCGCCGCGGCCCCTCCCGTCCGAACGTCCCCGCCGCGGCCCCTGCGGTCAGCGCGCTCGAGGCGGCCCTCACCGACGCGATGAACACGCCCGCGCCCGCGGTCTCGACGTTTGCCGAGCTCGGACTGCCCGTGCCACTCGTCGACGCGCTCGCGAAGGCCGGCGTCCGCACGCCGTTCCCGATCCAGGCGCGCACCATGCCCGACGTCCTCGCCGGCCGCGACGTGCTCGGCCGCGCCCAGACCGGATCGGGCAAGACGCTCGCCTTCGGCCTCCCGATGCTCTCCCGCCTCGCCGGCGGCCGGCGTCGGGCGACGGCTCCCCGCGGCCTGGTGCTGGTGCCGACGCGCGAGCTCGCCAGGCAGGTCGCCGACGCGATCGCGCCGCTCGGGCGAGACCTCAACATCCGCGTCACCACGGTCTACGGCGGTGCCCCGATGGGCCGCCAGATCAATGAGCTTCAGCGCGGCGTCGACATCGTCGTCGCCACCCCCGGCCGCCTGATCGACCTGATGGAGCGTCGGTCCATCACCCTCGACGACGTCGAAATCTGCGTCCTCGACGAGGCGGACTACATGGCAGACCTCGGATTCATGCCGGCCGTCAAGACGATCCTCGACGCCACACCGCCCAACGGTCAGCGCCTGCTGTTCTCGGCGACGCTCGACCGGGGCGTCGACAAGCTGGTGCGCACCTACCTCACCGACCCGGCGATGCACGCGGTCGCGCCGGCCGCGAGCCCGGTGGAGTCCATGGACCACCGCGTCTTCACGGTGGGATCGGAGAACAAGCTCGCCGTGACCGCCGAGGTCGCCGCGCGTCCCGGGCGCACCCTGATCTTCGTCCGCACCAAGCACGGCGCCGATCGTCTCGCCAAGCAGCTCAAGCGCGAAGGTGTCGAGGCGGCGGCGATCCACGGCAACCTCACGCAGGGCGCGCGGCAGCGGGCGCTGGACGGCTTCACGGCCGGTAGCCCTCGGGTGCTGGTCGCCACGGACGTCGCGGCCCGCGGCATCCACGTGGACGACGTCGACCTGGTCGTCCACTTCGACCCGCCCAACGACCACAAGGACTACCTGCACCGCAGCGGGCGCACGGCACGTGCGGGCTCGTCAGGCACCGTGCTCGCGCTCGTGCAGCACGCGCAGATGCGCGACATGGCGCGCCTGCACCAGATGGCCAAGGTGAGCCCGACGGTCGTCACGGTGCACCCGGGCCACGAGGCGGTCCGCGAGATCGCGACGTCCGGCACGCCGGTCGTCGTCCGCGCGGTGCGACCTCCTGCCCGTTCCGACGACGAGACGCGCGGACGCCGTCCGGCCGGACGCCAGGGGAACAGCCGCCGCCGCGCGTCAGGGGGACGCAGCAGCAGCCGCCGTCGGGCATGATCGACGGGTGAGCGACCCCGACGAGAACCGGCCGCCATCCGACGAGACGACGTCCAAGGACGTTCCCCGCCGGGTCCGCATCGGCAACCGGGCGCTCGAGATGGCCGAGGGTGTCGTCTACGTCGGCATCGCCGCGTTCCTCGTCGTCACCGCGCTGTCGCTGCTCGTCGTCGTCGCCCGCGAGATCCCGTCGCTGTTCGGCTCCGACGCGGGCGAAGGCATGGTGGCGCTGCAGGTGCTCGACACCTTGCTGCTGGTGTTCATCGTGGTCGAGTTGCTCTTTGCGGTCCGCATCACGATCGCCAAGCGTGAGCTGATCGCCGAGCCGTTCCTCCTCGTCGGGATCATCGCCTCGATCAAGGAGATCGTGGTGCTGTCCGTCGAGGCCGCCGACCAGGTCGGCACGCCCGAGTTCATGGACTCGCTGATGGAGATCGGCGTGCTCGGCTTCCTGGTGCTGCTGCTCGGGGTCACCGCGTGGCTGCTGCGGATCAAGGAGCGGGAGCCGGGCGAGGGCGACGCCAGCGAGCCGTACGAGCCGGACGGCGCCAAGGCCAAGCCGAAGAAGTCGTGACCGAGCTCAGCGCCTCGCGCGGCGACCTGCTGCTCGGCGGCACGGTGATGGCGTGGGTCGGCGGCATCCTCTGGCTCGACCGGTCGGGGCCGATGGCCGAGCAGGTGGCGCTCGGCGTCCTCACCTGGGGCCTGCTCGTGCTCCTGCTGCACCGAGAGGCCGCCCTCGTCCGCGCCCAGACCGCCGTCGTCGTCGTGCTCGCGACGGCGGTCGAGTACACATTCTCGCCGCTGCTCGAGGCCTACACCTACCGGCTGGAGACCGTGCCGGCGTACGTGCCACCGGGTCACGGCCTGGTGTACCTGTCGGCGCTGGCGCTGGGGCGGACCCCGTTGTTCGCGCGCTTCCGTCGTCCCCTGGTGACCTCGACGCTGGTCGTCGGCGGCGCCTGGGCGGTGTACGGCGTGACGTTCGCGGAGCGACCCGATGCCCTGGGGGCCTTCTGGTTCGCGTGCCTCGTCGGCTTCCTGCTGTGGGGACGCTCGCAGCTGCTGTACGTCGGCGCCTTCGTCGTGGTGTCGTGGCTCGAGCTGGTCGGCACGGCACTGGGTACGTGGGTCTGGGCGACGCACGACCCGGTCCTCGGTGTCGTCAGCCAGGGCAACCCGCCGTCGGGAGCGGCGGGGGGCTACGGCTGGTTCGACCTCTACGCCTTGCTGCTCGCGCCGTCGGTGCTGCGCCTCGTCAGCCGGGTGAGGACCTCGTCGTGGAGGTGGCCGTTGGTGGACAGGGCGTTGCCGCCGAAGGGCCCCTCCTCGCCGTCGAGCGACGTGAACCGACCACCGGCCTCGGTGACGATGGGTACCAGCGCCGCCATGTCGTGCACGGCCAGCTCCGGCTCGCAGGCGACGTCGACGGCACCCTCCGCGACCAGCACGTGGGACCAGAAGTCGCCGTAGCCGCGGGTCCGCCAGACGGCGCGGGTGAGGTCGACGAACTCGTCGAACAGGCCGTGCCGCTCCCACCCGGCGAGGGACGAGTACGCCAGCGACGCGTCCGACAGGTTCGTCACCGAGGACGTGTGGATCCGCTGGGCCGATGACAGCGCCCGGCCGGTCCAGGCCCCCGAGCCGACGGCAGCCCACCAGCGGCGTCCGAGGGCCGGTGCCGAGACCACGCCGAGCACCGGTTGGCCGGCGTCGACCAGGGCGATCAGCGTCGCCCAGACCGGGACGCCCCGCACGAAGTTCTTGGTGCCGTCGATGGGGTCGACGACCCACTGGCGCGGGCCGTGGCCGGTGCTCTCGAACTCCTCGCCGATCACCGCGTCCCGCGGCCGGGTGCGGCGCAGCTGCGAGCGCACCAGCTCCTCCGCGTTGCGGTCGGCGTCGCTCACCGGCGTCAGGTCCGGCTTGGTCTCGACCACGAGGTCCTGCGCCTTGAACCGCGACATGGTCAGGCCGTCCACCGAGTCGGCGACGACGTGCGCCAGGCGGAGGTCGTCGTCGTAGGACGCCACGCGGCGTGCCGTCTCGGTGTTCACCCGGGCACGGTACCGGCTGGCCCTGCCCTGCTCGGGGAGGCGAGTGGGGGAGAGGATGGGTCGATGGACCAGATGCCGTTGCACGAGGCGCTCGCCGACCGTGAGCGGGTCCTCAACGCGTTCCTCGACGGCGAGGGCCGGCTGACGGCGATGCCCGCCAAGCACCGCAAGCGCCTCGTCGTGCTCGATCACATCGCCCGTGTCTTCGAACCCGGCCGCCGCTACACCGAGGTCGAGGTGAACGCGATGGCGCGCGCGTTCCACGACGACGTCGCGATGGTGCGGCGCTACCTGGTCGACTCAGGCTTCCTCTCCCGAGCCGACGGCGTGTACTGGCGAAGCGGGGGAAGCGTCGATTGACTCCCGCCTGGTCCGACTCCGTGGCACGATCATGAGATGTTCGACACCATCGCGGGCCTTCCGCTTCACCCTCTCGTCGTGCACGCCGTGGTCGTCGGCATCCCGGTGATGTCGCTCGTCACGGTGGCCGTGGCGGTTCGTCGTCCCCCCCAGGTGTGGCTCTGGCTCGTGGTGGCGGCGAACACCGGACTGCTCGCCATCACCGCGGTGGCCAAGGAGGCGGGGCAGGAGCTCGAGGACCGCGTCGGGGAGGAGGCGGTCGCGGTTCACTCGGAACTCGGCGAGAAGATGCCGTACTTCGTGGTCGGGCTGCTCTTCGCCTCGCTTCTGGTCGCCCTGGTGCGACGTCGCGAGGGGCTGGGCCGCCTCGTGCTGGTGGTCGCGGTCGTGGCGGCCGTGGCGGCCGTGGTCTGGGTGGTACGGGTCGGCGACTCGGGGTCCCGTGCCGTCTGGGAGGAGCTGGTGGAGTTCACGAACGAGCAGTGACCGAGCACGGAGTCCTTGATCAACGAGTGGTGATCAAGGACCCGATCCACGATCGACGGGTGATGATCAAGGACCCTGTGCGCGCCCGTCGTCGGTGGGTTCGGGCTGCCGGCTGCGCAGCAGCCGGCGCAGCGAGGCCAGGCGGGCCGGGCCGGCGTCCCCCGCGGCGCCGGAGGCGACGAACGCATCGAGTGCGCACTCGGGCTCGTCGTGGGTGCAGCCGCGCGGGCATCCGGCCTCACCAGGTGCGAGATCTCCGAACGCGTTCAGCAGTCGCGATGGGTCGACGTGCGCGAGCCCGAAGGACCTGACGCCCGGGGTGTCGACCACCCAGCCGCGGGCCTCGCCGTCCGCGGTGAGCAGCCGCAGGGCGTAGGCGGACGACGACGTGTGGCGTCCCCGGCCGGTGACGACGTTGACGACTCCGGTGGAGCGGTCGGCGTCCGGCACCAGGGCGTTGACGAGCGTCGACTTGCCGACACCGGAGTGGCCGACCAGCACGCTCTCCCGTCCCTCGAGGCGGGTGCGGACGTCGTCGAGGCCGACGATGCGGTCGCCGTCGCGTCGCGTCGTGACGACCGGGACGTCGAGCGGGCGGTAGGCGTCGAGGAAGGCATCAGGATCGACGAGGTCGGCTTTCGTCAGGCACAGCAACGGTTCGAGGCCGGCGTCGAAGGCTGCGACCAGGCAGCGGTCGACCATCCGCGGGCGTGGCTCGGGGTCGGCGAGCGCCGTGACGATGACGAGTTGGTCGACGTTTGCCACGATGATCCGTTCGACCGGGTCGGTGTCGTCCGCCGTCCGCCGCAGGGTGTGGGTGCGCGGCTCCACCCGGACGATGCGGGACAGCGTGTCGGTCGTTCCCGACGTGTCTCCCACGAGGGCAACCCGGTCGCCGACGACGATCCCGGTGCGGCCCAGCTCGCGGGCCTTCATCGACACGACGATCCGTTCGCTGTTCGTGCCCTCGCCGACCAGTGTCGTGCACCGACCGCGGTCGACGGTCAGCACCCGGGCCGGCACGGCCTCGTCGTGGCTGGGTCGTTCCTTGGTGCGCGGCCTGCTGCCCCTGGGGTTCGGCCGGATCCGCACGTCGCTCTCGTCGTAGCGACGTGGTCGAGGGCTCACCCGGCCTCGGCTGCGTGTGCGGGACCGTCGCCGTCCAGCATCTGCTGCCACAGGCGCGTGAAGTGCGGCAGCGTCTTGGCCGTGGTCTCGATGTCGGAGACCCGGACGCCGGGCACGCGCAGGCCGATCACCGCGCCCGCGGTCGCCAGCCGGTGGTCGTCGTAGGTGGCGAAGTCCCCGCCGCGCAGCGGTTTCGGGCGGATCACCAGCCCGTCGTCGGTCTCGGTCACGTCGCCGCCGAGGGCGTTGATCTCGTGCGCCAGCGCCGCCAGCCGGTCGGCCTCGTGCCCCCGCAGGTGGGCGACACCGTGCAGCTGTGACGGCGACTCGGCGAGCGCTGCCAGCGCAGCCACCACCGGCGTCAGCTCGCCCGCGTCGTGCAGATCGACGTCGATGCCGTACAGCTCGCCGGTGCCGCGGACCGTCAGCCCCTCGCGTTCGAGGCTCACCTCGGTCCCCATCGCATCGAGGACGTCGCGGAGCGCATCACCGGCCTGGGTGGTCCACTGCGGCCAGCCGGGCACCGTGATCCGGCCCCCGGTGACTGCCGCCGCGGCGAGGAACGGGGCGGCGTTCGACAGGTCGGGCTCGACCAGGACGTCGAGCCCCGAGACCTCGCCCGGGTGCACGTGCCACACGTCCGGCGAGTCGTCGTCCACCACGACACCGACGTCCCGCAACGACTCCACGGTCATCGCGACGTGCGGCTGGGACGGAATGGGGGCGCCGACGTGCCGCAGCACCAGTCCGCGGTCGTAGCGGGGGGCGGCGAGCAGCAGCCCGGAGACGAACTGGCTGGACGCCGTCGCGTCGATCTCTACCTGCCCGCCGGCTACCGACCCGGTGCCCCGGACCGTGAAGGGCAGGCCCCCCCGCCCGTCGTCCTCGATCGATACACCCAGCTCTCGGAGCGACGCGATGACCGGACCCATCGGGCGCTCTCTGGCCCGCGGGTCGCCGTCGAACGCGACGTCGCCGTGCGCCAGCGACGCCACCGGCGGCAGGAACCGCATCACCGTCCCGGCCAGCCCGCAGTCGACGCGCGCCCCGCCGACCAGCGCGGACGGCGTCACGACCCAGTCGGGATCCTCGCGCCCGGCGACGGCGACGTCGTCGATGCGGGCACCGAGGGCGCGGAGCGCATCCGCCATCAGCAGCGTGTCGCGGGAGCGCAGCGGCGCCCGGAGCCGGGAGGGCTGGGACGCGATCGCGGAGATCACCAGGTAGCGGTTGGTCAGGGACTTCGACCCCGGCAGCACCACCGTCGCGTCGACCGGTGAGATCGCTGTCGGCGCGGGCCAGCTTGGGACGTCGTCCATGGGCCGAGACTACGGTGACTCAGCCGTACGGGTGGCATACTCAAGGTATGAGTAAGCGCCTTCAGGTGGTGTTCGAGGACGCCGAGTTCGAGGAGCTCCGGCAGGCGGCGCGGTCACGGGGGACCACGGTGTCGGAGTGGGTGCGCCAGACCCTGCGCCAGGCCCGCCGACAAGGCTCCTCGGCGGATGTGGAGGGTCGGCTGGCCGTCGTCCGAGCCGCGGCGCAGTACGACTTCCCGACCGCGGACATCGACGAGATGCTCGCCGAGGTCGAGCGGGGGTACTCCGCGCCGTGATCTTCGTGGACTCGAACATCCCGATGTACCTCGTCGGCGCCGAGCACCCTCACAAGGCGGGCGCTGCGCGGCTGCTCGATCGGGCCATCTCCCGCTCCGAGCGCCTCTTGACCGACGCCGAGGTGCTGCAGGAGATCTGCCACCGGTACGGCGCCATCGGGCGGCGGGATGCGATCCAGCCGGCGTTCGACGTCGTGCTGGGGATCGTCGACGACGTACTTCCCGTCACGCTGGCCACCGTCGAGGGAGCCAAGCAGCTGATGCTGGGTCGGCGCGACCTCTCGGCCAGGGACGCGGTCCACCTCGCTGCGATGGCGGAGGCCGGCGTCGTCCGCATCATGTCGTTCGACCGCGGCTTCGACGACCATCCCGGCATCGAACGACTGAGCTGAGCGACCGGGAGTTCCTTGATCGTCGCGGGGTCAGTCGATGCCGACCGCGTCGCCGGCGCGGCGCGCGGCCCGCTGCGTCTCCCGCTTTGCCTCGCGGGTGGCGCGCTTCGCGTCCTTCTTCGCATGACGCGCCGTGCGACGCGCGCTGGAGGCGGCGTGCTGGCTGCGCCACAACAGACCTGGCCTGCCCTCGGTGTCGACACTCGCGATCAGCACCCCGCCGAGCAGCCCGACGTTCTTGAGGAAGTGGACCTTCTGCTGCTTGCGCTTGGCGGCGTCCTTCTCGGTCCAGAAGGCGTGCCCCGCGTACGTGGTCGGCACCAGTGTGGCGGCGAGCACGAGGGCCGACAGCCGCGGCAGCTTGCCGATGCCGAACAGCAGCCCGGCGCCGGCCATCGCGGCACCGTTGGCGCGCACCAGCAGCTCAGGGTCGTTGGGCAGTCGCAGCGGCTCGGCGATCTTGTCGACGACCGGGCGCGCGCGGTCGACCTTCGTGGCCGGGTGCCGGAACTGGTCGAGGCCCCCGTCCACGAACTGGGCGGCGAGGAGGGGGCGGGCGATGCGGCGCACGATGGTCATGCGTCCTTGCTACCGCATCCGGGTCGCGGCGGCTAGCCGGACGCCATACTCGATCTTCGCGCGGTGGCCCGTGGCAGGCTGAGCCTCATGTGCGGTCGGTACGCGGCGAGCAGCAGCCCAGACGACCTCGTCGAGGAGTTCGAGATCCTGGACCCCGGCGCGGTGTCGAGGGCCAGGGACCTCGTGCTCGAGCCGGACTTCAACGTGGCTCCGACCAAGACCGCCCCCGTCGTCCTCGAGCGTGCGCCACGTGACGACCGCGACGCCGCTCCGGCGCGACAGCTCAGGGCCCTGGTCTGGGGTCTGGTCCCGTCGTGGGCGAAGGACCGGTCGATCGGGTCGCGGATGATCAACGCGCGCGCCGAGTCGCTTCTCGACAAGCCCGCGTACGCGAAGGCCGGTGTCGCCCGGCGCTGCCTCGTGCCGGCGGACGGCTGGTACGAGTGGCAGCCCAGCCCCTCGACGACCGACGCCAAGGGCAAACCACGCAAGCAGCCGTTCTTCGTCACCGGCGCGGACGGCGGAGGCGTCGCCTTCGCCGGGCTGTACGAGTTCTGGCGGGACGACGCCCGCGACGCGGAGGACCCGCTGGCGTGGCTCGTCACCTACGCGATCGTGACGACCGCCGCGGAGCCCGATCTGGAACGGATCCACGACCGGATGCCCTTGGCGCTGCCGCGCGATCGCTGGGACGCCTGGCTGTCGCCGTCCGTCACCGACACCGACGAGGTGCGGGCGCTGCTGCTACCGCCCGCTCCCGGCGGCTTCCGCGCGGTTCCCGTGTCCACCCGTGTCAACGACGTGCGCAACAGCTCGCCCGACCTGGTGGCGCCGCTGGCCGTCGACGAGATCGTCGGGGCGGTCGACCCGGTCACCGGGGAGCTGATCGGCGCCGCCGACGACACGTTGTTCACGTGAGCGAGCCTCATGCCCCGGACGCCGGCGTGCCCGGTGAGGTCGTGGACGTGCCGACGACCCTCGGGCCGGCGCGCGCCTACGTCCGGCACGGGGACGCCGGCCGTCTCGTTCTCAGCCACGGTGCCGGCGGGGGAGTGGGTGCGAAGGACCTGCTGGCCGTCTCGGCCGCGGCGCACCGGACGGGCTGGGCGGTGGCCCTGGTCGAGCAGCCCTGGCGGGTGGCAGGTCGGCGGGTGGCCGCGCCGCCGCCCCGGCTCGACGAGGCGTGGCTGCAGATCGTGCCGGGTCTCATGAAGGGGGTGCTGGGCGGCCGGGGGCCGCTCGTGCAGGGCGGACGGAGCGCCGGCGCCCGGGTGGCCTGCCGGACCGCGCGGGAGGTCGGCGCCGCGGCGGTGCTGTGCCTCGCCTTCCCGCTGCACCCACCCGGGAAGCCGGAGCGCAGCCGCGCCGGCGAGCTGGCCGGCGTCCCGGCGACCCTCGTCGTCCAGGGCCACCGAGACCCCTTCGGGTCGCCCGACGAGGTGCGCGCCGTCGCGCCGTCCGCCGTCCACGTGGTGGGGGTGGAGGGCGACCACGGGCTGTCGCGCGACGTGCCGGCCGTCACCGACGCCGTCCTGGAGTGGCTGCCCACCCTCTCGTGAGTCAGCGGGCGTGGCCCGCCGTGGGCGGGGCGGCGGAGTCGTCGCTGTCGTCGGCGATCTTCTCGCGGGCAACGAAGTCCTCGAGGTGGAACAGGTTGTCGCCGGCGCGCTCGGCCACCGCCAGCAGGGTCTGCATGGAGGCGACCTCCTCGACCTGCTCCTTGAGGAACCACAGCATGAACTGCTCGCCGAGGGCGTCGCCCTCCTCGCGCGCCGCGCGGAACAGCGCCTCGATCTGGCGGGTCACCTCCTGCTCCTGCTCGAGCGCCAGGGCGATCGGGGCGCGGACGTCGGAGAAGTCGTTACGGACGTCGTCCACACCGGGTACCGAGACCGGCACGTCCCGGTCGAGCATGTACTGGATCATCATCATCGCGTGGGTGCGCTCCTCCATCGCCTGGCGGTAGAAGTGCGCCGCGAGCTGGGGGAGGTCGCCGGCGTCGAACCACACCGCGACCGAGACGTACTGCTGGTGCGCGGTGAACTCGTGCCGGACCTGCTCCTGCATCAGCTGCATGAATCTCGATTCACTCATGGCCAGCACCGTAGTGGCCGGAATGACGGCGCGCGGGACGGCGTTCGCAACGGTGGTCGCGACGTCGAGAATCCGGTGGGAGGACCTGGTTGATGTTGGTCGTGTTGGACGCCGGTCACACCGTGGAGCAGCCCCTGCGCCCGGTCGGCGGACGCCCTGGCGGGGCACTAGGCTCGCCGACGATGACTGAGGACACCAGCCGGGCTCCGGAGGCGGAGACCGCCGAGCAGCGGGTCGCCCGCTTCGAGGCCGAGGCGCTGCAGTACCTGGACCAGCTGTACTCCGCCGCGATGCGGATGACCCGCAACCCCGCGGATGCGGAGGACCTGGTGCAGGAGGCCTTCACCAAGGCCTTCGCGTCGTTCCACCAGTACCGGCCCGGAACGAACCTCAAGGCATGGCTGTACCGGATCCTGACGAACACGTACATCAACACGTACCGCAAGAAGCAGCGGCAGCCGCAGCAGGCGCAGCAGGACGACGTCGAGGACTGGCAGCTGGCGCGGGCCGAGTCCCACACCTCTCGCGGTCTGAGGTCGGCCGAGACCGAGGCGCTGGACAACCTGCCCGACTCGGACGTCAAGGAAGCGCTGCAGTCCATCCCGGAGGAGTTCCGGATGGCCGTCTACTACGCGGACGTCGAGGGCTTCGCCTACAAGGAGATCGCCGAGATCATGGGCACGCCGATCGGCACCGTGATGTCGCGGCTGCACCGCGGCCGTCGACAGCTCCGGGAGCTTCTCGAGGACTATGCACGCGAGCGTGGCCTGGTGCCCGCCTCGGTCACTGCACCCGGCCCGGAGGTCGACCCGTCATGAGCTGTGGCAAGCACCACGACGTGGACTGCCGAGACGTCCTGGACCAAGTCTACTCCTACCTCGACGCCGAGCCGACCCACCTGGACGTCGACAAGATCCGGCAGCATCTCGACGAGTGCGGACCGTGCCTGCGGGAGTACGACCTGGAGAACGCCCTCAAGGCGCTGGTGCGCCGCTCCTGCGCGTGCGAGCCGGCTCCCGACGGACTGCGGCTGCGGATCATGACCCGGATCACGGAGGTCCGGATCGAGATGGACGGCTGACCCCCGCCGGTCGGTTCAGGCGTTGGGACGGTTGCCGTGGTTGGCTCCGTTGCCCTTGCGGGCGCGGCGCTTGCGGGCGCGCTTGCTCATCTGGTCACTCCTCGGTGGTCGGTGAGCCCTATCGTCGCACGAGCCGTCAGCCCATCAGCGTGCGGTTGAGCGCATCGAGCACCGAGCGGGCCACGGCGTCGGCGGCGTCACCGCGCACGGGCGCCGAGCCGGTGAGCACCTGGTCACCGGTCCGCGGCACCGACAGCGTGAGGACGGTCAGCGCCACCTCCCGCGCGCCGGCGGCGACGACCTGCGCGCTGTCGACCTCGCAGCGCAGACCGAGCAGCTCCTTGAGTGCGGCCAGGGTGGCGGCGGCGACGACACGTGCCCGCGCCGAGGCGCTGGTCGGTCCGAGCGCCGAACCGGTGTAGCTCTCGTCGCCCGCGACCAGGGTCACCTCGACGTGGCACTCACCGCGGCTGGTCCGGACTCCGATCGAGCCGACCGCCGGTCGCGGGGGGCCGTCGGGGACCGCGGCGTGCTCGGACGTGATCTCGAGGTCGGGCTCCCCGATCTGCACGACGCTGACGATCCGGTGGTCGATGTCGATCTCGTGCTGGGCGAGCGCGAGGGACTGGACGTCGCGCACGACCTGCTTGGGTGCCTTGCCCGGCGAGGTGAGCACGTGCACCTCGGTGGGTCGCGCGTCCGGGCCGGTGACGACGCTGACGGCCCGGATGCCGGGAATCTGCCGCAGGGAGTCCTCGAGGTCGGGGAGCAGGCGCAAGGTGGTGGACACGGGCCCTCCCGGGGCTGACTGGGCAATGAACTGGCACCGGCACGGGGTGACGGGGTGACGGGGAAGGCTGGAGCCTACGCCAGGCTGTGACGGCACGGACACGTTCCGCGATTGTGCCTACTTGCCCCTGTCAGTGACGTTTCGTCCCCCCGCCCTCACGCACCGTATTCGGTGAGTTGCTTGACGGTGACGACGTGGACCCCTTCACTAAAGGGTGCGAGCCACCGGTACGCCCGATGAGGGTACGGCCGGTGCCTTTGTGCCGGGCCTCGAGGCCCGGCGCGGACCACAACTCCAGAGCGGGTGACCGGGGTCGGCAGCGGCGCTGTCGGTGGCGAACTGCCAGAACTTCTTCTCACATTGTGCACTCCCAGTTCTTAGCGGAGCGGAGGGCGCGCGGACCCCAGCGGTGTCCGTGACATCACCAGAAGGATGTGATGTCGAGATGAAGATGATCAAGGTGGCGGTGGAGCGCATGCTCTCCGCGGAGGCCGGATACTCCTGGGACGGTCGCTGAGGCGCGGCTGCCGACCCCCGTCACCCACTCTGTCCCTCCCC
>DASROP010000053.1:0-15788 GCA_035646835.1 Actinomycetales bacterium | reverse complement strand
CCCTTCGCACCAGCGCGGCCGCGCCACCAGCCTCTGGCAGGCCGGCTTCCTGCTCGGCGGGGTGGCGGGCCCGGCGGTCGGGGGGCCGCTCACCGACATCGACCCGCAGCTGCCGTTCTTCGTCTACTCGGCCGGGTTGCTCGTGGCCGGAACCGTCGCCCTACTGGGCCTGCGGGGGGTGCCGGACGACGACGCGCCGCGGCCGCCCGCGGACACCGCCGGCGCATCGGTGGCCGACCCCGACGCCCCCGTCCCGACCGTGGCCCCCGACCGCGCCGCGCTGCTGGCCGCCCTACGTCACCCGGCGTACCTCGCGGCCCTGGTGGCGAACGTCGGCGTGGGATGGATGCTCTTCGGCGTCCGCAACTCCCTGGTGCCGCTGTACGTCGTCGAGGATCTCGGGCGCAGCGCGACGTGGGCCGGGGCCGGCTTCCTGGTGGGGTCGGTGGCGCAGGGGCTGGCTCTGCTGAGGGCCGGGCACGTCGCGGACCTGCGGGGACGGCGGCCGGCGATGATCCTTGGCTCCGCGGTCTGCACGGCGTCGGTCGCCCTGCTCGCACTGCCGACGGGCCTGGCGCTGTTCCTGTTGTCGATGGCGGGCTTCGGGCTGGGAGCGGCCTTCCTGGCCAGTGCCCCGAGCGCGGTGGTCGGGGACCTCTCCCCCGGCCGCAGCGGCAAGCTCGTCGCCGTCTTCCAGATGGCGGCGGACGCCGGCGCGGTCGTCGGGCCGCTGGTGGCGGGATGGCTCTCGGACACGTTCTCGCCACGGGTCGCGTTCGGCGCGACCGCCGCCGTCCTGCTCCTCGGTCTGGCCGCGGCGCTGCGGATGCCCGAAACCCGGGGAGGGCGGCCGATCAGAGCGACCGCAGACCCCGCGTGACGAGCCCCGCCGCGGCCGTCGGCGCCACCTCGCGCAACAGGCCTGCCGCGAACAGGACGTAGTCGGCGTCCACGAAGGTCCCCGCCGCCGTCGGCACGCGCCACCCGCCGCCGTGGTCGTGCGTGGCCGAGTCGAGCACCCCACGGCGCACGTCGTCCGACCCGTGGCGCAGGACGCCCCCCGAGCCGACCACCGTCGTCACGCGCCGCAGGTCGCGGGGTGCCGAAGAGGGGCCCGCAGGGCGCCCGTGGCGCCGCAAGGCCACGGTCACCGCGATCGTGGCCAGGCGCTCGTCCACCACGCGGGCCGCGTCGCCGTCCGGCACCGAGCCCGGCGCGGCCGCGAGCCTGGCCGCGGCAGCTTCCAGCGCGGGGACCTCGGTGTCTCCCACCAGCCGCTCCGCGACGCCGGCGGCCACGATGCCGGAGGCGTTCCAGCGCATCCCCAGGTCTCCCTCGACGGTGCGGGCCCGCCAGAGGGTCGCGACGACCTCCTTGCGGAGGGTGGCGTCCTCCCCCTCCGGCGTGATCGCCGAGTACACGTCCGTCGTGGCACCGCCCACGTCGACGACGAGCACGTCGCCCACCTCATCAGCGAGCACCTCGACGCCGGTGAGGACGACGTCCGGCGTCGCCCCGCGGACGAGGCCGGCGAAGCCCCTCCCGCGCGACAGGTGCTTGCCGCCGATCACGTGTCGCAGGAACACGTCCCTGATCGCGGCCCGCGCGGGTGCGGGTTCCAGCACCCCGATCCTGGGCAGCACGTTGTCGCACATCACCACCCGCCGTCCGAGCAGCTCGATGGCCTCGGCCCGGGCTTCGGAGTTGCCCGCGAGGACCACCGGGACCGCGACACGGGCAAGGCGCTTCGCGTTGCGCAGCAACACGTCCGCGTTGCCGCCGTCCGTGCCGCCGACGAGCAGGACGACGTCCGGCCGCGACGCGCGCAAGGCCGTGACGCCGTCGCCGTCGAGCGGCCCCGCCGCGACGTGCACGACGCGCGCCCCGGCCGAGAGCCCCACGCGGTGGCCGGCCTCGGCGGTGACCGCCCGCTCGTAGCCGACGACGGACAGCCGCAGCCCGCCCCCGGCGCTGGAGCAGGCCAGGGTCTCGGCCGCCGGCCCCGACACCGCCGCGAGCTCGCCGGTCACCGCTCGGACGCCGTCCATCACGTCGCCCGGAGGAAGGGTCGTGACGTGCGACGCCGTCGCCACCAGGCCACCGTCGTCGGAGTCGACGGCCACGCCCTTGGTGAACGTCGACCCGACGTCGACGCAGTGGACGACGCCCACGTCGGTCAGCCGACCACGACGAAGGCCTTGTCCCGCCTCAGGCCGAAGCGGTAGACCGAGAAGTCGTGATCGAACGTGGCGACACGGTGGACGCCGAGCCGTTCCATCACCGCGAAGCTCGTGCGGTCGACGACGGAGAAGTCCAGGTCGGCGAACGCCCGTCCCGTTGCCCACGCGTGCTCGCGATCGGCCTCGGTCACGGTCTCGATGGCCGCCGCCCCGTTCCGCAGGGTCGACCAGAGCTGCTCCGCCACGTCGCGCCCGAGCCGGTGGCGAACCAGGAGCCAGGTCTCGACCACGACGTCCCAGGTCGTGACCAGGCGATCGCCGGCCCCGAGCGCGCTGGTCGCACGCCGGTGGGAGGAGTCGCTGCTGTCAGCTGCCGCGTACCAGGCGGAGGTGTCGACGAACAGTGCGCTCGTGATCGGAGTCACCTGTCGGCGACGGCCCGGCCGACGTACTCGTCCTTCGCGGCGGCGACGTCCGACCCGCCGGAGTCGCCGATCCCGAAGATCTCCGTGACGTCACCGGCGGGGGTGGTGTCCGCGGCGTCGGCGGCGACCAGGGTGCGGATGTACTCCGCGAGGGACACGCCGCGGGCCGCGGCCCGGGCCCTCGCCCGTCGGTGCTCCTCGGCACTCAACGTCACCTGCATCCTCGTCATCATGGTGTTGACACCATACCATCACCGCGAGCTCAGCCGAGGGCGCGCTCGAGGTCGGCGATCAGGTCGTCGGCGTCCTCGATGCCCACCGAGAGGCGCACCAGGTCGCCCGGCACCTCCAGGGCCGAGCCGGCGACGCTGGCGTGGGTCATCCGACCGGGGTGCTCGATCAGCGACTCGATGCCGCCGAGGGACTCCGCGAGGGTGAAGACGGTGGTGCGGTCGCAGACCGCGAGCGCGGTGGGCTCGTCGGTGACCCGGAAGCTCACCATGCCGCCGAACCGCTTCATCTGCTTCGCGGCGAGCTCGTGACCGGGGTGGTCGACCAGGCCGGGGTAGATCACCTGTCGCACCGCCGGGTGCGAGTCGAGGTACATCGAAACCCGCTCGGCGTTGTCGCAGTGCCGGTCCATCCGGACGGCCAGGGTCTTCAGACCACGCAGGGTGAGCCACGCGTCGAACGGCCCGGCGACGGCGCCGAGAGCGTTCTGGTGGAAGGTGATCCGTTCCGCGAGGCCGGCGTCGTCCACGACCAGGGCCCCTCCGACGACGTCCGAGTGCCCGCCGCAGTACTTGGTCGTCGAGTGGACGACGACGTCCGCGCCGAGCGCCAGCGGCTGCTGCAGGTAAGGGGTCGCGAAGGTGTTGTCGACGACGAGCAGGGCGCCCGCCTGGTGGGCGATGTCGGCCAGGGCGGCGATGTCCGCCACCGCGAGCAGCGGGTTCGTCGGGGTCTCGCACCAGATGAGCGTCGTCTCGGCCCGGACGGCCTGCCGGACGGCGGCGAGGTCGGTGAGGTCGGCCGGTGTGTACTCCACCCCCCACCGGGTGACCACCTGGTCGACGAGCCGGAACGTGCCGCCGTAGGCGTCGTCCGGCATCACGATGTGGTCGCCGGGTGCGAGCACCGTGCGCAGCAGGGTGTCCTCCGCCGCGAGCCCCGAGGCGAAGGCGAAGCCGGCGGTGCCGCCCTCGAGCGCCGCGAGGCACTCCTGCAGCGCGTCGCGGGTGGGGTTGGCCGAGCGCGAGTACTCGTACCCGCCGCGCAGGCCGCCGACACCGTCCTGCTTGTACGTGGAGACCTGGTAGATCGGCGGGACGACGGCCCCCGTGGTCGCGTCCGGCTCGGAGCCGGCGTGGATGGCCCGGGTGGAGAATCCGGTGCTCGACCAGTCGTGCGGGGCGGTGGTCGCGTCGTCGTAGGTCACCGCGCGAGGCTATCCCGGAGGAGACCGGCTCCGAATACCCGGGAACGTCCGGTGCGCCCACCGGGTTGTGCCGGACGGACCCGATTTCGACGGAGGACCACTGATGGACGTGATGGGACTGTTCGGCACGCGCGCGAAGACGACGATGGTGGGCCCGGACGACGCCCTGCCAGGCCGCGAGACGCGGCCCTACCCGGTGCCGACCGAGCACGCCGTGCTGGGCACGCCGCTGGAGGGCCCGTGGCCCGACGGCACGCAGGTGCTCTCTGTCGGGATGGGCTGCTTCTGGGGTGCCGAGCGCATCTTCTGGCAGCTGCCCGGGGTGGTGACCACCGCAGCCGGCTACCAGGGCGGGTACACGCCGAACCCGACCTACGACGAGACGTGCAGCTCGCGCACCGGGCATGCCGAGGCGGTGCTGGTGGTCTACGACCCGGAGCAGGTCAGCACCGAGCAGGTGCTCAAGGCGTTCTGGGAGGGCCATGACCCCACGACGGCGAACCGGCAGGGCAACGACGTCGGCACCCAGTACCGCTCGGCCGTCTACTGGACGACGCCGGAGCAGGAGAAGGCGGTCACCGCGACCCGCGAGGCCTACCAACGCAAGCTGGACGACGCCGGGCTCGGTGGGATCAGCACCGACGCGCGGCCGGCGACCGAGGCCGGGCTCTTCTACTACGCCGAGGCGCAGCACCAGCAGTACCTGCACAAGGTGCCGAACGGCTACTGCGGCCTGGGCGGTACCGGCGTCTCCTGCCCGGTCGGCGCCACCGGCTGAGGCCTCGCCTCTAGGGTCACGGGGTGAGCTCCGACGCCGCCCGCTGCTCGGTGACGAGCCTTGACGCCGGCGAGCGGATGGCGGGCTCCGCGGCGCACGCGACCGCCTGGCTGTTCGTCGAGCAGCCCCGGCGCTGGCAGCGTGACGCCGCCGACTCGCCGCACCCCGACCATCCCGAGGCGCTGCAGCGGCTCGTCGTGCGTGCCGCCGAGCTCGACGTGCGCCTGCAGCTGCTGCGCCGGCACTCCGGCGAGGACCGCGACGCGCCGTGGCGACCGCTCGTGGTGCTCGTGACCTCCGGCCGTGCGACGCAGGCGCGGCTGCGCCTCGACCAGCTCGACCACCTGGCGGACGACGACACCCTCGACGCGCTCGCGCGCGGCGAGCTGCCGGCCGGCTGGGAGGGCGTCGACCGTCTCTGGGCGGTCTGCACCCACGGGCGCCGGGACGCCTGCTGCGCCCGGGCCGGACGCGAGCTGGCCGCCGCGCTGGAGGAGGCCGAGCCCGGCCTGGTCTGGGAGACGACCCACACCGGCGGCCACCGGTTCGCCCCCAACGTCGTCGTCCTGCCCGACGGGCTCGTGTACGGCCGGGTCAGGCCCGAGCGGGTGGACGAGATGGTCGCTGCACAACGCGGCGGCCGGGTGGTCACCGACCTGCTGCGCGGCCGTGCCGCGCTGACCCCACCGGCACAGGTCGCCGAGGTGGCCCTCCGCACCCACCTGCGCGAGGACGGCTTCGCCGCGGTCGCCCATCTCTCCACGGGCCCTGCCGAGGTCGACACCGCAGACATGTCCGTGACCCGGACCCCGTCGCACTGGCGCGCGCAGGGGCGCGAGTGGCGTGTCGTCGTCGACTCCGGCCCCGCGTCCCCCCGACCAGTGAGCTGCGGAGCCGAGTCGACGAAACCGTTGCAGCACACCGTGGTCGAGCTGACCGACGTCGACGCCGCCGGTCGCGGCGCGGCCGGGTGGGACGCCCTTCACCTCGAGTCCGGTGCGCCCTCGGCCGACGATGCAGACGCCCGGGTGATGGACGCCGTCGCCGGTACCCCGCCGGGACGTGCCCTCGACCTGGCCTGTGGCACCGGCCGGCACACGCTGGCGCTCGCCCGCCGCGGGTGGTCGGTACGCGCGGTCGACTTCTCCCGTACCGGCCTGACGGCCCTCTCCCGCGCCGCCGCTGGTGCCGACGTGAGCACAGAGCTGGCCGACGCCAGGGTCTGGGAGCCGGACGGCGACACGTTCGACCTCGTGCTCCTGTCGTTCGTGCACGTGCCCGGCGTGCTCGAACAGGCCGCCACCTGGTTGCGCCCCGGTGGGCGACTGGTCCTCGTCGGCCATGCAGTGCGCAACCTGGCCGATGGGGTCGGCGGGCCGTCCGACGTCCGACTGCTGCACGACCCCGGCGCGATGGCAGTGGCGGCGACCGCGGCCGGCCTCGACGTCCTGCGTTGTGAGGAGGTCCGGCGCGAGACGCCCGACGGCACCGCGATCGACGTCGTCCTGGTGGCGATCAGGCCCGCCGACGGATAGCGAACCACGGGAGGAAGAGCTGGACGAGCGGGCCGATCGCGAGGGCGAAGAGCACGGTCCCGACGCCGAAGGTGCCGCCGAGCAGCCAGCCGACCGCGACGACGAGGGCCTCGATCCCGGTGCGCACCACCCGGATCGATCCGCCGGTGCGACGCACGAGCCCCGTCATCAGCCCGTCGCGCGGTCCCGACCCGAAGCGGCTCTCGATGTAGGCGGCGGTGGCCGCACCGTTCAGCACCACGCCGCCGGCGAACAGGGCGATGCGCGCCGGCCACGCGTCGCCGTCCAGGTCGGGCAGCACGGCAAGCGCCACGTCGACGACCAGGCCGATCACCAGGACGTTGCTGACGGTGCCGATGCCTGGCCTCTCCCGCAACGGGATCCACAGCAGCAGCACGACGAGGCCGGAAACGATCGTCACGAACCCGAACGACCAGCCCGTGCGCCCGGCGACCCCCTGGTGCAGGACGTCCCAGGGAATGTTGCCCAGCTCGGATCGCAGGATCAGCGCCATGCTGACGGCGAACGCGATCAGCCCCAGGTACAGCTGGGTCAGCCGCCTCGGCAGCCGCCGTCCGGCCAGATCGGCCAAGTCAGGCGGCGAGGAACGCGAGCAGGTCCGCGCGGGTCAGCACCCCGGCGGGCTTGCCGTCGACGACGACCATCACGGCGTCCGACTGCTGCAGCTCGGCCTGCACCGTCTCGATCGGCTCGCCGCCACCGACCAGCGGCAGCGGTGGCTCCATGTGCTTGCTCACCGGGTCGGCGAGGCGCGCAGCGCCGGAGAACACCGCGTCGAGCAGCTGCCGCTCGCTGACGGAGCCGGCGACCTCCCCGGCCATCACCGGCGGCTCGGCCCCGACCACGGGCATCTGCGAGACGCCGTACTCGTGCAGGATCTCGATCGCGTCGCGGACCGTCTCGCCGGGATGGGTGTGCACCAGCGCGGGCAGCGAACCCGTCTTGCGCCGCAGCACGTCCGCGACGGTGCCGGACCCCGCGCTCGCGACGAACCCGTACGACGCCATCCATCGGTCGCTGAAGATCTTGGCGAGGTAGCCGCGGCCGCTGTCGGGCAGCAGGACGACGACGACATCCTCAGGGCCGAGCCGCTCGGCCACGCGCAGCGCCGCGACGACCGCCATCCCGCACGAACCGCCGACGAGCAGGCCCTCCTCGAGCGCCAGCCGCCGGGTCATCCCGAACGACTCTGCGTCGCTGACGGCCACGATCTCGTCGGGAACGTCGGGGTCGTAGGCGCCCGGCCAGAAGTCCTCGCCGACGCCCTCGACCAGGTACGGGCGACCGGTGCCGCCCGAGTACACCGACCCCTCGGGGTCGGCACCGACGACATGCACCGGGCCGCCATCACGGTCGGCGGAGACGTCGTGCAGGTAGCGACCCGTGCCGGTGATCGTGCCGCCGGTGCCGACGCCGGCCACGAAGTGGGTGACCCTGCCTTCGGTGTCGGACCAGATCTCCGGGCCCGTCGTCGCGTAGTGGCTGGCCGGCCCCTCCGGGTTGGAGTACTGGTCCGGCTTCCACGCCCCGTCGATCTCCTGCACCAGACGGTCGCTGACCGAGTAGTAGGAGTTCGGGTCGTCGGGCGCGACGGCGGTCGGCGTCACGACGACACGGGCGCCATAGGCCTTGAGGACGTTGCGCTTCTCCTCGCCGACCTTGTCCGGGCAGACGAAGACGCAGGAGTACCCGCGCTGCTGGGCCACCAGCGCCAGGCCGACCCCGGTGTTGCCGGATGTCGGCTCGACGATCGTTCCCCCCGGCTTCAGGGCGCCGGACTCCTCGGCGGCGTCGACCATCCGGACGGCGATCCGGTCCTTGACGGAGCCGCCCGGGTTCAGGTACTCGACCTTGGCGAGCACCGTGGTGGCGATGCCGTCGGTGACGCGGTTGAGCCGCACGAGCGGGGTGTTGCCGACCAGGTCCATGACGGAGTTCGCGTACTTCACCCGGGCATCGTCCCAGACTCCGGGCAGCTTCCCGTCACCAGCGGCCGCGCGGCCAGCGCCGCCTCCGCCCGCGACCGGGAGAGGTTCCAGCTCCCCCACCCGTCCGTGCCGTCGTCCAGCCCGCCGGAGCCCCGTAGCGCGCACGAGCGCAGCGGCTCCGGCAGGGCGTCGAGGGCGACGACGGCATCGGCGGAGAGCCCCCGCAGGTACGCCAGGTCGATGTCCGCACCGGCGGCGTGGCGCTCGGTGTTGACGCGGGCGATCAGCGCGTCCGGGTTCAGGCCGGCCAGGCAGAGCATCGTCACGGCCCCCGCCGCGGTCACCGCCCGCGGGAGCCAGCCCCCGCGCCACCGCACCCCGGCGACCAGGACGGCCACGAGAACCAGACCCAGGAAGATCTCGACGGCCAGCACCCACAGCCGCAGCCGGGTCAGGCCGTACGCGTCGACGTAGAGGTCCATCCGGCGCACGGCCGACACGACCACACCGAGGGTGGCGACCACGAGGACGGCGAGTGTCGCCGACGTGGCGGCCCGGTCGCGACGCGTGGCCCTCGGCGCGTACCGGACGCCGACGGCGATCATCAGCAGGACGAGGATCGTCGCGACCACCAGCTGCCAGAAGCCCTCCCGGGCGTACTCGGCGTAGGTCAGGCCCGCAGCGGCGAGCAGGTGCCGGTGGCCGCCGAGCGCGGCCGAGACCTGCACGACGACGAACGCGACGACGAGCACGTCGAGGGCCAGCAGCGGCACCAGCCACTCGACGCGGCGGGCCGGACGGCCCGACGGCATGCGCAGGACGCCCCACTCGGGACGACGGGCGGCGACGTACGTCACGGCCAGGGCCGCCGCCGCGCCGAGGACGAGCGTCATCGCCCGGACTCCGACGAGTGCCAGGTCGACCTCCGGCAGCAGCCCGGCGAAGACCACGTCCGCGCTGGCGAAGAGCATCCCGAAGACGATCAGCAGCACCGCGGCGGCCGTGACGGCCCTGACCAGTGGCCACAGCCGCGAGCCGCGGGCGGTCACCACCACCGCCCCGCGACCGGCCCACGGCAGGGACCGCGCGCCGCCGAGCACCGACGCCGCCCCCGACAGGGCGACCGCCACCCACGACCGCGCACCCGTCAGCGCGACGGCACCGACCGCGACCGCGGCCAGGCCGCAGAGCAGCACCACCCACGGCGCGTCCCGCACCGCGACGACGCCGATCAGCGCCACCGCCACCACGACCCCGCCGGTGTCGACGTACCGACGACGCCTGAGCAGCCCCGGGAGCGCGACGGCCCCGACCGCCGCAGCCGCGAGCGCAAGGCCGAGACCGGGACTGTTCCCGGGGACGAGGGCGGCGGCGACCAGGCCGGCCGTCACCGCGCCGCCGAGCGCCGTCGTCGACGCCCCGGTGCCGGGACGTAGCCAGAACCGCTCGAGACCGGTCTGGGTGACCACGAGGTTGCTCATGGAGGCGACGGTAGGGACGGCGGACCCGCCCGGTACGAAGATCACGCGCGGCTCTGGTGGAGGAACCGTGTCGGTAGCCTGCGACCGTGGCATCGCCCGCAGTCCAGCTGGCTCCCGGCGTCTGGCGCATCCCCACGCAGGGACGCGCCATGGTGAACTCCTTCGCGTTCGTCGACGACGACGGGCAGGTCACGCTCGTGGACTGCGGCCTCAAGAAGGCCCCCCGTCGGATCGTTGACGGGCTCGCCGCCATCGGCAAGCGGCCGGACGACGTGACCCGCATCCTGCTCACCCACGCACACCCCGACCACGCGGGGGGCGCCGCCGAGATGGCCCGGCGGACCGGCGCCGGGGTCGGCGTCCACGGCGAGGACGCGGAGTACCTGGCTGCGGGCCACACGCCACCGCCCGACCTCTCGACCCGCCTGGGCCGGCTACTGAGTCGCGGCAAGGGACGCTTCCCGCCGCTCGTCGCCGGTGAGGATCTCGTGGACGGCCAGGTGCTCGACGTCGGCGGTGGCCTGCGCGTCGTCCACACGCCGGGCCACTCCCCGGGCCACGTCTCCTTCGTGCACGAGGCCTCGGGAGTGCTGATCACGGGCGACGCGCTGTTCAACGTCCTGGCGTTCAGGGGCATCACCTGGTCGCCGCGGCTGCTGTGCAACAACTTCCGGCTCTCCCAGCGGACGGCCCACGTGCTCGGCGAGCTCGACTACCGCGTCGCGGCCTTCACGCATGGACCGGAGATCCGCGACGGCGCGCGCGACGCCGTCCGCGCCTTCCTCTCGCGGTACCCCCTGAGACCATGATCAAGTGTCCCGCTCCGGCACGGCGCGCCGGTGTGTCCGACCGGAGAGGGACACGTGACGCGGGAGGGAGGTAGGTCGGGATGTCGCGAGCGAGCAGAGCACGGCGGATCGCCGCCGCGGCCGCGTTCGGCGGTGGCGGACTGACCTTCCTCGGCGCCCTCGGTCTGGGCGTCGTGGCGGCCGAGGCGAAGCTGGCTCGTCGCTGGATCGGCCAGCCCTTCGGGCTCGAGGGGCCCGAGGCGGACGGCGTCTACGGGGCCGGGGCGGGCGAGCCGATCGAGCTCATCGTCCTGGGCGACTCCAGCGCCGACGGTCTCGGGGCCGACCGCTCGGAGGAGACTCCCGGCGCGATCATCGCGTCGGGCCTGGCCGCGGTCTCGGCCCGACCGGTGCGGCTGACCAACGTCGCGGCGGTCGGCGCCGAGTCCGCGGACCTCACCGCGCAGGTCGAGCACCTGCTCGAACGGGTGCCCTCCCCCGACGTGGCCGCGATCTTCGTGGGTGCCAACGACGTGACCCACCGGATCAAGCCGGCGATGGCGGTGCGGGCGCTGTCGGCCGCCGTCACCAGGCTCCGCGAGGCCGGCGCCGAGGTCGTCGTCGGCACCTGCCCCGACCTGGGCACCATCGAGCCCGTCCCGCAGCCGCTGCGCAGCATCGCCCGCCGGTGGAGCCGTGAGCTCGCGGCCGCCCAGACCATCGCCGTGGTGGAGGCCGGGGGCCGCAGCGTGTCCCTCGGCGACATCCTCGGGCACGAGTTCGCCGCCGAGCCCCGGGTGATGTTCAGCTCCGACCGCTTCCACCCCAGCGCCGCGGGCTACGCGCGGATGGCGGCCACCGTGCTGCCGAGCATCTGCGCCGCCGCCGGGTACTGGCCGGACGGCGGCGCGGAGCGACGTCCGGAACCCCGCCGCGGCGAGGGCGTGGTGCCGGTGGCGCAGGCGGCGGTGGCCGCCGCCGACGACCCCGGCACCGAGGTCGCGGCATCCGAGGTCGGCGGAGCCCAGCGCGGGCCGTTCGGGCGGTGGGCGCAGGTGCTGCGCCGGCGCCACCAGCCGCTCCCGGACGTCGAGGGGCCGCACGGCGAGCAGGCAATGGACGAGACCTCCGTCACGGCGTCGTCGGAAACCCGGGAGTAGCCTCGGGGACATCCCGACCCCCGAGGAGCCCCCCGTGACCGAAGCCGTGATCGTCTCGACCGCGCGCAGCCCGATCGGGCGTGCCTTCAAGGGATCGCTGGCCGGTGTCCGGCCCGACGACCTGGCCGCCACCATCGTCGCCGCGGCATTGGAGAAGGTGCCCGCGCTCGACGCCGCCGAGCTCGACGACCTGTACCTCGGCTGCGCCGAGCCGTGGGGCGAGCACGGCTCGAACATGGCGCGTGTCGTCGCCGTCCTCGCCGGCCACGACCACCTACCCGGCGCGACCGTGAACCGCTTCTGCTCCTCCAGCGTGCAGACCACCCGGATGGCGTTCCATGCGATCAAGGCGGGCGAAGGTGAGGCGTTCGTCTCCGCCGGGGTCGAGATGGTCTCGCGCTACGCGCAGTTCGCCGGCGCTGGCCAGAGCACCGAGGAGTGGCTGAACCCCGCGTTCGGCGAGGCGCGCTCGCGCAGCGAGTCGACGGCGAAGAGCAACGAGACGTGGAGCGACCCACGCGCCGCGGGCCGACTGCCCGACGTCTACCTGGCGATGGGCCAGACCGCCGAGAACGTCGCGACGTCACGGGGAATCCCGCGCGAGGCTCAGGACGAGTGGGCGGTGGAGTCGCAGAACCGCGCCGAGAAGGCACAGGCAGACGGCTTCTTCGCCCGCGAGATCACGCCCGTGACCACGCCGGACGGCACGCTCGTCGACACCGACGACTCGCCGCGCGCCGGAGTGACCCTGGAGGGGGTCCAGGGGCTGAAGCCGGTGTTCCGCGAGGACGGCACGGTGACCGCCGGCAACTGCTGCCCCCTCAACGACGGCGCCGCGGCCGTCGTCGTGATGAGCGACACGAAGGCCCGCGACCTCGGCCTGACCCCGCTGGCCAGGGTGGTCTCGACCGGCGTGTCCGCGCTGTCGCCGGAGATCATGGGGCTTGGACCGGTCGAGGCGTCGAAGCAGGCGCTGGCCCGCGCGGGCATGTCGATCGCCGACATCGACCTGGTCGAGATCAACGAGGCCTTCGCCGCGCAGGTGCTGCCCAGCGCCGCCGACCTGGGCATCGACACCGACAAGCTGAACGTGCACGGCGGCGCGATCGCCCTCGGCCACCCCTTCGGCATGACCGGAGCCCGGATCACCACGACGCTGCTCAACGGCCTGCAGTCGCGCGACGCCCAGCTCGGCCTCGAGACGATGTGCGTTGGTGGCGGCCAGGGAATGGCCATCATCTACGAGCGCCTCAGCTGACCCCCACCCTCCCTTCCTGACGATCAAGGACTTCGCGACCGGTCTAGCCGAGTTCCGGTAGTCCCGACGATCAAGGACTTCATGACCCGTCACGCCGATGAGAGGGCTCGTGGTGGACCGTGGCTGGGCGACAACGCGCCGCGTCACTCCGCCCACTATGACGCAGCAAAGCAACAGGCCATCGCCGTCGACGATCGCCCAATCGAAAGAGATCTGCGTCAACGACCCGTCTCGCGCCGCACTGACTAGAGCCGTCAGCCTTGGGATGTGGCGAACCGTTCCAACCGGCTGGCGCCGAACTGGTCGAGGAGCGCGTTGACGCCGGGGTGGTCCGTCGGTGTCAGCAGGAAGAGGCTATCGATGCTCTGAAGCGTCATGAGCTCGTCGAGGAGCCCCGTCTCCTGCATCTGACCGATGTGCTGCATCACGGCGTCGCCGTCGGCCCACTCCTCGTCGAAGTACACCGTGCCGCTCTCGCGATGGCCGTAGCCCTCGACGCGCACGGCACCTGGCGACTGTCGGACGTGGTCCTCCCACTTCCTGATGACGTCGAGGTAGTCGTCGTAGTTGGAAACCTTGCCCTGGCTGACCAGTCGAACTGTCATGTCCATCTCCTTTGTCACTGACGACGCTAGGGGGCCCCGGAGATGCTGCCATCGGGACAAATGCCGGGGGCGAGCACCGGTGGCTGTCGGTATTTCTACCGATTGCCTGCGAGCTCCTCGTAGTAGTACGCGGTGACCGCAGCCCGGTTGGGCACGTCGAGCTTCGTGAAGATGTGGCTGAGATGGCTGGCGACCGTCTTCTCACTGATGTGCAGCTGTGTGGCGACCGCCCGGTTGCTCAGGCCGGTCGCCACCTTCCGGACGACCTCGATCTCGCGTTCGCTCAGCGGGCTACGCGCATGCCCGTCAGACCTGAGCCCGGCGAGATCGTCCTGCGCCCCGATCGCCTCGAACACCGCACGCGCAGACGTCAGCTCCATCTCGGCGCCCTCGACGTCGCCGAGAGCGGCGCACGCGGCCGCCAGGTGCACTCGGGTCCGCGCACCTGCCAGCGGCGACTCGAGGTCGTGCCAGAGCCGGGCCGCCGTGCGCAGCGGTTCCAGCGCCGTGCGGGGGTCGGCTGCGGCCAGTGCGATGCGTCCGCGCAGCAGGAGTGCCTCGGCGCGCAGCAGTCGCGAGCCGAAGGACTCGGCCAGCTCCTCAAGCTCCGCACAGGCAGCCGCGGCCGCGCCCGCATCGGCTTCCACCAGCGCCACTTCGGCACGCGCCGGCAACAGCTCCGCCCGGCGACAGGGGTCGGCCGTCTCGTCGAGCGCCCGCCGGAGCGCGGCGCCGGCCGCCAGGTGCTTACCCTGCGCCAGGCGCAGCAGGGCCAGGCCCGGCTGCGGATCATGCCCGTACTGGCTCGCCGTGCGATAGCCATCCTCGGCTCCCCGATGGTCACCGCGCAGGCGCAGGATCTCGCCCCGATGGTAGTGCGCCGCGCCGAGGAAGTAGTGGATCCGCCCCTCGGAGAGCTGCACACAGGCACGGTCCGCGTCCTGCAAGGCGTCGTCCCAGGAGCCCAGCATCCGACGGATCCGCGACCGGTGCAGCAGGCACACCCCGGTGTAGGTCTCCAGGCCTCCCTGTTCGTCGGCCCACCGGTTCGCGGACCGGGTCCACTCGATCGCGCGCTGGAGGTCGAACCCCTCCTGGCACGCCTCCAGACAGCTGCAGTAGACCCAGCCGGCCATCATCGGCGAAACCGCACCCGAGCCGATGGCGACGAACAGCTCATCGAGGACGGCCGTACCTTCGCGCACACGGCCCATGCGGATGAGCGTGCGTCCGTGGCCCTGCGCTCCGAACGCCCAGATGTCGTCGTCCGCGTGCGCCCGACCGATACCGGCGATGCGAGCCCAGGCAGCCGCCACACTCTCGTCGTACTCACCGGACATGAACTTGCCGATGCAGCCGTAGCAATCCAGGTAGGCCTGCTCCAGCTCACCGAGGGAGAACTCCTCGACCAGCCGCTGGATGCGGGCCAACTGCCCGCCCATGCGCGGCGCGACACTCACGTCGTCCTCGCCGATGGCCAGGAGCAGCCAGAAAAGACAGCGAGACGCGCCGGCCGCATCGCCCTCGTTGAGGAGCACCGAATGCGCACGGTCCCAGGAGTCCACCGACTCCTGATAGCGACCCAGCATGTAAGCCGCGGTCGCACGCTGCTGCAGCTCGTCGGCGCCGAGTTCGGACGATTCACGCTCAGCGAGTCGCTCATAGTCCGACAGCCACTGAGTCATGCGACCATCCTCGCATTGCCCGACGCAGGCGACGGCGTGGTCGAACCAGAAAGTGCGGCGCTCACTAGCAGCACGCTCCGCGATCGACGACCGAGCGACCGAGCGACCGAGCGACCGAGCGACCGAGCGACCGAGCGACCGAGCGACCGTAACTCTCCCCGTGCCGCAGAAGAGGGACGACGTTGATCGGTCAACCACCGTCGCCGAGGCGAAGGTGATCTCGGGCCCCGGTCGGCCGGCGCCAGCTCCCCGGACCTCCCCGCCTGGTCGCGTCGGCGAGCATCGTGCTTCGCGTACCGCCCCAGTCAACGGCCGCGTCACTCCGCCGCCAAAGGGTCACGTCACAGACGTGTCAATTGGTAGCGCCGAGACCGGAGATTGGGCCTCTGAAACAGCCCGATCAAGCCCATGCTGCTGAAATTCTTGCGGACTCTGTGCGGACTGGAGGGGGTCACACCCCCTCTGACCTGCGGAAACGTCTCGATTCACACGTTGAAGCGGAACTC
>DASROP010000052.1:0-2586 GCA_035646835.1 Actinomycetales bacterium | reverse complement strand
CCGCGCCGACCACCCGAGCCCGGGTGGTGGGTGTCCGTCGCCTCGACACCGAGCGCCGCCAGCCGCGCCTGCAGCTCGCTTGTGTCGCGCGCCATCGACGCGAGCAGGGGGTGATGGGCCGGGCTCGGGTGGTCGGCGCGGCGGGCGGTCCCGGCGCTAGTCGGGGTGCGTTGCCACAGCGCCGGCGAGGGATGCAGCAGCCAGAGGTGCACGTCGCGGTGGAGCGCGAGCGCGGCGAGCACCTGCAGGTGCTCCTCCGGCATCCGAGTGGGACCGAAAACGTTGAGCCGCGCGGGCAGGGCGACCGCGGCGGGGTCGTCGTGAAGGAGGCGGAGGGCGTCGTCTAGCCGTTCCGCTGGGCTGGGCGCACCGATTGCGTCACGGACCCGGCGCCAGAGCTCGGGTTGCCAGGCGAGGTCGGGCGGGACGGGGCCGCCGGCGCCGTCTCTGTCATCGCCGCGTGCCCACGCCCGGACCAGCTGCGGCCTCTGTGCGCCGTAGGAGGTGAAGAGGGACGCGAGGTGCCGGGCGACGGTGAGGCGGCGGGTGCGGCGGTGGGAGCTGTCGTCGTCCGCGACCCCGAGGTGGCGGCCGAGGGCGGAGCACCAGGGCTCACCGGCGCAGTCGTCGACGACCTCGAGCAGCTGCCAGGCGAGCCGGTCGACCTGCCAGGGGTCGTCGTCGGGCCCGGTGCCGAGCACGGTCGCCAGGACGTCGCCGACGAGCGCCGCGGGCGAGGGGAAGTCGATGTTGGCGCAGACGCCACCCTCACCGTCAGTGCCCTTGCCGAGACGGTGCGACAGCCGTTGAGCGAGCCAGCGCTCGACACCGCGAGTGGGGACGGCGACGACGTCCGAGGTGAACGGGTCGTTCGGGGGCTCGCCCAGGAGGTCGGCGAGCGGGCCGGTGAGCGCGTCGGCTCGCTCGCAGCGATGTAGGTGCAGCACGCCTCACCGCCTCCGCGTCGACATCCCGCGCACTGTACGAGGCAGCGCCGACAGCCCTCCAGTGCGCCGGAGAGTCAGCTGAGCAGCTGCTGCCTCGAGAGGGGGACGGCCTCCGGGGAGTCCGCGCCGCCCACCACCCGGTAGGCGAGGATCCCTGCCTCGGGGTACTGGTGCGGCGTCGTCACCCGGTCGGTGCTGCGGGAGCCACTGCCCCATCCCTGTCGCGAGTGAGGCGAGGCGCCCCACTATCCTGAGCGGCGCCTCGGCACCGGCCGGAGTCCGAGGCCGAGAGTTGAGGCACCAGGAGGGAGGCGGCCCTGACCCCGCCTTGCCTTCAGCCCCGGATGCGCCGGTGATCGCGGTTCACGGCTGGTGGTCGCCGTCCCGCGGCACGGACGGCGCCCTGGTGCTGTGGGCCGAGGACTCCGCTGCTCCGGCCGAGCACCCGCCCAGGCGCGGACGCCGGCCGAAGACGCTGGACCATCCGTTCGCGCTGCCGGCACCCGACCTGGCGCAGGTTCTCGACCTGACGTCTCTGCCGACGGGTCACGTCGAGCACAGCGCCGCGGTGGTGGCGCTGCCGACCGCCGGTCGGGGGCCAGTGCGGTCCCCGGAGCTGTCGCTTGCCCGCTCCTCCCTGGCCGCCGGCGTGGAGGACAGCGTGCCGGACGACGTGCTCGGTGCCGGTAGCACCGTCACCGTGGCGCAGTGGCGGGTACCGACCGTCGTCCTGGACCCCGACGCCGCGCTGAACCTGCTGCGCCCGCGGGTGGCGGCGACCGAGGCCAGGCCCGGAGCCGACGATGTCGACGTCCCCTCGTCCGGCGCGGACCTGCGCGTGCTGCGCTCCCTGTGCGACTTCGCCCTCGACCTGGCGTCCCGAGGCCGGGTGTTGCCCACGGTACGGACGGCGGGCCCGGGGCGCGGCGTAGCCCTGTGGCGCCCGCTGGTGACCGGTACGGACGCCGCGTGGCTGCGCGCCGCGGTCGCTGCCCTGCCGGGCGCGTCGTCCTGCGAGGTGTCCGACGACGCCGAGCGGCCGAGCCCCGGCAGACGGGTGGCGGCGGGCGTGGACGCGCTGGTCGACGCAGCGGTGCGCGCGACCCTCGGCGGCACGCGGCCGGCACGCGGCGGCACCAGGGTGCGGGCAGCGGCGGCCGCCTGGCGGGCGGCCCTGCTGGGACCGGGCCGGACGTTCCCAGCACCGCCTGACCAGCTGGCCTCCCTGGAGGCCGCGCTGACGGACTGGCAGTCCGAGGCGGTGCGCGGCGGCCCGGTACGAGCCTGCCTGCGCCTGGTCGAGCCCCTGGAGCTCGACGCGCCCGCCGAGACCGGCGCCGGCTCGACGCCGGGATCCGATGCCGAGCCAGCGCCGGATGCGACGGCCTGGACGCTGGAGTACGCGCTGCAGGCGGTGGACGAGCCCAGCCTGGTCGTCGGCGCCGACCGGGTGTGGCGGGCGAGCGGCGGGATCCGGGCGCTGGCGCGCCACGTGGTTGATCCGCAGGAGACGCTGCTGGCCGAGCTCGGCCGCGTCGTCCGGCTCTACCCGGCGATCGAGCCGTCGCTGCGCACGGCCCGGCCCGCGTCCCTCACCCTGGACACCGGTGGGGCGCACGCCTTCCTCGCCGACGCGGCG
>DASROP010000051.1:0-6223 GCA_035646835.1 Actinomycetales bacterium | reverse complement strand
CGGTGGCCATCAGCCCCCGCACCCACGGTCAGCGCGGTGGCACCGACGACCACCCCGTCGCCGACGCTGCCCGAGGGGTGCGAGGGCTGATGGCCACCGTCACCGAGCACGAGCCACGCACGCGCCGCAACGTCGAGCTGGCGCTGCTGGTGGTCTCGATCGCCCTGTCGATGGGGGCTTATGGCCTCGTCGGCGTGGGCCAGCAGGGCGTCTGGCCGCCCGGCCTGCTCGGCTACGGGGCCGGCCTGGCGCTGCTGACCGGAGGCCTGCACGTGGTGCTGCGGATCCGCGCGCCCTATGCCGACCCGGTGATCCTGCCGATCGCGGCCACGCTCAACGGCATCGGGCTCGCGATGATCCACCGGATCGACGTGGCCCGTGGCGACACCGGCGCCGACGCCCTGGCGCCCAAGCAGCTGGTGTGGGCTGCCGTGGGTGTGGCGCTCGCGGCGGCGATCGTGCTGTTCCTGCGCGATCACCGCATCCTGCGCCGCTACACCTTCACTGCGATGGTGGCCGGGCTCGGGCTGCTGCTGCTGCCGCTGCTGCCGTTGATCGGGACCGAGATCAACGGCGCGCGGATCTGGATCCGGCTGGGGCCGATGTCGTTCCAGCCGGGCGAGGTCGCCAAGATCGTGCTGGTCGTGTTCTTCGCCGGCTACCTGGTCACCCACCGCGACACCCTGAGCCTCACCGGCAGGAAGGTGCTGGGCCTCCAGCTGCCCCGCGGACGCGACCTCGGGCCGATCCTGATCGCCTGGCTGGCCAGCCTCGCCGTGCTCGTGCTCCAGCGCGACCTCGGGACCTCGCTGCTGTTCTTCGGGATCTTCGTCGCCCTGCTGTACGTGGCGACCGAGCGGACCAGCTGGATCGCGATCGGCATGGCGCTGTTCGTCGGTGGCGCCTTCGTGGCGTGGACGATCTTCGCGCACGTGCAGGGGCGCGTGCGCGCCTGGCTGAACCCCTTCGACCCCGAGGTGTACAACGCCGAGTTCGGCGGCAGCTACCAGCTCGTGCAGGGCCTCTTCGGGATGGCCAACGGCGGTCTCACCGGGACCGGTCTCGGGGCCGGCAGCCCCGACATCGTCCCCTACTCCGAGAGCGACTTCATCCTCGCGTCGTTGGGGGAGGAGCTGGGCCTGATCGGGCTGTTCGCCCTGCTGATGCTGTACCTGGTGCTGGTCGAGCGCGGCATGCGGACGGCGATCGGCGTCCGTGACGGGTTCGGCAAGCTGCTCGCGGGGGGGCTGGCGTTCACCATCGCGCTCCAGTGCTTCGTCGTCGCGGGTGGAGTGACGCGGGTGATCCCGCTGACCGGCCTGACGATGCCCCTGGTCGCCTACGGCGGGTCGTCACTGGTGGCCAACTGGATGATCGTCGGCCTGCTCCTGCGGATCTCCGACTCGGCCCGTCGTCCGGCGCCGGTCACCGGGCCCTCGGCCGCATCGCCCGACACGGCCGCGACCCAGGTCGTCTCCGTCTCCCGCAGCGGGGGTGGGCCGGAGTGAACGCCCCCCTGCGCCGGCTCGCCGTGGTGGCCTTCGTGCTGTTCGCCACGCTGTTCGCCAGCACGACCTGGACCCAGTTCGTGGACGCCGGACGGCTCAACGCCGACGGCCGCAACACCCGCACGCTGCTCGAGGAGCTCGGGCGCGACCGCGGCCCGATCGTCGTCGCCGGCGAGGCGGTGGCCACCTCGACCGAGGTCGACGACGTCTACAACTACCAGCGCGAGTACGCCCAGGGTCCCCTGTACGCCCACAGCACCGGCTTCTACTCCGTCTTCTTCGGGGCCAGCGGCATCGAGCAGGCCCTCAGCGACGTGCTGGCCGGCACCGCCGACCAGCTGTTCTACCGCCGCGTCGCCGACATCATCACGGGCAAGAAGCCCCAGGGGGCCACCGTCGAGCTGACCCTCGACCCGGCCGTGCAGCAGGCGGCCGCGGACGCCCTGGGCGGCCAGCGGGGCGCGGTGGTGGCGATGAACCCGCAGACCGGCGAGATCCTCGCGCTGGTGTCGTCGCCCAGCTACGACCCCAACGCGCTGGCCACGCACGACCGCGAGGCAGCCACCGCGACCCGCGAGGCCCTGCTCGCGGACCCGGCACGACCCCTGGAGAACCGGGCGATCGCGAGCCGGCTCTACCCGCCCGGCTCGGTCTTCAAGCTGGTCACCGCCGCCGCGGCGATCGAGTCCGGGCGCTTCGACGAGAACAGCGTGATCCCCGGACCGGCCGAGCTCGACCTCCCGCAGACCACGGTGAACCTGCCCAACTCGGGCGGGGGCCAGTGCGGCTCCGGCGAGGTCTCGCTCACCGACGCGCTACGGATCTCGTGCAACACCGCGTTCGGCTTCCTCGGTCTCGAGCTCGGCGGCGACGCGCTGCGCGAGCAGGCCCAGGCATTCGGCTTCGGCGAGGACCTGCGCATCCCGCTGGGGGTCACGCCGAGCACCGTCCCCGAGGAGCTGAACCCCCCGCAGAGCGCGCAGTCCGCGATCGGCCAGTACGACGTCCGGGTCAGCCCGCTGCAGATCGCGATGGTCAGCTCGGCCATCGCCAACGGCGGGGTCCTGGTGCAGCCCAACCTGGTCAGGGCGATCCGGGACGCCGACCTGCAGGTGATCGACGAGAGCTCACCCGTCGAGCTGGGCCGGCCGGTGTCGGGTGAGACCGCGGCGCAGCTCGCGCGGATGATGATCACCGTCGTCCAGGACGGGACCGGCACCGCCGCGCAGATCGACGGCGTCACCGTCGCGGGCAAGAGCGGCACCGCCCAGCACGCCGAGGGACGGCCGCCGCACGCCTGGTTCACCTCGTTCGCCCCCGCCGAGGACCCGCAGGTCGCGGTGGCCGTGGTCGTCGAGGAAGGCGGCGAGGCCGGGAGCGAGGCGTCGGGAGGCCGGACGGCGGCACCGATCGCCCGCGCGGTGATGGAAGCGGTGCTGAACCGATGAGGCGCCCACGATGAGGCCCAGTGCGGACAGCGTTCTCGGCGGTCGATACCGGCTCACCGAGCGGATCGCCACCGGCGGGATGGGCGAGGTGTGGCAGGCGCACGACGACGTGCTCGGCCGCACCGTCGCCGTGAAGGTCCTCAAGGAGGAGTACACCGGCGACCCGGGCTTCCTCGAACGGTTCCGCGCGGAGGCGCGCCACACCGCGGCGCTCAGCCACCCGCACATCGCCGGCATCTACGACTACGGCGAGGCCGACTCCTCCGCCTACCTGGTGATGGAGCTCGTGCCGGGCGAGCCGCTGGGCGACCTGCTGGCCCGGGAGGGAGCGCTGGAGTCGCCGCGGGCGATGGGCCTGCTGTCCCAGGCCGCGGCGGGCCTCTCGGCCGCCCACGCGGCCGGCGTCGTCCACCGGGACGTCAAGCCGGGCAACCTGCTGGTCACCCCGGACGGCAGGGTGAAGGTCACCGACTTCGGCATCGCGCGCGCCGGGGACCAGGTGCCGTTGACGGCGACCGGGCAGGTGATGGGAACGGCGCAGTACCTCGCGCCCGAGCAGGCGATGGGGCGCGCCGCCACCCCGGCCAGTGACGTGTACGCACTGGGCGTCGTGGCCTTCGAGGCCCTGACCGGACGCCGGCCGTTCGAGGGCGACTCCCAGGTCGCCGTCGCGATGGCCCACGTCAACACCGAGCCGCCGCCGCTGCCGGCGCACGTGCCCGACGGTTCGCGGGCGCTGGTGCAGGCGGCGATGGCCAAGGACCCCGCCGGCCGGCCGGCCGACGCGGGCGTGTTCTCCGAGGTCGCCGGCGCGCTGGCCCGCGGCGACGACGACCGCGCCCGGGCGTTGCTGGTCGCCGCGGGGGTCGCCGGTGCGGCTGCCGCCGGTGCGGCTGCCGCTGCGGCCGCCGGCACGGCTGCCGCCACGACCCCGCTGTCCGAGGTGGAGGCCACGCGCGCCCTGCCCGTGACCGCGCCGACCCCGGTTGGTGCCGCCACGGGCGCCGCCGGGGCGGGGGGAGCCGCCGCCGGCTACGCGACGACCCGAACGACCCGCCCGGCGTCCCGGGGCCGGGGCATCAGCGGGCCGCTGGTCGCTCTGGTGTTCCTGCTGGCCTTCGTCGTGGCCGGGGCGATCATCGCGAGCCAGGCCCTGGGCGGTCCCGACGTGGCGACACCGGCCGAGACGACCGCGCCGGAGACGGCCCCCGCGGAGACCACGTCCGAGCCGCAGCCGTCCACGACGTCCGAGTCGCCGGCGTCCACCACCACGTCCCAGGCCCCCGAGACGATCACGCTGGACCCCGACCAGTTCGTCGGCCGGCCGAACAACGAGGTGAAGCAGGAGCTGGAGCAGGAGTACGGCCTGAAGGTCAAGGAAGAGAAGGAACGCGACACCGACGAGGAGCCGAACACCGTGCTCGAGCTGGCACCGACCGAGGGCCTGATGGAAGGGGACACGGTGACGCTGCTGGTCGCCGACCCGAGTGACCGTGGCAACGACGGCGACGGAGGTGACGACTGATGGAGGCCAGTCCGCGCATGCTCGCCGACCGCTACGAGGTCGGGGACCTCCTGGGCCGCGGCGGGATGGCCGAGGTCCACCGGGGTCGCGACACCCGCCTCGGGAGGCAGGTGGCCGTCAAGCTGCTGCGCCCCGACCTCGCCCGGGACCCCTCGTTCCAGGCCCGGTTCCGGCGTGAGGCCCAGTCCGCTGCGGCGCTGAACCACCCCGCCATCGTCGCCGTCTACGACACCGGCGAGGACATCGTCCCCGAGGCCGGAGGCGAGGCGCGGCTGCCCTTCATCGTGATGGAGTACGTCGAGGGGATGACGCTGCGCGAGTTGCTGCGCGGTGAGCGGTCCGAGACCCCCGCGCACGGTCTGGGTGTCGCGCGTGCCGTCACCATGACGGCCGGCGTCCTCGAGGCGCTCGAGTACAGCCACCGGTCGGGCATCGTGCACCGCGACATCAAGCCCGCCAACGTGATGCTCACGCCGTCCGGCGACGTCAAGGTGATGGACTTCGGCATCGCCCGTGCGATGGCCGGCGGCTCGGCCACGATGACCCAGACGCAGGCCGTGATCGGGACCGCCCAGTACCTGTCACCCGAGCAGGCGCGGGGCGAGACCGTGGACGCCCGCAGCGACCTCTACTCCGCGGGATGCCTGCTGTACGAGCTGCTCACGGGGCGGCCGCCGTTCATCGGTGATTCGCCGGTATCCGTTGCCTACCAGCACGTTCGCGAGATCCCTCAGCCGCCGAGCACGCACGCGCCCGACGTGTCGGAGGCCCTCGACCGGGTGGTGCTCAAGGCCCTCGCCAAGGACCGGGAGGACCGCTACCCGGACGCCGGGGCCTTCCGTGACGACCTCCGGGCCGCGGTCGAGGGACGCCGGGTCGGCGCGCCGGCGGTCGGCGCCCTGGGCGCCGCGGCCGGCGCCGGTGCCGCGGCTGCCGCGACGGAGGCCATGGCTGCGACCGGCGACCCGGACGCGACGCGCGCGTTCTCCGCGCGCACCGCCGACCCCGCCCAGACCGTCACCATCGGGCGGGTCGAGGACGACGACGAACCCAAGCGCAGCCGTGCCGCGGGGTACGCCCTGCTCGTGCTGGCCGTGATCGCCGTACTGGCCCTGATCGGCTTCCTCGCCAGCCAGCTGCTCGACAACCCCGGCGGCCCCGAGACCGCGGAGATCCGCGCACCGGACCTGATCGGGATGACCCAGGAGGAGGCCAAGGCGGCGACCGACGAGCTCGGCCTCGAGTACGCCGAGGGCGAGCCGCAGAACAACGAGGCCCCCGTCGACCAGGTGATCGACCAGAGCCCGGTGGCGCAGACCGTGCTCGCCGAGGGTGACACCGTCACCGTCGTCTTGTCGCTCGGCGTGGCCGAGGTGGAGGTGCCCGACGTCCGGGGGCAGAGTGAGTCGCAGGCGCGGCAGACCCTGGAGGCCGCCGGCCTCGTGGGCGGCGACGTCACGGAGGCGGACGACCCGCAGGTCGACCAGGGGGACGTCATCTCCACGGACCCCGCCGCGGGCTCGGCGGTGCCGGACGGCACCACGGTCACCCTGGTGATCTCCAGCGGCGAGGTGGAGCTGCCTGACTTCACCGGTCAGTCCTACCAGGAGGCGAGGGAGGAGCTGCTGCGCCTGGGCCTGACCCCCGACATCGACTTCGAGCCCAACCCGGCACCGGAGAACACCGTGATCCGGCAGGACCCGGGGCCGGGGCCGGTACCCGGTGGCAGCACCGTCACGATC
>DASROP010000050.1:0-19266 GCA_035646835.1 Actinomycetales bacterium | reverse complement strand
GCCTTGGGCGGTGCCGGCTCGTCGGGGGCGACCAGCTGCCGGTAGGAGTCCGCGCCGACGGGAGCCGAGGTCCGGGCACCGCCGGGAAGTGCCAGCTCGACGGGCTCGTCGTCGCGTACCAGGAGCACGCGGTTCACGCCGGCGACCGACGTCAGCGTCAGGACGATCTGGCCGACGGCGAACGGCAACCGGTCGGCGGCCGGCTCCCGCGTGGGCAGCGAGACCTCGACGCGGGCCGTGCCGGCGTCCACCGAGTCCAGGCGCAGCTCGATGTCCGGGCCGAGGGCGCTCGCCAGGCCCTGTTGCCGCTGGTCTTCCGACGGCCCCTCCGCGAGCTGGTGCAGCAGCTGGCGCAGGACCGAGCGCAGCCCGTTCGCGTCCACCGGCTGGGACGTCGGCACCAGCAGGTCCTCCGAACCGACCAGGTAGAGCTGGGGGGACGTCGTCCCCGGGCCCTCCGACTCGGGCGTCGGCTGCTCCGTCGGGCTGGGGCTGAGCAGGCCGTAGGGGACGTCGTCCGCCGGCACCGTCCGGACGCCGCCGGCCGACGGGACGCCACAGGCCACGCAGAGCGCGAGGGCGAGGAGTGCGGAGACGGCTCCGGCCAGCCGGTTCACGACGCCACCTGACCGACCCCGGCCAGCGGCAACCGCACGCTGAACCGCGCACCGCCGCCCGGGCGCTCGCCGCACCGGACCGACCCACCGTGCGCTCGCAGCGTCTCGGCCACCAGCGACAGCCCGAGACCGGCGCCGGGCAACGAACCTCGCGACCCACCGCGGACGAAGCGCTCGAAGATGCGGTCCCGGTCGGCGACGCCGACCCCCGGCCCGCCGTCGTCCACCTCGATCACGACGGACCTCGACGCTCCTCGGACGTGCACCGCCACCAGCCCCTCCCCGTGCAGGTCCGCGTTGGAGAACAGGTTGACCAGGGCCCGGTTGAGCTGCTGCTTGTCGACCTCGATGCCCAGCTCCTCGCCGGGACGCGAGGAGTCCGACAGCAGCGTCAGCGGCCGCCCGCTGACGGCGAGGGCGTGCCGCACCAGCTCGCGCGCATCCACCACCGCACGGACCTGGCCGCCGGTGCCGGCGTCCAGCCGCCCCAGCTCGAGCAGGTCCTCCAGCACGCTCCCGAACCGGTCCAGCTCGCCGGCCATCAGGTCGAGAGCCTGCTGCGCGCGCGGGCGCAGCTCGTCCCGCCGGCCCTGCATCACGTGCACGCTCGTCGTCAGCGTGGTCAGCGGAGAACGGAGCTCGTGGCTGACGTCGGCGGTGAACCGGGCATCGCGCTCGATCCGTTCAGCCAGCGCGTCGACCATCGAGTTGAACGACCCGATGATCGTGACGAGCTCGGGGTCCTCGGTGATCGGCAGCCGGGTCTGCAGCTCGCCGCCGGCGATGCGCGCCGCAGCCCCGGCCACCACCTCCAGCGGCGCGAGCACCCGGCGCGCGGCGTACCGGCCGAGCAGCGCACCACCCACGGTGGTCAGCAGCGCGAACGCGGACAGCACGATGAGCAGGGTGTCGAGCGTCCGTTCCAGCTCCGGGGTGGAGACCACCTCGTAGAACTCCGCGCCCACGACCGGCACCGGGACGCCGACGACGACCGCGGCACCGTCGTCCGGCCTCGCCCAGACCAGCCCCGCCGCCCCGGCCTCCACCTGCTCCACCAGGGGAGGAGGGACGACGTCCTCGCCCAGGGTGAGGGACGACGAGTACCACTCGCCGTCCTGGTGGACCAGCAGCACCGAGTCCGCCGGCGGGACGACGGTGCCCAGGACGTCGCTGACCGGGGTGCCCGCCGTCAGCAGTCCCTCCCGGACGAACGAGGCGTCCGCGAACCCCTGGCCGAGGGCGGCGCTCTCCCGCTGGTCGACCAGGTAGTTACGCGCCACGAGGTAGGTGCCGATCGCCAGGGTCGCCGACAGCGCCAGCCCGCCGCCGGCGAACGAGAGGGTGACCTTCGCCCGGAGGCCGAGCTGACGACCGCGCGGTCGCCCGATCACCTCGTGTCCAGCCGGTACCCGAGCCCGCGCACGGTGACGACCAGCCGTGGGTGGCTGGCGTCCGACTCGATCTTGGTCCGCAGCCGGCGTACGTGGACGTCGACGATGCGCTCGTCCCCGAAGAACCCCCGGTCCCACACGCTCTCCAGCAGCGCCTGACGGCTGAGGACGCGGCCCGGCGGTGATGCCAGCTCGCACAGCAACCGGTACTCGGTCACGGTCAGGTGCACGTCGTCGTCCGCCCGCCTGACCCTGCCCGCACCGGGATCGAGCAGCAGCCGCTGCTCGGCGTCGATCGTGACGACGTCTGGCGCGGGCTCGGGTGCGGGCGCGGGCCGCCCGCCTCGGCGCCGGAGGGCACGCAGGCGCGCCGTGACCTCCTTGAGCTGGAAGGGTTTCGTGACGTAGTCGTCGGCGCCGGCCTCGAGTGCGGCGACGATGTCGTGCGTGTCGTCGCGGGCGCTCAGCACGATGATCGGAGCGTCGCTGCCGGGTCGGACGGTGCGGATGAACGTGAACCCGTCCATCCCGCCGAGCATCAGGTCCACCAGCATCAGGTCGACCGGTCCCTGACTCAGCACCTCGAGGCCGGCCTCCGCGCTGGCGGAGTCGACGACGTCGTACCCCTCGTCCTGCAGCGCCAGGCGCAGGGAGGCACGGATGCCGTCGTCGTCCTCGACGACCAGGAGGCGGGGTCCCACGGCGTCATCGTGCCATTGCCACCGCCGCTCCCGGCCGGGCCGTCACAGACCGCGTGAACTCGTCATCCAACCGCAATACCGGAGGAGGCACCGTCGCAATGTGCTCGGGTCATCGTGTATGTCGCAGTTCGGGGACGCGACGCAGACGGGAGGTGCCGGCCATGACGGTGCTGGGGACTACGGACCACAGCGACGACACGGTCGTCGCTCTCGAGGACGCGTCACTCCTGGAGGGCCTCGCGAACCTGCGCATCGGCGTCCGGACCCATCTCGTGGACGGCACCGAGCGCATCGTCGTCGACATCGCGGGCGTCAGCCGGCTGTCCTCCGCCACGGTCGCCGCGCTGCTGTGGGCCAAGCGCTCCTGCCGCTCGCGCGGCGGCCGGGTGGTGGTCCGCGGACCCAGCCAGGACAGCCTCAACATGCTGACCCGAGCGGGGCTGTCCGAGGTGTTCGAGATCCAGCTCGCAGGAGAGGTGAGGTCGTCGTGAGCATCACCGTCGCTCCACCGGCCCGGCCGGGGACCCGCTACCGATGGGGCGTGGAAACGCTCGAACGCGGCGGCGGGGTGGCCCGGACCTACCAGGACCCGGCCTGCCTGCGGCTCCGGGTCTCCGACCCCGGCGACCCGAGCGCCACCGAGGCGCTGCTGTCGGACGACGGCACGGTCACGGTCCGCTCGCACTGCTCGCCGCCGGCGCTGCTCGTCACGGGCTGCGGCGCCCGGCTGATCCCGGCCACGCCCGACACCGAGGCCACCGCCGAGCTCCAGCCCGGCGACGTCCTGCTGCTCTGCTCCTCCGGAGTGCTCGACAGCGTGCCGACCGGTCTCGGGGAGATCCTCGGCTGGTCGCCGCGACGCGTCGCCAACCACGAGCCACGCGCGCTGCTGGAGCACCTGATGACCGGCGCCGAGCGTGGCGCCACCGCCGTCGTCCGCTGCGCCGACGAACGGACCACTGCCCGCGGGCACCTCGAGGAGGACGAGTAATGACAACGAGCCCCGCGTTTCTCGCCGAGATCGACGACCAGGTCACCCTGGCCCGGCAGGACCTCGAGTCCGCCCGGGCCGCCGGTGACGAGGCGGAGATCGTGGTGGCGAGGGACCGCCTGGCCGATCTCGACGAGATCGCCCGTCGCGCTACCGACGCGACCCTGTTGCACGAGACCTCCTGGCCCTGAGGGGGAGGCCAGGAGGCTCGTGAACAGGTCCCACCCGACCAGTCAGAGGTACTCGTGCGCACTGCCCTCAGCATCGCCGCCAGCATCGCCCTGCTCGCCCTCGGCTTCGTCGCCGTCGTCGGCCTCGACGGCCCCGTGATGGGCGTCGACGTCGCGATCGCCGGCACGGCGGTGATGCTCGTCGGCCTCGCCTGCCTCACCATGGTCACCCTGCTCTGGGCCGCGCGCGGGCCGGGCTCGGTCCAGGACGGGCGGCCCGTGCCGCCGCGGCCTCGCCGTCCCCACCACGACCAGACCCGGCGGACCTAGCCTCCGTCTCCCGGGTTACTCACCTGAGGCCGATTCTGGGGCCGGTTCTGTGGCATCCGAGCGGCTTGGCGTGAGTAGGCATGCCCGCTAGCCGGGGGACCCTGCGGAGGCGCCGGGGCCTCGGCCAGGGCGAGGATCCGTTGCGTCGCAAGGCGGATCAGCAGCTGGATCGCCGGCAGCAGGACGGCGTCACGTCGGTGCACGACGGCCATCGTCTCGTAGAGCTGGGGCCGCAGAGAGACCCATCCGACGGACGGCGCGAGGCGCGGGACGAGCTCGGCGAGAACGCCCTTCGGCACCACCGCGTCGGCCAGGCCCCGCCCGACGATCTCCACCGCCGACTCGACGTCCTCGACCTCGATCCGCGTCGTGAGGGAGCGGCCCACCGACTGCACGAAGCGTGCGAGGGACACCCTCGCCGAGTCCTCGGTGCGCCAGGTCGTCTCGGCCAGCACCAGGGTCGCCTCCGACAGCTGCTTCGGGGTCACCGGGTTCTCCAGGCGGCCCGGGTCGGCGCTGATGTAGACCAGCTCCTCGCGGGCGACCGGGGTGACGGCCATGCTCTCGTCGGCTACCGGTAGCGCGATCATCGCCGCGTCGAGGCGCCCACGGCGCAGGTCGTCGAGCACCTCCGCGGAGTTCTGGCCGACGAGCTCGACCCGGACGCCCGGGTACTGCTCCAGCAGGTCGGCCACCAGGTCCGCGCCGAGGTAGAGGCGGGCCGTGCCGAACATGCCGAACCTCACGGTGCCGGTCTCGTGCGTGGTCACCGAGGCCACCGCGGCGCGCGCGGCGGCGGCCTCGGCCAGGGTGCGCTCGGCGTGCGGGCGGAGCGCGTCGGCGGCGCCGGTGGGCTCGACCCCGCGACCGGCGCGCCGGAACAGCGAGACCCCCAGCGACCTCTCCAGCAGCCGGATCTGCTCGGACAGGGACGGCTGGGCGTAACCGAGCTCGAGGGCGGCCGCGGTGAACGAGCCCTGCTCGTAGGCGGCGAGGAAGCAGCGGAGCTGGTGCAGGGAGAGCATGAGCAACTATAGGCACAGCCTATGTCAGATGAAGGATTCGGAGGCTACCTCGATACATCCCACGTCTGTACGGTGGAGGTGTCGCGGCCACCAGGGCCGCCACCGCGCCCCGAGGAGGAGCCCGTGTTCGACGCCTACTGCCCCGCATGCCAGAGCCGCAAGCTTGTCTTCGCCAGCCAGGTCCGCGGCATCGTCAACGACGAGGACGGCATCCACGTCGTCTACCGCTGCTGGTGCGGCGCGGACTCCGCGTGGACGACCGGCCGCAAGGCCCGCGAGCTGGCCCCCGCCGCCTGACCCCACCCCCTTGCGTCCGCAGAAGTGGCTGCCCGAGCAGCCACTTCTGCGGACGCTAGCGGGGGTCGAGGCTGGCGTCGTAGCGCGTCGCGCGGCTCTCACGGGTCGCGCGGCAGGTGAGGCGCGCGGGCGCGGACACCGCCGTCGTCACCGTGGCACTGGTCGGCCCGGACGGCGTCACGAGCCCGACGCGCCACCGGCGCTCACCGTCCCGGGTGACGTGAGTGCTGCGGACCGACCCCGCCGGCAGGTGACCGAACCGGGCGTGGGCGGCGGCCACCGCGGCCTGCGCCACCTGCGTCTCGCGGGTCATGCCCCGGAGGTACGTGGCGTCCACCGCGCCACTGACGTGCGCCTCCACGACCTCCACGGCGGACGCCGGGTCGAGACCGCCGTAGTAGAAGCCGTCGGGCAGCACGACGACGTTGGGCGCGAAGCGGTCACCGCCGACGTGCGAGCACTCCCACGTCGCCTCCGGCCAGCGCTCGGCCAGCGCCACGGCGACCGGCCGGCCGCGGACGGCGCAACACGTGTCGTGCCGGCCGTGCGCGCACACCAGCAGCACCAGCTGGTGCGCCGGGAGGGCCACCTCCCCGGTCAGCGCGGGCTGGGCGTCGAGCAGGTCGTCGTCGTGGCGCCAGCGACCCGTGGCCACAGCACCGGTCACCGAGTCGACGACGAGCCACGCGCGCGCCGGCGTCCGCGCCCGACGGCCCGGTCGGCGCACCAGGGCGATCCGGCCGGTGACGGCGGCGGCCGCTGTCCGCAGCCGCGCCTGGACGTCGGGGTCGATTCCCGACCCGCCGAGGGCGTCGATCGCCCACGGCCCGGGATGCTCGACGAGCAGCCACCGGTCGACCCTCGGGACCGTCCCGGCCATCGGGTCGTCGCGGTCCCGCGCCGCGTCGGAGCAGCGTGGCTGGCTGCTCACGCAGGGACGAGGACGCCGAGGGCCAGCAGGCGTCGGACGAGGTCGAGGTCGGAGTCTCCGGCTCCGGGGAGGTCGCCCACGCGCGCCGGCTCGCCGTCCAGCAGCCTCTCGACGGACGGTAGGTCCCGCGCGGCCACCTCGACCGAGCCGGCACGGGACTCGAGCACGTGACCTCGGGGCGATGGCCGCAACCGGGCCTGGAGGTGACGCCGCAGCGCGACGCGGGTGCCGGCGTCCGCCGTCTCGGCTGCCCGGTGCTGCGCCAGCGGACCGATCGGCGCGGCCCGCTGCGCCTCCCGCGAGCGGCGGGCCAGTCGACCCGCCAGCACCTCGGCGTCGATGCCGTCGATGGCACGGTGCATCCGGGCCCGCACGCGCTCGAGGTCGGCGGCGACCGCGTCGACCGAGCCCACGTCGGCGCCGAGAGGAAGCGGCCCCCGCACCTCGGGGTCATCGGCCAGGACGACGAGTGCCGCGCCCGCGAGCTCCTCGGCGACCGTGTGCCGCGTCCAGGTGTGGACGCCGATGGTCAGGTGGGTGCAGACCTCGCTCAGCGCCGTGGCCGCGTGCAGGAACCCGCGCGGGAGGTACAGGCAGTCGCCGGGGTGCAGGACGACGTCGAGCAGCGGCTCGTCCTGGGCGGCCTGCCTGACGTCGTCGGCGTGGTCGGTCCACGGCTGGTCCCGCAGCGGAGCGGGGTGCACCGGCGCCCTGACCATCCACCGCTTGGCGCCCTCGACCTGCAGCACGAACACGTCGTGCACGTCGTAGTGGTCGGAGAAGCCCTGCGACTGCGGAGGCGTCACGTAGGCGTTGACCTGCACGGGGTGTCCGAGCTCGGCGGCCAGGTCCTGGGCGAAGTCGACCAGCGGCGGCCAGGTGCGGTGCAGGGCCTGCAGCACGATGGTCGCGCCGTCGGCGAACAGCGCCGTCAGCCTCTCGTCGCTGACCTGGTCGGCGATGCCGGCACCGACACCGCCGGGGGCCGTGAAGTCCCGTGAGGGCAGCGTCTCGCCGCGGCGGGCCACGCGGAGGAACGGGGTCCGCAGGCCCCGCGTCGACAGCAGCTCGTCGACGTCCTCCCGCGACAGCAGGTCGGCGACGTCGCCGGGCAGGTCCTCGGCCCGGCTGAGCTGGGGTGCCCGCCCCCAGACCTCCCGCGGGAACCGCTCGGGGTCGGCGACGCACCGGGCGAGCGCCGGGCGCCCGAGCCGCAGCCCGGACGCCCGCTCGGTCGCCGGCGCACTCATGCTCGGGTCAGCGCGCCCCGCCGTCCGCGCCACCGTCGGCACCGCCGTCCGCGCCACCGTCGGCGTCACCGTCCGCGCCACCGTCGTCCGCACCGCCGTCGGCACCGCCGTCGTGCCCACCGGGCTTGCCCTCGGCGCCGCCGTCCGCGGGGCCGTGCTCGTCGTCGCGCTCCGGGTCCATCGTGGTCATGTCAGCCTCCGAGAACTCGTGGACGGCGACCGCTCGGCCGCCTGGCCCATGTCTACTCCGAACCCCCGCGTTCGCCACCCGAGAGCGAGCACGGGGTCCTTGATCAACGTGGAGCGGTCAGGGGGCGGTGGTTCCGCCGGTTCCCCGCGTACCCCGGGTCCCTTCGGTGCCCACGGTCTGGTCGTAGGGCTGGGTCAGGTCGCCCGGCTCGTCCCGGGTCGAGGACGTCGGTGCCTCGGCGGCCGGGGTGCCGGCGGCAGGCGTGGCGGGCATGGTCGACGGGCTGTGCCGCTCCCTGGCCTCGTGGGCCTGCTCCTTGACGCTCGGGGCCGCGGCGACCTGCTCGCGGATGTTGCCCGACTCGGCCTCCGCCGTCGCCAGGTACCGCTCCCACCGGTGCTGCATCGGCTTGATCAGGCCCCCGCCGACGCCGACCACCATGATCCCGCCGATGGTGGCGAGCACCGTGATCAGCACGGGTGTGGTGACGGTGGTGGCGATGCCGACCTGGTTCAGCGCGGCGATGACGCCGATGCCCAGGATGAAGACGCTCGCGATGGTGGCGAGCACCCGGCCGTAGGAGAGCCCGGCGAGCGTGTTGCTGATCAGCTCGCGCACCGCGGCCGCGATCGCCGCGGCCACCACGACGATGACGATCGCCACGATGATCCGGGGCAGGAACGCGATCACGTTGGTGAGCAGCTCACTGATCGGGTTGGGCCCCCAGACGCCGAAGGCCAGCTGCAGCACGAACAGCAGCAACGCGTAGTAGACGAGCTTGCTGACGATCGTCGACGCGTCGTACTTGCTCTTGTCGAGGGCCTTCTTGATGCCACCTCGCTCGACGGCGCGGTCGAAGCCGACGCGCTCGAGCAGCTTGTCGACACCCTTGGCGATCGCCTTCGCGATCAGCCAGCCGACGACGAGGATGACGATGAAGGCCAGGAACTTGGGGACGAACGTCGCCACCGACGACATCCCGTCCCGCAGTGCGTCTCCCATGAGTAGCTCCCTGTATTTTGCTGCTGGTCGGTGCATGCGGCACCAACCGGACACCCTCGACCGTCTCGCACTCGCGCCCGGGTGGCGACCCGAGCGCACGAGACGTTTGCTCCCGGCGCCACCCTTTGCCCCCGTCAACCACACTTTCGGGCGATGAAAGTGGTGGCGGCGGGAGCAAACGGTGGGTGACGTGGGGCTCAGGAGGCAGGGGTGAACGTCTCGGCGATGACGCCGAAGGTGGCCAGGGACTCGTCGTACTCCGCCGCGGGGACCGACCAGTAGAGCGCGTAGGCCTGGTCCGGACCGGTGATCACGTTGCGGTTCAGCACCCGGGTCGGCTCGCCGGGGTCGAAGGTGAACTGCCAGTCCGCGGAGTCGAAGTCGCGGTAGTCCACCGGCTCGATGGAGATCAGCTCGTAGCCGGGAAGCCGTTGCGACACCGACTCCTCCTGGTTGCGCCAGTCCTGGACCGGGTCCGGCTGCGGGTCGTCGGTCTGGTCCACCAGCAGGTACCTCGACGAGTCCGGGTCGTCGAGCCGGACCCGGTTCTGGTCGCGGCTGGCCTCCCAGCCCTCCGGCACCGCGACGGAGAAGCCGGTCTCGTCCTCGTAGAGCTCGAACCCGTCGGGGACGCCGGCGCCGGCGTCGGCCGGCTCGGACGGCGCGGGCTCGGACGGGTCGTCGGCCGGTGGGGACGTCGGCTCGGACGACGGGGCGGCCTCCTCCGGCTGGCCCGCGAGGTCCTGCGGCGCGTCCGTGTCCCCCAGCGACACCGCGACCACGAGTGCAACGAGGACGGCGGCCAGCGCGGCCAGCGCGGCCAGCAGAGAACGAGAGGGGCGGCGGGGCGTCTGCTCCGGTTTCTCGATCACGGGGGGAGGTGCGGCCGCCGGTGGTGGCTCGTGAGCCGCTGCCTGCTCCACGTCCCCGGACGCCACGCGAGCCAGCTGCTCGCGTGTCGCCGTCAGAGTCGGCCTGGCGGCGGGGTCGCGGCTGAGCAGACCGGTCAGCAACGGCGCCAGGGGTCCGGCGGCCAGGGGAGCCGGCGCGTCCTCGCTGACGATCGCGGCCAGGGTGGGCAGCGCACCGTCCCGCTGGTAGGGCGGGTGACCCTCGACCGCCGCGTACAGGGTGGCGCCGAACGACCACAGGTCCGAGGCGGGGGTGGCCGGCCCGCCCTGTGCCCGTTCCGGCGCCAGGTACGGGGGCGAGCCCATCACCACGCCGCTGCCCGTGGACGAGGGGTCGCCGTCCAGGCGCGCGATCCCGAAGTCGCCCAGCACCACACGCGCCCCGACGCCGTCCGCGTCGGAGCCGGAGCCGCCCACCATCACGTTGCCGGGCTTGACGTCGCGGTGCAGCACTCCTGCCGCGTGCGCTGCCTCCAGGCCGTCGAGCACCGCCAGGCCGATCACCGCGGTCTCCTTCGGCGTCAGAGGGCCACGGGCGTGCAGCACGTCGGCCAACGTCTGCGTCCCGAGCCGCTCCATCACGATCCACAGGCGCTCGTCGGAGTCCACGGCGTCGAAGACGGTGACGACCGACGGTGACGCGATGCGTGCGGCCGCGCGCGCCTCGCGGAGGGTGCGCTCGCGCCACACCGCCCGGTCGTCGGCGGCCAGCCCCGGGGGCGGGACGACCTCCTTGGCGGCGACGTCCCGGGCGAGGACCTCGTCGCGCGCAGCCCAGACGGTACCCATCGCACCTCGCCCGAGGACGGACTCGAGGCGGTAACGGCCGGCAACCAGGGCACCCTCGTGGACGGTGCCTGACGTCATGGGCTCGAACGTAACGCAGGCTGCCGGGGCCGGGTCAGACCGGAGGGTACGGGTGCCGACGCAGCAGACGCGCCAGGTGCGCGGCGTTGGCCGCCAACGTCTTCATCGTGCTGGCGACCTTCTCCGGCGGTGCGTCGAGGTCCTTGTAGTCGACGGCCTCCATCGCCCGGCCGACCCAGTACACGGCGCCGCCCGCGGGCAGGCTGAAGCCGACGTCGTCGAGCCCCTGCATCAGCTCCGCGCTGACGTGGTGGGCACCGTCCTCGTTGCCCACGACCGCGACGACGCCAACCTTGCCGAAGGTGCGCAGGCGGCCCTCGTCGTCCGTCTCGGCAAGCTCGGCGTCCAGACGCTCCAGCACCCGCTGCGCGACGGACGACGTGTGCCCCAGCCAGATCGGCGTGGCCACCAGCAGGATGTCCGCGGCCATCATCCGCTCCCGGATGGCCGGCCACGCGTCGCTGTTCCCCATGTCGATCTGCACGCCCGGCTTGACGTCGTGGTCGACCATGCGGACGACGTCACCGGAGACGCCGTGCTCGGCCAGGGACGCGAGCACCTGGCGGGCCATCAGCTCGCTGCTCGACTCGCCGGGTGAGGGCGTCAGCGTGCACACGAGAGCGAGCGCGGACAGGTCAGTGGTTGAGGTGTCAGCCATCTGCCCAGTTTCACCGCTGCCGGCGACGCGCGCGAGTCAGGCCGTGGGGGCCCACCGGCCGTCGACCAGCTCGTAGGGCCAGCGGGGACCGTGCGCCAGCAGGTCCCCCAGGGCGGCCACCAGGCGGTCGACGTCGTCGCGCCGCGACCCGGCACCGACGCTCGCCCGGACGGCACCGGTGGTCAGGCCGAGCCGGGAGAGCAACGGATGCGCGCAGAACTTGCCGTCGCGGACGCCGATGCCGTGCTCGGCCGACAGCACCGCCGCCACCAGGCCCGGGTCGAAGCCGTCGACCGTGAAGGTCACCACCCCGATGGACGACGGGCTGTCGGGCCAGATGGTCCGCACGGCAACGCCTTCGAGCGAGGTCAGCCCGTCCACCAGTCGTCGGCGCAACGCGTCCTCGTGTGCTTCGAGGGCGCCGGGCGGGAGCTCGGCGAGGGCTCGGCAGGCCGCGGCGAGGGCGGCCGTGCCGATCACGTTGGGCGTTCCCCCCTCGTGGCGCGCCGGCGCGGGGGCCCACACGGTGACGTCGCCGCACACACTGCGCACGGCTCCACCGCCGGCCAGGTAGGGAGGTGCCTCGTCCAGCCAGTCGCGCCGTCCGACCAGGACGCCGGCACCGAACGGCGCGTAGAGCTTGTGACCCGACAGGGCCAGGTAGTCGACACCGCTGGCGGCGAGGTCGACCCGGCGGTGCGGTGCGAGCTGGGCGGCGTCGACCACGACGCGGGCGCCGTGGGCGTGGGCGACCGCCGTGATCCAGTCGACCGGAAGCTCCTCGCCGGTGACGTTGGAGGCACCGGTCACTGCCACCAGGGCGGTGGGCGCCGCCGCGATCTCGCGCTCGAGGTCCGCGAGGGTCTGGTCGAGGGTCTCGGCGAACGGCACGACCGCGTGCCGGATGCGTTGCCACGGAAGGAGGTTGGCGTGGTGCTCGATGTCGAGGACGACGACACGGCCTCCGTCGGGCACGCAACCCGCGAGGAGGTTGAGCGCGTCGGTGGTGTTCCGCACGACGACGGTGACGTCGTCCGCCCTCGCTCCGACGAAGGCCCCGATCGTGGCGCGCGAGTCCTCGTAGAGGGCCGTGCTCAGCTGCGAGGCGTACCCCGCGCCGCGGTGCACGCTGGCGTAGGTCGGCAGGACGCGGGTGACGTGCTCGGCGACGGCGGTCAGGGCGGGGGCGCTCGCCGCGTAGTCCAAGTTGGCGTAGCGACGGCTCCCCCCGGTGACCAGCGGGGCCACCAGGTCGGCGCCCACCACGGGCAGAAGCGGCTCGGCGGCGGCGGTCTGGTCGGGGACGCCGGAGCTGTCGGGGATCAGCTGTGCGAGAAGGGTCATCGTCTACCTCGTGGCCTGGGACCGCAGGTCCGCACTTGCCGCACCACCTCGGTGCGGCCAGGTCCTCACCCGGGGCACCCCACCGCGGAGGAGGGTTGCCGGCCAGCGAGCCGGGGCTTGACGCTGGCGCTCTTGACCTGCCGACGACGATAGCGGCGCCGTGACCGACGTCCAAGGAGCAGACCGAGGATCTCACTCAGCGAGACATCCCCCTGTTGATCAAGGACTCCATGCGCGCAGTGAGCATGGAGTCCTTGATCACGACCCGGGGGATGGGAGCCGCCTGTGGGAGTCGAACCCACGACCTACGCATTACGAGTGCGTTGCTCTGGCCACTGAGCTAAGGCGGCGTGCGCCGGGCTGGAGCCGAACGCGAGGCATGAGTATAGAGGCCGGCCCCCCTCACGGTGACGGTGTGATGGCGTGAGCCATCGGACCGTCCCGTGAGCGCCCGTGTCCGGGGCGGTCCAGTGCTTACGCCACGTGGGGCTGGCTGGTTCCTGCTTCACCGGAAGCTCCCGCCGGCAAGAAGGCCGGCTCGTTGCTCCCTCCACAGGCATGCCGGCAGGTGCCAGCTGACGGGCCGCCCGGGTGGCGGTCCCCGACCTGAATGATGCACCCAGCGAGCTGGGCCTCGCCCCAGGCGGCGAGGTTCGCTGCAGCGTTGACGTCCCGGTCGGCCCGAAGGCGGCACGAGTCGTTGCCGCAGGTGTACGTGCGCTCGGCCAGGCTGAGCTTGGGTTTCACCCAGCCGCAACACGAGCACGTCTTCGACGAGGCGAACCACCGGTCCGCAACGATCAGGGTCCCGCCGTGGCGGGCCGTCTTGTACGCCAGTTGGCGGGCCAGCTCGGCCCAGCCCTGGTCGGCGATGGCCGCGGCCAGGTACCGGTTCCTCAGCAGGTTCGCCGTGGCCAGGTCCTCGACCACCACAACCCCGTGCGCCTGGGCCAGGCGAGCCGTGAACGCGTGCAGCTTGTCCGCCCGGACCGCAGCCACCCTGGCGTGCGCCCGGCCGAGCCGGGCGGCCGCCTTCCGACGGTTCGCCGACCTCTTCTTCGTCCGGTTCAGGTCCCGTTGCAGGTGGGCGACCTTGCGGCGCGCATCCCGCAGCGCCCGGACCCCGGCCAACTCGGCGACCACCTGCCGGTCCGCGGTCGCGACCATGGCCGAGGTCCGGACACCCCGGTCGACCCCGACGACCGGGCCGGTAGGCGCCCGCCGCTCGTCGTCCGGCACCCGGGCGTCTCGCTCGAAACAGAGGGTGGCGTACCAGTGCCCGTCGGAGTGCCGGGTCACGGTGACGTTCAGCAGCCGTGCCCGCCCACGGCGCAGCCGCCGACGCAGTCCCGATTGGGCGGCGCACGGAGCGGCGACCCGAACCCATCCGTACTTGGCCATCCGGACCCGGCCCGGCTCGAGCCGGAGCCCGTCGGTAATGGTGAACCGGGCACGGTCGGTGTGCCGAGACTTGAACCGCGGAAACCGCCGCTGCCCCTTCAGGAATGCCCGGTGCGCCTCGGCCGCAGCCCGGATGCCGTATCGGAACGTCCACGTCGAGTGCTCGTCCGCCCACGGCGCCACCACCGGCTTGGCCGCAGTCCACAGCTTGGCGAGGGTGAAGTACGTCAGCGGGCGGACCCGGTCCGGTTTCGGGATGTCGTAGGTCGCCTCGGCGGCCCACTGGTCCGCGTTCGCCTTGATCTTGGCCACCGCCCAGTTGTGCGCGAACCGGCGAGCACCCGCGGCGCGCAGCAGCATCCGGGCCGGACGTCGCTGACGTCCAGACGGACCCGCACCGCACCGGTCGACATGCCCGCGATGGTGCCGGTCAGCACCGACAACGCATCACACGGTCACCGTAAAGGGGCGGCGTTCAGGAGCTGCAGGTCGCGCCCTCACCGGGCAGGACGCCGTCCAGCAGGTAGCCGTCGACGGCCGAGTCCACGCAGTCCGAGCCCCGGGCGTAGGCGGTGTGGCCCTCGCCCTCCCACGTCAGCAGGCGGCCCGACTCCAGCTGCGACGCCAGCGCCTCCGACCACGGGTACGGCGTCGCCGGGTCGCCCGTCGTCCCCACCACGAGGATCGGTGCCGCGCCGGGGGCTGCGATCGGCTCGGCGTCCCGCACCGGCGGGTGCGGCCACATCCCGCACGTCACCTCCCCGAACGCGAGGAACCGCCCGAACGTCGGCGACGCGGCAGCCAGCTCCTCCTCCGACGCCCGCATCGCCTCCGGGGAGTCGTCCACCGCGTAGTCGAGGCAGTTCACGGCCGCGAAGGCCTCCAGGAGGTTGCTGTTGTAGGAGCCGTCGTCCGCGCGGTCCGCGTAGAGGTCGGCCAGCTCGAGCAGGGGCGTCCCGTCCCCCGACAACGCCGCCGCCAGCGCGGCGTCCAGCACCGGCCAGGCCGCGTCCTCGTACAGCGGGGTGATGATGCCGCTCACCGCCAGCGTGACGGTCAGCTCCCGGTCGGAGTCCGTGGCGAGCGGCCGTTCCTCCGCCGCCGCGATCACCTGCTGCACCTGGGCCGCCGCGTCGTCCACCGATCCCCGCAGCGGGCACTCGCCCGAGGTGTCGCCGTCCAGGCACGCCTGCAGGTAGTTGCGCAGCGCCAGCTCCAGCCCGGCGGCCTGGCCGAGCACCACGTCGGCGTAGGTGTTCGCCGGGTCGAGCGCCCCGTCGAGCACCAGCCGTCCCACCCGCTGCGGGAACTGCTTGGCGTAGCTCGCCCCCAGCAACGTGCCGTAGGACTTCCCGAGGTACGTCAGCCGCTCCTCCCCGAGCGCGGCCCGCAGCACGTCCATGTCCCGCGCCGCCGACGGCGTGGCCACGTGGGCCAGCAGCGCGCCGGCGTCCGCCTGGCACCCGGCCACGAACTCGGCCGCGACCTGCTCGAGCTCGGCGAGCCCCGCGGGGGTGCCCGCCTCGACGTCGTAGGCGAGGTAGTCGTCCATCTGCGCGTCGCTCAGGCAGTCGATCGGCGCGGAGTCCCCGACCCCGCGGGGGTCGAAGCCGACCAGGTCGTAGGCGGCCCGCGCCTCGGGGGACACCAGGGTCTCGCCGAACTCCTCGACGAGTGCCGTGCCGGAGGCACCTGGCCCCCCGGGGTTGTAGAGCAGCGAACCGATCCTCGCGTCGGCGTCGGTCGCCGGCCTCCGGACGACGGCCAGATCGAGCGTGGCGCCCTCCGGCGCCTCCCAGTCCACCGGCACCGTCACGGAGGTGCACTCCACGCCCTCGCCGCACGCTTCCCACTGGGGCGCCTGCGAGTAGAACCGCTCGTAGGCGGGGTCGGCCGCGGGCTCGTCCGGTGCCTCGACGCTACCGGTGACCGGGGGGAGCGTCTCCGGGGTCCCGCTCGGTCGGGTGCCCTGGTCCTGGGTGCAGGCCCCGAGCAGGACGACGGCAGCGGCGACCGCGGCCAGGCGGCGCCGCGGTCTCACGCGCGGCTCCCACCGGCGGGCAGCAACGCCAGCGCCATCGCCTCGACCGACAGCAACGGGTTCACGGCCAGGCCGATCCTGGTGCGGGCCTGGCCGATCGCGTCCATGTGCCCCAGCGTGGCCTCCGCCGTCCCCGCCCGGGCCACTGCCAGCAGGTCGTCACGCATCGACGGGTTCACCAGCTCGACGCCGGCACCCAGCTGCAGCACCAGCACGTCGCGGTAGACCGACACCAGGTCCTGGAGCGCCCGGTCCACCACGTCGCGCTTGAACCGCGTGGCCCGCGACTTCTGGTCCTTCTCCAGCTGGTTGAGCTGGCCACGGACCGCCGGTGGGGGCGTGGCGACCCCGTCGGCCCCCAACGAGTGCAGCAGCGCCGACCGCTCGGCGCCGTCCCGCTCGGCGAGCGCGGCCACCGACTCCTCCGCCGCGACGTCGACCAGGTCTCCGGCCCGGTTGATGGCGTCGGTGACCCCGCGCAGCTCGAAGGCGATCCTCAGCACCTCGCGGCGCCGGTTGCGGGCTCCCTCGTCGCGCGCCAGCCACCGGGCCAGGCCGATGTGGCTCTGCGCCGCCCGCGCCGCGAACGCGGCCATCGGCGGGTCGACGCCGTCCCGGCGGACCAGCAGGTCGGCCACCGCCTGGACCGGTGGCACCCGCAGCCGCAGGGCCCGGCACCGCGAGCGGATCGTGACCAGCACGTCGTCCGGGCTCGGGGCGCACAGCAGCCACACGGTTCGTGCCGGCGGCTCCTCGATCGACTTGAGCAGCACGTTCGCGGCCCGGTCGCCCATCCGGTCGGCGTCCTCGACGAGCACGACCCGCCAGCGGCCCTGGGACGGGTGCCGGGCGGCCCGCTGGACCAGCTCCCGGGTCTCCTTGATGACGATCGACAGCTGCTCGGTGCTGACGACCTCGACGTCGGCGTGCGACCCCCGGACGGCCGTGCGGCAGGCGTGGCAGTCACCGCAGCCGCCCCGCTCGCACTGCAGCGCCGCCGCGAACGCCCGGGCGGCGGTGGAGCGTCCCGACCCCGGCGGACCGGTGAACAGCCAGGCGTGGGTCATCCCCGTGCCCGCACCGCCGGCCACCGCGTCCGCCGCGGCTCGGGCCGCACGCTGCAGGACGGCGACGGGCTGGTCCTGCCCGACCAGGTCCTCCCAGACGCTCACCGGCGCCGTTCCGGGTCGTCGCCCAGCCCGAACAGCTCCTCGGAGAGGTCCAGCGGCTTGGTCTGCGGACGCTTCTGGTGGCTTCGGTCGGCCGGCTGCGCCGTCGGCAGCGCGGCCGTCGACGTGTCGTCGTCACCGTGGCGCGACAGGGTCTCGGCGTGGGCCTTCGCCTCCGCCTCGCGTCGCGCGGTGACCTCGGCCTGGGCCCTGGCCTTCTCCTCGGCCCGCTCACGCTCCCTGCGCTCGGCCTCTGCGCGTTCGGCCTCCCGGCGGGCCTGCTCCTCCGCGTCACGTCGGGCCTTTTCCTCCGCCGCGCGGCGGGCCTGCTCCTCGACCTCGGCCCTGTCCTGCTCGGCCTTCAGCCGGGCCCGCTCCTCGCGCTCGGCCACCTGTCGCGACGACAACGGCAGTACGTCGGCCAGGTGCCGCCTGACCTGCTCGGCCTGCGCCTCGGGCTCGGCTGCCGCATCGAGGACCAGGTACCGCCGGGGGTGACGACGCGCCAGCTCCAGGAAGCCGGCCCGCACCCGCTCGTGGAAGTCCGTCGGCTCCCGCTCGAGGCGGTCGTCGCCGTCGCCCCGCCCGCCACGGCGCTGCTGACCGACGTCCGGCGGGATGTCGAAGAGCACGGTGAGGTCGGGCGTCAGGTCCTGCGTCGCCCACCGCGACAGCTGGGCGACCTCGTCGCCGTCCAGGTCGCGACCGGCTCCCTGGTAGGCGATCGACGAGTCGACGTAGCGGTCGGTCACCACGACGGCACCCCGCTGCAGGGCCGGGCGGACGACGGTCGCCACGTGGTGGGCCCGGTCGGCCGCGTACAGCAGCGCCTCGGCCCGGGCGTCCAGGTGGTCGCCGTGCAGCACCAGCTCGCGGATCCGCGAGCCCTGCTCCGTCGCGCCAGGCTCGCGCGTCAGCACGACGTCGTGCCCGAGCTCGTCCACCAGCCACGCCCGCAAGAGCTCACCCTGCGTGGACTTCCCCGCGCCGTCGCCGCCCTCGAGCGCCACGAAGAAGCCGGCGTAACCCTGGCCCGGCCCCGGGTGCGGCTGCCCCATGTGACGCCTCTGCCACGCGCTCACCAGGTCGGTCATCAGCGGCACGGCACGGTCGTCGTACATCTGCCGGTAGGAGACCACCCCGATGGCGATGGCCAGCACCGCCGCGATCAGCAGGGTCAGCGCCGCGCCGTTGTACGTCAACGCGACGTCGGGCGTGAACTGGATCCGGTTGGTGCCGATCAGGGCCGCCAGGGCCGGGGCCAGCGCCATCACGCCCACGAGGACGACGCGCGCCGCGGACTGCACGAAGGCGAAGGTGCGACCCCGCAGCTCGTCGGCCACCTCCAGCCCGAGCATCGTGTAGCCGGTGACCCAGGCGACACCGGCGCCGACGCCCAGCGCGACCGTGAACAGCGACGCCATCACGATGTTGGGGATCAGCGCGACCAGGGCGAGGAAGACGCCCGCCAGCACGATCGACAGGCCGAACAGCCGCCACCGCGCCAGCTCCGCCAGCAGCCGGGGGCCGACGAACATCCCTCCGGCGAGCCCCGTGAAGACGCAGGCGAACAGGACGCCGTAGCCGGGCTCACCCGCGCCCAGGTCGTCGACGAAGGTGGGGGCGACGCCGATCACGAACCCGCCGGCACCGAAGGCCCCGAGCATCCCGATCACCAGGCCGCGCACGAGCTTCGTCGTCCCGACGAACTGCCAGCCCTCCACGATCGTGTGCCAGACGGACGGCCGCACCGTCGGTCCGGCTGCCTCGTCGCTGGCGGTCGGGCGGCGGGGCATGTCGAGGTTCCAGATCACCAGCGCGGCGACGAGGTACGTGACGGCGTTGACGTAGAGCGCGAGCTCGATCGGTCCGCCGATGGCGTCGATCACGTTGTCCAGGGCCCCCGACACCAGCGCGAGACCGCTGAAGAGCAGGGCCGCGAACGGCGCGCTGCCGTAGGTCGTCGCCAGGCTGACCTGG
>DASROP010000049.1:0-25970 GCA_035646835.1 Actinomycetales bacterium | reverse complement strand
CCCACCACCCCGTGGGACCCCCGCGCCGAGAGCATCACCGCGGCGACGTGCTTGCAGTTGGTGGCGACCGGGCACGTGCAGCGTCCCGTCCACCGCGCAGTGCCGTCAGCCGGTGTCACGACGACGCGGTAGGGGGTCGCCCGCGTCCCCTGCACCGATGCGAACAGCAGCCGGCCGTCGGGATCCACGGTGAGCTCGCGCACGCGGTTGGTGCGCGCGTAGGAGGCGCCGCGCAGGAAGGCCGCGGGCCCGACCGCACGTCGTACCGTCAGGTCGCTGAGGTCGTCGTTCCAGACTTTCGGCACGGTCACGAGCGTAGGCAGCGGGGGTGACATCCGGTGGACGCCGTTGCGCGTGTCTGCGCCTTCCGGGATCCGCCTCGGTGGCCTCTCGTGCCGGGCCGGCTCAGCGCGGGAGGACTGCCAGGTTGCGCCCCTCGGCGGACCGGACGAGCCGTTCGTCGAACGACGCGACGGCGGCGCCCAAGTCCTCGGCCGCCAGCAGGACACAGCAGTCCGGCATCGTCAACCCGGTGCTCACGCGGAGCCGAGCGAGTCGCGCTGCGCTGTCGGGAGGGAACGGCACCTCGTTCACCTCGAGCTCGTGCAAGACCGCCTGCACCTGATCCAGACGGCCTTGCCGAGCCGGCGCGACCAGAACCTCCGCCAGCGTCAGGGGGCTGGCCCCGAGCTCGTCGTCGACTGCCTGGGTCATCAGCGTGTCCGCGGCGGCATGATGAGCGTCGTCACCGTCCAGGTAGGCCACGAGGCCGCTGGCGTCGAAGACGATCACGTCGGCCATTCATCGCGCAGGTCGTGCAGGTAGTCCGGTCCGTAGGCCCCGGTCAGGCTGCCGCTGTGCTGGCGAACGGCAGCGAGCCGAAGCCGGCGACGCTCCGCCTGCGCATCCTGGGCGGCGCGGTGGCCCTCCACCGCAAGGCGCACCAGCAGCTTCGGCCGACTCACGCCGGGCCATCGCCGGGCGGCGGCGTCCAGGGCGGCGGCGAGGTCGTCGGTCTCGGTGACGAAGTGGCGGGGACGGGTGGTCGGCACGAGAGGAATGTAGCACGCAGCTTAGGCGGTGATACACCGCAGGCGACTGCGGGGATGAGTCAGGGGGGCTCTTTGGTTTTGAGTCTACCAGGCTCAAGAAGGGTCAGCGCTGACTTGACAAGTTTGCCGTGATGGCGCACATTGAGCGCAGGCAACTCAAACCACCACACGGAGGAATCAGACATGGCACGTGCGGTCGGCATCGACCTGGGGACCACCAACTCGGTGGTCTCCGTCCTGGAGGGCGGCGAGCCCACCGTCATCGCGAACGCCGAGGGAGGGCGCACCACGCCGTCCGTCGTCGCGTTCGCCAAGTCCGGCGAGCCGCTCGTCGGCGAGATCGCCAAGCGGCAGGCCGTCACTAACGTCGACCGGACCATCCGCTCGGTCAAGCGCCACATGGGCACCGGCTGGTCCGTCGAGATCGACGACAAGACGTACAGCGCGCAGGAGATCAGCGCGCGCATCCTGCAGAAGCTCAAGCGGGACGCCGAGGAGTACCTGGGCGAGCCGGTCACCGACGCGGTCGTCACCGTGCCCGCGTACTTCGAGGACTCCCAGCGCCAGGCCACGAAGGAAGCCGGTGAGATCGCGGGCCTCAACGTCCTGCGCATCATCAACGAGCCCACCGCGGCAGCCCTGGCCTACGGCCTCGACAAGGGCAAGGAGGACGAGCTCATCCTCGTCTTCGACCTCGGCGGCGGCACGTTCGACGTGTCCCTGCTCGAGGTGGGCAAGGACGCCGAGGACGGCTTCTCGACCATCCAGGTGCGCGCCACCAGCGGTGACAACGAGCTCGGCGGCGACGACTGGGACGACCGGATCGTCGACTGGCTCGTCACCCAGGTGAAGAACAGCGCCGGCGTCGACCTGTCCAAGGACAAGATCGCGATGCAGCGGCTGCGCGAGGCGGCCGAGCAGGCCAAGAAGGAGCTGTCGTCGTCCACCGCGACGTCGATCTCGCTGCAGTACCTGTCGATGACCGAGAACGGCCCCGTGCACCTGGACGAGAAGCTCACCCGCGCGCAGTTCGAGCAGATGACGGCCGAGCTGCTCGAGCGCACCAAGGCACCGTTCAAGCACGTGATCGCGGACGCCGACGTGAAGGTCGCCGACATCGACCACATCGTGATGGTGGGCGGCTCGACGCGGATGCCTGCCGTGGCCGACGTCGTCCGCGAGCTGACGAACGGCAAGGAGCCGAACAAGGGCGTCAACCCCGACGAGGTCGTCGCCGTGGGCGCGGCCCTGCAGGCCGGCGTCCTCAAGGGCGAGCGCAAGGACGTGCTCCTGATCGACGTGACGCCGCTGTCCCTGGGGATCGAGACCAAGGGCGGGATCATGACCAAGCTGATCGAGCGCAACACGGCGATCCCGACGAAGCGGTCCGAGGTGTTCACCACGGCGGACGACAACCAGCCGAGCGTGCTGATCCAGGTGTTCCAGGGTGAGCGCGAACTGGCCCAGCACAACAAGCCGCTGGGCACCTTCGAGCTGACCGGCGTCGCGCCGGCGCCCCGCGGCGTGCCGAAGGTCGAGGTCACGTTCGACATCGACGCCAACGGCATCGTGCACGTCTCGGCCAAGGACCAGGGCACTGGCAAGGAGCAGTCGATGACGATCTCCGGGGGCAGCGCCCTGCCCAAGGAGGACATCGAGCGGATGGTGCGCGAGGCCGAGGAGCACGCGGAGGAGGACAAGGCCCGTCGCGAGGAGGCCGAGGCCCGCAACAACGCCGAGCAGCTCGTCTACTCGACCGAGAAGTTCCTGGCCGACAACGACGACAAGCTGCCGGACGACGGCAAGGCCGAGACGAAGGCCGCCGTCGACGAGCTGAAGGCCGCCCTGGCCGGCGACGACATCGACGCCGTCAAGTCCAAGCACGAGGCCGTCGCCACGGCGAGCCAGGCCCTGGGCACCGCGATGTACGCGGCGGCGCAGGCCGAGTCGGAGCAGACCGACGGGTCAGCCGCCGGCGACGGCCCGAACTTCACCAAGGGTGATGCCCCGAGTGCGTCGGCGGACTCCGACGAAGACGTGGTGGACGCCGAGATCGTGGACGACGAGGACGAGGCCAAGTGACGGACTCCCCTCAGGGCAGGCCGCGCGACGCGGACGGCGAGGAGCCCACCGGTCCCGTCGTCCGCGACCGGCGGCGCATCGACCCCGACACCGGCGAGGTCCGTACCCAGCCCTCCGACCTGTCAGGTCCAGCGCCGGCCCCGGCCGCCGCGGAGCCTGACAGCTCGGGCGGGGGGCTCGGTGACGAGGCCGCGCGGCTGGCCGAGGAGCGGCTGGCGGACCTGCAGCGGCTGCAGGCCGAGTACGTCAACTACCGGCGCCGCGTCGACCGCGACCGCGACGTCGCCCGCGGGGGTGCCGTCGCCGGTGTGCTGGAGTCGTTGCTGCCGGTGCTGGACGACGTCCACCTCGCCCGCGAGCACGGCGATCTCGAGGCCGGCCCGTTCTCGGCGATCGCGGAGAAGCTCGAGGCGGTGCTGGAGCGGCACGGCCTGGTGCGGTACGGCGAGGTCGGCGAGCCGTTCGACCCCGCCGTCCACGACGCGCTGATGCACAGCCACGCCGAGGACGTCGACGTGACCACCGTCGTCCAGGTGATCCAGCCGGGGTACCGCGCCGGCGAGAAGGTGCTGCGCGCGGCACGGGTCGCCGTGGCCGACCCCCACTGACCACGCAGAATGACGGGGAGGGAGGAGGCGCCATGACCGGTCAGGACTGGTTCTCGAAGGACTTCTACGCCGTGCTCGGCGTCTCCAAGGACGCGAGCGCGGCGGACATCAAGAAGGCGTACCGCAAGCTGGCCCGCACCCTGCATCCCGACGCGAACGCCGGCGACGAGGCCGCCGAGGAGCGGTTCAAGGAGGTCGGTGAGGCCTACGCGGTCCTGTCGGACCCCGACAAGCGCGAGCAGTACGACGGCGTCCGTGCCATGGCCGGCGGCGCACGCTTCACCGCTGGCGGCTCCGGTGGCGCGGACGGGTTCGAGGACCTGTTCGGCGGACTGTTCAACCAGCACGGCGGCCGCCGCACGCAGTACGCGACCACCGGGGGCGGAGGCGTCCCGCCCGGCTTCGAGGACCTGCTCGGGGGCCTCTTCACCGGCGGTGGCCCGGGCGCGACGCGGGGTCCCCGCCGCGGGGTCGACGTGCAGGCCGGTACCACCCTCGGGTTCGCCCAGGCCGTCGAGGGGTCGACCGTCACGCTCTCCAGCCCGGACGGCGGTCAGGTCACCACGCGGATCCCCGCGGGTGTCCGCGACGGACAGAAGATCCGCCTGCGCGGTAAGGGGAGGCAGGGGGACGCCGGGACGCCGGCCGGCGATCTCGTCATCACCGTCAGCGTGGCGCCGCACCCGGTCTTCACCCGTGACGGTGACGACCTGCGCCTGACCCTGCCGGTCACCTTCGACGAGGCGGCGCTCGGCGCCGAGGTCGAGGCGCCAACCCTGGACGGCGGCACGGTGCGACTGAAGGTCCCGGCCGGCACGCCGTCCGGGCGCACGCTGCGGGTCAAGGGTCGTGGAGTCAAGACGGCCAAGCGCACCGGCGACCTGAAGGTCACGGTCCAGGTCGTCGTCCCGCAGAAGCTGAACGGCGAGGCGCGAGAGGCGGTCGAGGCCTTCCGGACGGCGACGGACGGCGCCGACCCGCGGTCCGAGCTGATCGCGCGGTCGCGGGAGCACGTGTGATGGTCCGCCCGGGTGAGTCTCCGCTGGACGAGGGCAGCCCGGTCTTCGTCATCTCCGTCGCGGCCCAGCTCTCCGGCATGCATGCCCAGACCCTGCGCCAGTACGACCGGCTCGGCCTCGTCACCCCCCACCGCGCTGTCGGCCGCGGACGCCGGTACTCCGCCCGCGACATCGCCCGGCTCCGCGAGGTACAGCGGCTGTCGCAGACCGAGGGCGTGAACCTGGCTGGGATCAAGCGCATCCTCGAGCTGGAGGATGAGGTGGATGCCTTACGTGACAAGGCCTCTCGGCTGGTGGCCGACCTCGACCTGGCGCACGTGGCACTGCAGCGGTCGCGCCGCGTCTTCGCCGCAGGACCGACCGGGGACGTCGTCGCGATGCCGACCGGTCGTCGTCCGGCCCGGTCCTCCCTGGCGCCGGGCTCGTCGCTCGTCGTCTGGCGACCCCAGCGCTGACCCCCGCGTCGCTATTCGCGGATCGTGGTCTGCGGGGTGCCGACCAGCGCAGGGGCCTGCTCGCGGGATGACCAGATCTTCGTCTGCAGGAACTCCAGGAACCGCTCCGCCTCACCGGTGGTGTCGAAGTCGAGGTCGATGACCACGTAACGGGGGTCGTCGTCCGGTCGCTCGATCCGGTGCCGGCGGACGCCGACCCCCAGCCGGGCAGCGGCGAAGCGGTCGAACGCCGCTTTCCAGACCTCGAAGTCCGAGATCGCGTGCTCGATGTGCAGTGTCGCCATGGGGTCTCCTCACCTCGGGCTGATCCAGCCACGCTAGGAACTCAGCGGTCCATTTCCCATCCCGTGTTCATGGGGTTCTGGCGTACCGTCGGAGCGTGGCCAGGCCACCGAGCTCCGCGGGGTCCCGGGCGCGGGTGATCCGGATCTGCGAGTCCGTCGCCGACGCGAGGTCGCTGCGCCTGAGCCTGCTCGACGAGATCCGTCACGTGGTGCGCTTCGACGCGTACGCCTGGTTGTTGACCGACCCCGAGACGTCCGTCGGCTGCGCGCCGCTGGCCGACGTCCCGTGCCTGCCCGAGCTACCGCGCCTGATCCGCCTCAAGTACCTCACCGGAGTCAACCGCTGGACGGCCTTGGACAGCGCTCCCGTCGCGCTGCTCCGGGACGCCACCGACGGTGACCTGGGCCGTAGTCGGGTCTGGCGGGAAATGCTGTGCGAGTACGACGTCGGCGACGTGGCCTCGACGGTGTTCTCCGACCGGTTCGGCTGCTGGGGCTTCCTGGACCTGTGGAGGGTGGGCACCGAGGCGTCGTTCACCCCCGCCGAGGCTGCCTTCCTGACCGAGATCGTGGAACCGGTGACCGCCGCTCTTCGGTGCTGCCAGGCGAACACCTTCACCTCGGGCAGCGCGCGGAACGGGCGCAGGCTCGGGCCGGTGGTGCTGCTGCTCTCGCCCGACCTCGGCGTTCTCGCCCAGACGGCCGAGACCCTCGAGTACCTGCGGCGCCTCGTCCCCCCGTCGGGCGACGGCCTCCCGGTCCCCGCCGGCGCCTACAACGTCGCTGCTCAGCTGCTGGCCGTCGAGGCGGGTGTCGACGACAGCCCCCCGTCGGCGCGGGTGCACCTGGCCGATGGCCGGTGGGTGACCCTGCGCGCGGCCAGGGTCGAGGACGCGCCGACGCCCGCGGCGCGCACCATCGCCGTCACCATCGAGGACACCGAGCCGGCCCAGCGGCTGGACGTGTTCTCCCGGGCGTTCGGCCTGAGCCTGCGCGAGGGCGAGCTGCTGCGCCACCTCGCGACCGGGATGGACACGCGCGAGGTGGCCCGCCACATGTACCTGTCTCAGCACACGGTGACCGACCACCTCAAGGCGGTCTTCGCGAAGACGTCGGCCCACAGTCGACGGGAGCTGCTGTCCCGCGCCCTCGGAACGTGACGCCCACCACCGGTTGATCAAGGACTCCGTGCCCGCGAGCACGGAGTCCTTGATCAACGGGGAAGGGGTGAGGCGCGTAGGGAGCGGGTCAGGATGCCTGCAAGGTCGTCGGGCGTGACGTCGCGCGGCGCGGTGGCGAGCAACCGCTGCTGCGCCAACGCTCCCTCGACCAGCCCCGGGACGTCACTCTCGTCGTAGCCGACGGCGCCGAGCCCGTCGGGCATGCCGACGTCCGCCATGATGGCGGCCAGGACCTCGGGTAGGTGCGCCGACGGGTCGTCGGGGACGTCGGCGCCCGGTGCCAGCAGGGCGGCCGCGTGCAGGTGCCGCTCCGGAGCGGCCTCGAACGTGAAGCGGAATGCCTCCGGTGCGGTCAGCGACACCGACATCCCGTGCGGCACCAACGGGTCGTCGCCGGGATAGCCCGCCGGCCTGAAGTCCTTGACCTGCCCCGCGATCGGGTACGCGTTGGCGTGCGGGATGTGGACTCCCGCGTTGCCGAAGCCGAGACCCGCGAAGGTGGCCGCCAGCGCCATCCGACCACGGGCGTCGACGTCGTCGCCGTCACGGACCGCCTCCCGGAAGGAGCCGGCCATCAGCGACAGCGCTCGCTCCGACCACATGTCGGAGACCGGGTTCGCGCCGCAGTAGGGCACGCGCTCGGCGGGTGACTTGCGGGCGAAGGCATCGAAGGGCCGCGCGGTGTAGCTCTCCAGCGCGTGGCAGAGGATGTCCATCCCGGAGCAGGCGGTGACCTGGCTCGGTTGGGTCACCGTCAGATCCGGGTCGACCACGGCGATCGTCGGACGCAACCTCGGGTGGCTGATCCCCGTCTTCACGTGCAACGACAGCACATCGAGGACGCAGATCGTCGTGCTCTCGCTGCCCGTCCCGGTCGTCGTGGGCACGGCGACCAGGGGCTTGAGCGGCCGATCGGGGGCCTTGCCGCCGCCGACCGGCGCGTTGACGTAGTCCATCAGCTCGCCGGTGCAGCTCGTGAGCAGGTTCACCGCCTTCGCGGTGTCGATCGTCGACCCGCCACCGACGGCCACGAACGCGTCCCACGGGCCGCTCGCCCGGGCCGCCTCGACAGCCGCGCGAAGGCTCTCGTCGGTCGGCTCCACGTGGCAACCGTCGTACACCTCCACCTCGATGCCCTCTGCTGCCACGGAATCGGCGACACGCTGCGCCCAGCCGGTCGCGGCGACGCCGGAGTCGGTCAGTACCAGCACCCGGAGCGGGCGGAACTGCAACAGGTCGTACCCGATCTCGGCGGCCGCACCGCGCCCGAACTTCAGCTGCGGAGCCCCGTAGGTGAAGACCGTCTCGGGTGCGGTGGTCACGTCCTGGTGAGGGACTTGGTCAGCTCGCCCGACTTGCGGTCCGCCAGGTACTCCCGCATCTCGCGCTTGATGACCGGCAGCAGCAGGTAGACGCCGAGGAGGTTGACGAAGGCGCAGAGGAAGAGCATCGCGTCGGCGAAGCTCAGCACCTCGCCGAACGTGAGCACCGTGCCGACCACCGTGAACAGGCAGAAGACGACCTTGAACAGGTTCTCGGAGAAGGGGCTGCGGCCGAAGAAGAACGACCACGCCTTCAGTGAGTAGTAGCTCCAGGTGATCAGCGTGGAGAAGGCGAAGAGGGCCACCGCGACCGCGAGCACGACCGGGAAGCTCGGGATCACCGACTCGAACGCCTCCGACGTGACGACGACGCCGTCCGGGGTGGCCCCGCCGGCCTGCACCGTCTCCTGCGCCTCCTGGTAGAAGGCGGGGTTGGCGATCACGATGGTCAGCGCCGTCATGGTGCAGACGATCACCGTGTCGATGAACGGCTCGAGCAGGGCCACGAACCCCTCACTTACGGGCCTGCGCGTCCTTACCGGCGAGTGGGCGATGGGCGCGGACCCCAGCCCGGCCTCGTTCGAGAACGCCGCCCGTTGGAAGCCGACGATCATCACGCCGATGGCGCCGCCGGCGATCCCCTCCGGGTTGAAGGCACCGGAGAAGATCGCGGCGACGGCGCCCGGAATCAGCTCGACGTTGGCGAAGATGACGAACAGGCAGGCGATCACGTAGATCGCCGCCATCCCGGGGACGAGCCGGCTGGTGACCCTGCCGATCGACTTGATCCCGCCGATGATGACCAGCCCGACGAGCGTCGCGAGAACGATGCCGAACACGAGGGCGGCGCCGTCGTTGCCCAGCATCCCGTCGTCCCCGCCCGTGACCTCCCGGGCCTGGGCGAAGGTCTGGTTCGCCTGGAACATGTTGCCGCCGGCGACGCCGAAGGCGAAGATCGCCACGGCGTAGATCCCGGTGAGCACCTTGGCGGGCAGGCGCCCGAACCTCGCGAAGGCCACCGGCAGGTACCGGAACGGACCACCGGTCACTGTGCCGTCCGGGTGAACCTCGCGGTACTTCACGCCGAGCGTGCACTCGGCGAACTTGGTGCACATGCCCAGCAGCCCGGCGAGGATCATCCAGAACGTCGCACCCGGCCCGCCAATCACCATCGCCACACCGACGCCTGCGATGTTGCCGAGGCCGACCGTGCCGGACAGCGCCGAGGTCAGCGCCTGGAAGTGCGGGATCTCCCCCGGGTCGTCGTCGCGGCTGTACCGGCCCTGCACGACCTGGGTCGCGAGCCTGAAGCCCCGGAACTGGATGAAGCCGAAGTAGATCGAGAAGATCACCGCGGCGAAGATCAGCCAGAAGGTGACGATCGGCAGGGCGGTCCCGAAGATCGACACCTCGAAGAAGATGATCGAGGTGGCGGTGGAGGAGATCGGCTCGAAGACGCCGTTGATGGCCTCCTCGGTGGCGGCCAGCCACTCGGCCTCCACCCCGGTGTCGGCGGACATGGGGACCCTGGCGGTCGTCGACATGACCCGTACCTCACCGCACAAGAGGGGGCCGAGGCAAGAGCCAGTTCATCCCGCGGGACCCCCAGCGAGCAGGATGGGTGCCATGAGGACGCACCTCACCGAACGCTGGCAGCTGGACGTGCCCGTCGTCGGCGCACCGATGGCCGGCGCCGGCGGGGGTGCGCTCGCAGCGGCGGTGAGCAGCGCCGGGGCGCTGGGGATGCTCGGCGTGGCCGCCGACGCGACGGCCGACTGGGTGCGAGAGCAGTGCAGTGTCGCCGCGGAACCCGGCCGCCCCTACGGCGTCGGCCTGATGGCCTGGGCCCTGGAGCGGGACCCGGCACCGCTGGCCGCCGTCCTGGCCGCACGCCCCACCCTGGTGTCGGTGTCGTTCGGGCCGTACGAGCGCTACGTCGAGCAGATGCAGGCCGAGGGCATCGCGGTGGCGACCCAGGTCGGCACCGTCACCGAAGCCGTCGCCGCCACCCGCGCGGGCGTCGACCTCGTGGTGTCTCGCGGTGGCGAAGGGGGCGGACACGGACGAAACGACGTCTCGACCCTCGTGCTCTTGCAGGCCGTTCTCGACGAGGTGGCGACCCCTGTGCTGGCGGCCGGGGGGATCGCCACGGCGCGAGGTCTCGCGGCCGTGCTGGCCGCCGGGGCCGCCGGGGGCTGGGTCGGGACGGCGTTCCTCGGCTGCGCGGAGTCCAGCACCTCCGCCGCGGCGCGCGACCGGTTGCTGGCGGCATCGGAGACGGACACCGCCTACGGCCGGGTCTTCGACGTCGCGCAACGGCTCGGCTGGCCGCCGGAGTACGGCGGTCGGGCGCTGCGCAATGCATTCTTCGACCGCTGGCAGGGGCGGGAGGGCGAGCTGGCAGGTGACGACGCGGCGGCGGCCGAGCTGGCCGCGGCCCGGACGTCGCACGACCTGGACACCGCCTACGTCTACGCCGGCCAGGGCGCCGGTCTGCTCACGAGCCAGCGCACGGCAGCCGACATCGTCGCCGACCTGGCCGGTGCCGCCGAGCTCCTGAGGCGGGCCGCGACATGACGGGGGACACGGCCGACCTGGTCGCGGCGCTGGTGGCGGCCGGCGTCAACGGGGTCGACGCCAGCCCGCTGGCCCGCTCTCTGTACTCGTCCGACGCGTCGCTCTACCGCGTCCCTCCGCGCGTGGTGGCGGTCCCCCGGCACACCGACGAGCTGGCCGCCGTCCTCGCCGTCTGCCGAGACCTCGAGGTCCCGCTGACGGTGCGGGGGGCGGGGACGTCGATCGCCGGCAACGCCGTCGGGCCGGGCGTGGTCGTCGATGTCAGCCGTCACCTGAACCGGGTCCTCGAGGTCGACCCGGACGCGCGCACGGCGCTCGTCGAGCCAGGCGTCGTGCAGGCGAGCCTGCAGCGCGCCGTCGCCCGCCACGGCCTGAGGTTCGGGCCGGATCCCTCCAGCCACAGCCGGGCGACGCTCGGCGGCATGATCGGCAACAACGCCTGCGGCTCGAGGGCCCTGGGCTACGGCCGGACCAGCGACAACGTGCTCGGGCTGGACGCGATCGCCGGCACCGGTGAGCGTCTCCGTCTCGGCGCCGTCGACGGCGCGACGACGGAGGGTTCCCTGGTCGACGGCCTGCGCACGATCACCGACGGCGCCCTGGCCACGGTCCGTACCGAGCTGGGCCGGTTCGGCCGGCAGGTCTCGGGCTACTCGCTCGAGCACCTGCTGCCCGAGCGGGGCTTCGACGTGGCCAGGATGCTCGTCGGCACCGAGGGCACGCTCGCGCTGACGACCGCGGCCCGGGTACGGCTCGTGACCGACACGCCGGTGCGCGTGCTCGTCGCGCTGGGCTACCCCTCGATGGCCGAGGCGGCGGACGCCGTCCCCGCCGTGCTGCGCCACGATCCCGTGGCGTGCGAGGGCCTCGACGCGCGCATCGTCGACGTCGTCCGCACCCGGCACGGGGACGACGCCGTCCCCGACCTGCCCCGCGGCCAGGGCTGGCTGCTGGTCGAGCTGACCGGGGACGACGAGGGCGGCGTCGAGTCCGCCGCGCGTGCGCTCGTGCGGGACGCCGGTGCGCTCGACGCGGTCGTCGTCACGGACACCCGCCAGGCCGCGGCACTGTGGCGCATCCGCGACGACGGCGCCGGTCTGGTCGGCCGCACCCCCGCCGGCGAGCCGGCCCACGCCGGCTGGGAGGACGCCGCGGTCCCGCCCGAGCGGCTCGGGGCCTACCTGCGCGAGTTCGAGCAGCTGATGAGCTCGTACGCGCTGACCGGCCTGCCGTACGGGCACTTCGGCGACGGGTGCCTGCACATCCGCATCGACTTCCCGTTGCACCGCGGAACCACCGAGTTCCGGGCGTTCCTGCTCGAGGCGGCGCACCTGGTCGCGGGCCACGGTGGGTCGATGTCCGGCGAGCACGGCGACGGCCGCGCCCGCGGCGAGCTGCTTCCGCTGATGTACTCGCCGGACGCGATCGCGCTGTTCGAGCGGGTCAAGGCCGTCTTCGACCCTGCCGACCTGCTCAACCCGGGGGTCGTCGTCCGGCCGGCGCCCCTGGATGCCGACGTCCGGGTGACCCACGCTCCACCCCTGACCCGGCGCGAGCGGCCGTCGCTCGCGCTGGCCTACGCCCACGACCGCGGCGACCTGTCGATGGCCGTGCACCGCTGCACCGGGGTCGGCAAGTGCCGGGCGGACGGCGGGGCGACGGGCGTGATGTGTCCGTCGTTCCTGGCGACGCGCGAGGAGAAGGACTCCACGAGGGGCCGCGCGAGGGTGCTGCAGGAGGTGGTCGCCGGCCGCCTCGGCTGGGACTCGCCGGCCCTGAGCGACGCCCTGGACCTCTGCCTGGCCTGCAAGGGCTGCGCGTCGGACTGCCCGACCGGGGTGGACATGGCCTCGTACAAGGCCGAGGCGCTGCACCAGAAGTACCGACGGCGCCTGCGGCCGCGCTCGCACTACGCGCTCGGGCGGCTGCCGCGGTGGACGCGGATGGTGCGGACGCCGGCGCTCGCGGCCCTCGCGAACGGCGTCCTGCGCTCGCGGTGGCTGCACCCGGTGGTGACGTGGGCCGCCGGGGTCGACCGTCGGCGGTCCCTGCCGATGTTCGCGGCCGAGTCGTTCCGGCGCTGGTTCGCCGGGCGCGCCGGCTCCCCCGAGGGAAGGCGGGGGGACGTCGTCCTGTTCGTGGACACCTTCACCGACGCCTTCTCGCCGGACGTCGGCAAGGCGGCCGTCGCGGTCATCGAGGACGCCGGCTACCGCGTGCGGGTCACGGACCGACCGGTGTGCTGCGGCCTGACCTGGGTCTCGACCGGGCAGCTCGACGGGGCCAGGCGGCAGGTGCGCGCGACCGTGCGGGCGCTGGTCGGGCACGTCCGCGACGGCGCCCTCGTGGTGGGCCTGGAGCCGTCGTGCACCGGGGTGCTGCGCGCGGACGCCGTCGAGCTGCTCTCCGGCGACGACCTGGTGGCCGCTCGTGAGGTGGCCGCCGCGACGCGCACCCTGGCCGAGCTGTTGTCGGCCACGCCGGGCTGGGCACCGCCCGACCTGACCGGGACGACCGGCGTCGCCCAGCCGCACTGCCACCACCACGCGGTGATGGGCTGGGAACCGGACGCCGCGCTGCTGGCCGCCGCCGGCGCCGACTTCGAACGCGTCGGCGGCTGCTGCGGCCTCGCCGGCAACTTCGGCGTCGAGCGCGGGCACCACGACGTGTCGGTGGCGGTCGCCGAGCAGCAGCTGCTGCCCGCCGTCCGCGCGGTGGGTGACGACGCGGTCGTGCTCGCCGACGGCTTCAGCTGCCGCACGCAGCTGGAGGCGCTCGCCGGGCGCTCCGGAGAGCACCTGGCCGAGCTCCTCGCGCGGCAGCTGACGGGGGATCGACGTGCGTGATCACGCGGGGTGGGTCAGGACCTCCCGTTGTAGACGGCTCGGGCGGTGTCGTAGTCCGCGTCACGCGGGGCGGATGGCCTGTCCCTTGAACCCGTCGGGAAGTCCGAGTTCTGCACGCGTCGTCTCGATGCTCATCGCTGGCTCCTGGTTGAGGTGTCCCCCCACTGGCAGCGAGTTCTCATCGAACGACGCCGGCGCCCGCGGCACCATGGCCAATCCGGGTAGTTTCCTCACAGCCTGAGCGCGATCACCGAGACCGGGCAACCACTCCGGAGGGGATGCATGGACCTCAAGCTCACCACCAAGAGCCAGGAGGCGGTATCGACCGCGGTGCAGGCCGCGGCGAGCGCCGGCCACCCGCACGTCGAGCCGGCGCACCTGCTGGCCGCGCTGGTCGCCCAGCCCGGCGGCGTCGCGGCGGGGCTGCTGGAGGCGGTGGGCGTGCAGCCGACGAGCGCGGCCGACCGGGTGCAGGGTCTGCTCGCGACGCTGCCCAGCGCGACCGGGACCTCGGTGGCGGCCCCCCAGCTGTCCCGGCAGTCGCTGCAGGCCCTGACCACCGCGCAGACCGAGAGCCAGAACCTGGGCGACTCGTACATCTCCACCGAGCACCTGCTGCTCGGCCTCGCCGAGGACGGGGGCGCCACCGGTGACCTGCTGCGCGGAGCCGGCGCCACGCGGGAGGCGCTGCTCGCGGCCCTCCCAGGGATCCGCGGCAGCGCCCGTGTCGACAGCCCAGACCCGGAGGGCACGTTCGCGGCTCTGGAGAAGTACGGCGTCGACCTCACCGCGTCAGCTCGTGACGGCCGGCTGGACCCGGTGATCGGCAGGGACGGTGAGATCCGCCGAGTCGTGCAGGTGCTGAGCAGGCGCACCAAGAACAACCCGGTGCTGATCGGCGACCCGGGAGTCGGCAAGACCGCCGTCGTCGAGGGCCTGGCCCAGCGCATCGTGGCCGGCGACGTGCCGGAGTCGTTGCGCGGCAAGCGCCTGGTCGCCCTCGACCTGGCGGCAATGGTCGCCGGCGCCAAGTACCGCGGCGAGTTCGAGGAACGCCTCAAGGCGGTGCTCGCCGAGATCAAGGACTCCGACGGCGAGGTCGTGACGTTCATCGACGAGCTGCACACCGTCGTCGGAGCCGGGGCGGCGGAAGGGTCGATGGACGCCGGGAACATGCTCAAGCCGATGCTCGCTCGCGGCGAGCTGCGCCTGGTCGGCGCCACCACGCTTGACGAGTACCGCGAGCGGATCGAGAAGGACCCGGCGCTGGAGCGCCGCTTCCAGCAGGTGTTCGTCGGCGAGCCGAGCGTGCCCGACACCGTCGCGATCCTGCGTGGCCTCAAGGAGCGGTACGAGGCGCACCACAAGGTCTCGATCGCCGACAGCGCGCTCGTCGCCGCGGCCTCGCTGTCCGACCGCTACATCAGCGGACGCCAGCTGCCGGACAAGGCGATCGACCTCGTGGACGAGGCAGCGTCGCGGCTGCGGATGGAGATCGACTCCAGCCCGGTCGAGATCGACGAGCTCCGCCGCGCCGTCGACCGTCTCAAGATGGAGGAGCTGGCGGTGGAGAAGGAGGACGACGACGCCAGCCGCGATCGGCTGGAGAAGCTGCGGGCCGACCTGGCCGACTCCACCGAGCGCCTGACCGCGCTGACCGCCCGCTGGGAGCACGAGAAGGCCGGCCTCAACCGCGTCGGCGAGCTCAAGCAGCAGCTGGACGACGTCCGCGGCCAGGCCGAGCGACTGCAGCGCGAGGGTGACCTCGGCGCTGCCAGCGAGCTGCTGTACGGGCGGATCCCCGCGATCGAGAGCGAGCTGGCCCGGGCCCAGGAGATGGAGGGCCAGCGCGCCGCCGGGGGTGAGGCGCCGATGGTGTCCGAGGAGGTGGGGCCGGACGACGTCGCCGACGTGGTCGCGGCCTGGACCGGCATCCCGGCCGGGCGGCTGCTCGAGGGCGAGACCGCCAAGCTGCTGCGGATGGAGGAGGTGCTCGGCGAGCGCCTGATCGGGCAGCGCCGCGCCGTCGGGGCGGTCAGCGACGCCGTCCGGAGGGCCCGTGCCGGGGTCTCCGACCCGGACCGGCCGACCGGGTCCTTCCTGTTCCTCGGCCCGACCGGCGTCGGCAAGACCGAGCTGGCCAAGGCGCTCGCGGACTTCCTGTTCGACGACGAGCGGGCGATGGTGCGGATCGACATGAGCGAGTTCAGCGAGAGACACAGCACGGCACGCCTCGTCGGGGCGCCGCCCGGGTACGTCGGCTACGAGGAGGGGGGACAGCTCACCGAGGCGGTGCGCCGGCGTCCGTACTCCGTCGTCCTGCTCGACGAGGTCGAGAAGGCCCACCCCGATGTGTTCGACGTCCTGCTCCAGGTGCTGGACGACGGCCGCCTGACCGACGGTCAGGGCCGCACGGTCGACTTCCGCAACGCGATCCTCGTGCTGACGTCGAACCTGGGGTCGCAGTTCCTCGTCGAGCCCGGTACGAGCGACGACGTCAAGCGCGAGCAGGTGCTGTCGGCCGTGCGGGCCGCGTTCAAGCCGGAGTTCCTCAACCGGCTGGACGACATCGTGGTGTTCGACGCCCTCGGCACCGACGAGCTGGCCCGCATCGTCGACCTGCAGGTGGCGCACCTCGCCGACCGCCTGGCCGACCGGCGCCTGCGGCTCGAGGTGACCCCCGAGGCGTCCGCGTGGCTGGCCCGTGAGGGCTACGACCCTGCCTACGGCGCGCGTCCGCTGCGCCGTCTCGTCCAGCGCGAGATCGGCGACGCCCTGGCCCGGCAGCTGCTGGCAGGCGAGATCCACGACGGCGACACGGTGCGGGTGGACCTCGGCCCGGACGGCAGCCTGGCGGTCACCGCGGGCTGAGCACCCGAACCGGGTCAAGATCGGCGCCTGGGGGCCGATGACCACAGGATGAGGACCGTCGGCGGGCAGCGGACGCCGTCCGGCGACCTCCGCGCTCCGCCACGCCGGCCGGTGGTACCCCTCGCCGACCTGCTGGCGCGTGTGGCGGACGTCCAGGAGGAGATCGGCAGCGCGACGCCGTCGGAGGTGCTCGACGTCGCCACGCGCCTGGCCCGCGACCTCGTCGGTGGTGACTCCGCGGTGATCTCGACGCGTGACGGCGACGACATCGTGCTGCGGAGCATCGACGGCGTGGCCGGCGACCTCGCGGTCGGTGACCGTGTCCCGGTCCGCGGCACGCTGGCCTCTCTCGTGCTCCGTACCGGTGAGGCCCAGCTGTGCACCGACGCGTCGGCCGACCCGCGCACGGACGCGCACTTCAACGCCGAGCACGGCATCGGGTCGTCGGTGGTCGCTCCCCTGCTGCGGGACGGGGCACCGGCGGGCGTCCTGTCGGTGCTCTCCGGCGGGATCGGGCGCTTCTCCGACGAGCACCTCCGGCTCGTCCGGCTCTGCGCGGACGCGTCCAGCAAGCGGCTCTCGATGGCTCTCGACGGGGAGGCCTCGGAGCGGCTGCGGGACGCGCTCGCGGGTGAGGAGCTGCTGCGGGGCGCGGTGCTCGACGTGCTCGACGAGGGCATCCTCGTGCGGTCGGTGCCCGACAACCAGGTGCTGCTCAGCAACGCGGCGTGCGACCGCCTGCTCGGCTTCGGCCACGACGGCATCGGCCAGGTCTTCGAGCGGGACGGCTGGCGCGTGCTGCGGGAGGACGGCGAGGAGTTCCCCCGTGACGAGCGGCCGTCCGCGGTGAGCGCGCGGACCGGCCTGCCCTGCCGCGAGCGTGTGATGGGCATCGAGGACCCGACCGGCGCGGTCCGCTGGTTGTCGGCGACGGCTCTGCCGGTGCACCACCCCGTCACCGGCGAGCTCTCCCGCGTGGTGACCCGGTTCACCGACGTCACCGACCATCGCCGGTCGCAGCAGGCGCTCGCGCGCAGCGAGCAGCGGCTGTCCGCGGCCCAGCAGATCACCGGGCTCGCCTGGTGGGAGTACGACGCCGTCACCGACCGGCACACCTGGTCTCCCCAGATGTACGCGCTCGTCGGGCTGGGCCCCGATGACGAGGCCCCGGGACTGGCCGGCTTCCTGGCGTTCCTGCACCCCGAGGACCGCCACGTGCTCGCCACAGAGAGCCGCAGCGGCAGCTGGCACGACGGCCGCGGCCGCGTCTTCCGCGTCGTGCTCGCCGACGGCAGCACTCGGGTCCTGCAGTCGTGGAGCACCGAGCAGCGCACCGCGGGGGGCGAGCTGGTCTCGGTCTTCGGCACCACGCTCGACGTCACCGACCGCGAGCACTCGGCCGCCGCCCTGCGCGAGCGGGAGGAGCAGTTCCGGGTCGCCTTCGACGGGGCACCGATCGGCATGACGATGGTCAGCCTGCGGGAGGGGGACGCCGGCCGCCTGCTGCGGGCGAACGGCGCCTTCTGCGACCTGCTGGGCATCGAGGTCGCGGGCACGGACGAGCTGCGGTTCCAGGACTGGACCCACCCGGACGACGTCGAGGAGTCCACCGACCGGCTCCGGCGTCTGGTCGAGGGGTCGGTCGACTCGTTGGGCTACGAGAAGCGGTACCGCCGCGCCGACGGCGGCTACGTGCACGCCTGGGTGTCGAGTGCGGTCACGAGGGGTGACGACGGCCGACCGCTGTACCTGTTCTCGCACGTCGTCGACGTGACCGAGCGGGAGGAGGCGGTCCGCACCGTCGCCGACAGCGAGCAGCAGTTCCGCGTCGCCTTCGACAAGTCACCGATCGGGATGACGATGGTCGGCCTGTCGGACGGGGGACCGGGCGGCGTGCTGCGGGCCAACCAGGCCATCTGCGAGCTGCTCGGTTACTCCCACGAGGAGATGATGCGGCTCCAGCTGCCCGACTGGACCCACCCGGACGACCTTGGCCGCGACGCCGAACGGCTGCGCCGCATCGTCGACGGCTCGGTCGAGGCAGAGGGCTACGAGAAGCGGTACCGCCGCAAGGACGGCTCGATCGTGCACGCGTGGGTGACGAGCGCCGTCACGCGGGGCGATGGCGGGCAGCCGCTGTACCTGTTCTCCCACATCGTCGACGTGACGGAGCGGGAGGCCGCCGCCCGCAGCGTCGCCGCCAGCGAGCACATGTTCCGTGTCGCGTTCGACAATGCCGGCACGGGCATGACGCTGACCAGCCTGACCCCTGAGTCGTTGGGCCTCGTCGTGCGCGCCAACGCCGCCAGCGCGGCGATGCTCGGTTGCCGCGTGGAGGACGTGGTCGGACGGCCGACGTCCCACTGGATGCACCCGGACGACGTCCCGGCCAGCCAGGCCTACCTCGCGGACCTGATCGCGGGCCGGGTCGAGCCGGCGCCGGTCGAGCGGCGGTTCGTGCACACGGACGGGCATCTCGTCTACGCCACACTCACCAGTGCGCTGCTGGACGACGCGTCCTCGGGTGGCCCCTACGTGCTCACCCACGTCGTCGACATCACGGAGCAGCACGCTCACCGTCAGGAGCTCGAACGCCTGGCGCACACCGACACCCTGACCGGCCTGGCCAATCGGACCGCTCTCGACGCTGTCGTCACGCGGGCACTCAGTGCCTCCGACGACGGTGACCCCCTGATCGCCCTGCTGCTGCTGGACCTCGACCGGTTCAAGCTCGTCAACGACAGCCTCGGCCACCATGTCGGCGACCGGCTGCTGATCGAGGCGGGGCGCCGGTTGCGCGACGTCGTGGGGCCGCGGGCCACGGTGGCCCGGCTGGGAGGCGACGAGTTCGTCGTCCTGCTCACCGACCTGGCAGAGGCGAGCGAGGCGGGCGACGTCGCCGACCGCGTGCTGGCCGCCTTGCGCCACCCCTACGAGCTCGCGTCGGGGCACCGGCTCGTGAGCACGGTCAGCCTGGGCATCGCCGTCGCGGGGCCGGGGGCCGGCTCACGGACCGCCGCGGACCTGTTCCGGGAGGCCGACCTCGCGCTGTACCGGGCCAAGGACGCCGGCCGCGACCGCCGGGCCGTGTACGACGACGCGCTCCGGTCCCGTGCGGTCCAGCGGCTGGACACCGAGTTCCGGCTCCGTCGTGCCCTTGCCGAGGACGGCCTCGTCATGCACTTCCAGCCGATCGTCTCGCTCGCCGACGCCCAGCCGCAGTCCTGGGAGGCGCTGGTGCGGGTGCGCGACCCCGAGCTGGGCACGTTGCCCCCCGCCGCGTTCATCGAGGTGGCCGAGGAGACCGGACTGATCGCTGACCTCGACACCTGGGTGATGCAACGGGCCGTCTCCCTGCTCGCGGCCGACGCGTACCCGCGCATCGCCGTCAACGTGTCGGGCCGCACCCTGGAGCAGCCCGAGTGGCTGACCCGCCTGCGTTCCTCGCTCGCCCGGCTTGGCGTCGCGGGCAACCGGCTGCTGGTGGAGATCACCGAGTCCACCCTGCTGGAGGCCAACCCGATCGTCGACCGGACCCTCGCCGAGCTGCGGGTCCTCGACGTCCGCGTCGGGCTCGACGACTTCGGCACCGGCTACTCGGCGATGGCCTACCTGCAGAAGTTCGACCTGGACTTCCTCAAGGTCGACCGCTCGTTCGTCGCCCAGCTGGGGTCGTCGCCCCGCGCCGAGGCAACCCTGCGCGCCGTCGTCGACCTCGCCCATGCGCACGACCTCGTCGTCACCGCGGAGGGGGTCGAGACCACCGAGCAGGCCGATGTCCTGCGCGAGATGGGCTGCGACCTCGGTCAGGGTTGGCTCTTCGGCCACCCCGCTCCCCCCGGGTGACGACTCACGGGAGGAGGCGCGCCAGGTGGTCGGCCACCAGGCGCGGCTGCTCGAGCAGCAGCATGTGGCCGGCGCGGGGCACCATCACGAGCTGTGCGTGCGGCAGCGCGGCGGCGATCGACGCCGAGTGCTGGGGTGGGGTCAGCCGGTCGTAGGCGCCGGCGAGCACGGTGACCGCGACGTCGTCCAGCGCGTGCAGCGCCGCACGCTCGTCGTGGCTCATCACGGCACCGAACCAGCTGCCCACGGCCCGGGCTCCCGTCGGCCGGATCCCGTGCCGGCCACCGGTCACCACCGTGGTGGCCGCCCCCGGCCCGTAGCCCAGCCGGCGCGCGGCGAACGCGGGCACGCGCGGGATGGGCAGCGAGTTCGGGAGGATCGCGAGCATCCGCATCGCCACCGTCACGGGCATCCGCCTCGCCATGTCGCCGGCGCTCGTGTTGACGAGCACCACGCCGCGGACGCGCTCGAACAGGTCGCGACGGCGTCCGGCCAGGGCGATCAGCGTCATCCCGCCCATCGAGTGCCCGCCCAGGACGAGGGCACCGGCGGGCGCGTGGGTCTCGATCACGGTGGCCAGGTCGTCGGCGAGCCGCCCGATCCCCGCGGGGAGTCGGGGAGCCGTCGAAGCCCCGTGGTCACGATGGTCGGCCCGCAGCACCCGGACGTCGGGACGGTCGCGCCGCAGCGACCGGGTGACTCGGTCCCAGCTGTGGTGCGTGAGCGTCCAGCCGTGGGCGAGGACGACGGTCACCGGTGCGTCGTCGGGACCGTCGGCGACGACGGCGAGCTGCGCCCCGTCGTCCGTCTCCAGCGGCGGCAGCGTGCGCGTCACGACGCCCGCCGCCGGCGTTCGGCCCGGTAGCGGGCGATCTCGGCGCGGGAGACCGCGGCGACCAGGCGCGGGGCCAGGCGCTCGCCGAGGACGGCCAGACGGGCGGCGCGGGGGACGACGACCACCGCGCGGTTGCGCTCGATGCCCCGCAGGCAGGCCGCGGCCACCTCCTCCGGGGTCGCCATCCGGCCCTGCATCCGTTGCACGTAGCGGGGAGCCTGGCGGTTCGCGTCGGTCTCCGGCAGGGCGGGGTTCACGTCGTCCAGCAGCGGGGTCGCGACGAAGCCGGGGCACAGTGCGGTGACGCCGACACCGTGTGCGGCCGCCTCCAGCCGCAGCGCGCGGCTGAGCCCGACGACCGCGTGCTTGCCGGCGCTGTACGGCACCATCAGCGGTGCTGGCAGCAGGCCGGCGACCGAGCCCGTATTGACGATGTGGCCTCCCCGTTGCCCCACCATCACCGGGTAGGCCGCCTGGATGCCGTGGACGACGCCGCGCACGTTGACCTCGAACGCGCGGTCCCAGTGCTCGGGCGTCATCTCCTCCACCAGGCCGCCGACGCCGATCCCCGCGTTGTTGACGAGCACGTCCAGGCGGCCGGACTCGGCGACGACGTCCTTGACGACCGCACCGAACGCCTCGCGGTCGGTGACGTCGAGGGCCGCTGAGCGCGCCGAGCCCACGCTGCCGGCGCCGAGGTCGAGGGCTGCCCGCTCGGCGCCCGCCGCGTCGACGTCCGCCAGCACGACATGGTCGCCGCGGGCGACCAGCGCGGCCGCGATGGCACGACCGATCCCGGAGGCCGCGCCGGTGACCAGGGCGGTCGTCACGTCAGCTCCAGGTCGCTCGGGCGCAGGCGGGCGATCCGGCGCCAGTACGACAGGACGGACGCCGGCCAGACGGCACGGTTGACGCCGGCGGCGTCGAGGTACCAGCTGCGGCAGCCGGTGCCCCACACCGAACTCGCGGTGCGGCGCCGCATCTCGTCGTTGAAGTCGCGTTGCACGTCGGGGCGGACGGCGACCGCGCTCGCGCCGGCGCTCCGCCTCAGGGCCAGGGCCTGCAGCACGTACTCGACCTGCCTCTCGATCATGAACACCATCGAGCTGTGCCCGAGGGTGGAGTTCGGTCCCACCAGCGTGAACAGGTTCGGGAAGCCGGCCACGGCGACCCCGAGGTAGCCCTCCATCGCCTGCCGCCACGACTCGTTCAGCGTGACGCCGTCGGGGCCGGTGATCTCGAGGTCGGGGTGCGGCTCGGTGGCCACGAACCCGGTGCCGAACACGATCGCGTCGACCTCGTGGCGTCGTCCCTCGCCGTCCACGACGGCGCCGGGCTCGACGCGGGCGGCCGGCGACGTGACCAGCTCGACGTCGCGGCGCTCGAACGTCGACCAGTAGTCGTTGGAGAGCAGGATCCGCTTGCAGCCGATCCGGTAGGACGGCGTCAGGGCCGCCCGCAGCCCTGGGTCGCGCACCTGGCGCCGCAGGTGCGCCCGCGAGAGGGCCTCGGCCGCGCGCATCGCGCCGGGGTGGGCGGTGAAGGCGAGCACCCGCGACTCCAGCCGCGCGAACACCCCGGCCCGTACCGCCTTCTGCACGGCGGGCGCGGCGGCGTAGGCCCGCTGCTCCCAGCCGGCGAAACGCCGGTCGACCTTGGGCAGCACCCAGGGCGGCGTCCGCTGGAACACGGTCTGGTGGGCGACGCGGCCGGCAAGCTCGGGGACGAACTGGATGGCGCTCGCCCCGGTGCCGACCACGGCGACGCGCTGGCCGTCCAGCCCGTCGCTGCCGTCGGGGTGGCGTGGCCACGCGGCGGAGTGGAAGACCGGCCCCTCGAAGCTCTCCAGCCCCGGCAGCTCGGGAACCGCGGGGACACTGAGCGCCCCGGTGGCCAGGACCAGGGTCCTCGCATCGAGCCGTTCCCCGGCGGCGGTCGTCAGGGCCCAGGTGCCGTCGGCGTAGGCGGCCCGGGTCAGGTGTGCGCCGTAGCGCACGGTCCCCTCGACGCCGAACCGTCGCGCGACGTCGCGCAGGTACTGCCAGATCTCGCCCTGGCGCGCGAACGCGTGCGTCCAGTCGGCCTTGGGGGCGAACGAGAACGAGTACAGGTTGGAGGGGACGTCGCACGCGGCCCCCGGGTAGGCGTTGTCACGCCAGGTCCCGCCGAGGTCGTCGGCCTTCTCCAGGACCACGACGTCGGCGACGCCCTGCCGGCGCAGCGCGATCGCCATCGCGAGGCCGGCGAACCCGGCGCCGACGACGACCACCTCGTGCAGGTCAGGCTCGGTCACCCACCGTACCTTACCGGGAGTAAGTTCGAGTTGCTACAGTCGACCCGTGGCGGGGACCCGGGTGCGCGTGCCGCGCGCCGAGCGTGAGCAGCAGATGCTGGCCGCCGCGGAGGCCGTGTTCGCGGAGCGGGGCTTCCGCGCCGCCTCGATGGAGGAGATCGCGGCGCGGGTCGGCGTGACCAAGCCGATGCTGTACGAGTACTTCGGGTCCAAGGACGGCCTGCTCGTGGCCTGCATCGCGCGGGCCAGCGCCGAGCTCTTCGCCAGGACGGGGCGGGCTCATGCCGACGCTCGCGACCCGGAGCACCGCGTCCGCGACGGCGTCCGGGTCTTCTTCGACTTCATCGCCGGCCACGGCGCCGCTTGGTCGGTGCTGAGGTCGGAGTCGGCGCTCGGCACCGGGCCGGCGGCCGACGCCGTCGAGCGGCTGCGGCGGCAGCAGAGCGACCAGCTGGCCGCCGTCCTGCGTGAGCACCCCCCGCTGGCAGGCCGGCCACCGACGTCCCTGGCGGCCTACGCCGCCGTCGTCGTCGGTGCCTGCGAACGGTTGGCGGCGCGGCAGGGGACGGCGCGGGCACTGAGCCCGGCCGAGGCCACCGACGTCGTGATGGAGACCGTGTGGACCGGACTGGGTTCGGCGTGAGCGCGCGGGCACGGCTGGGGTCGCTGCGACGTGGCGCCGCCCTGGCGTCGCTGCCGGCCGGGGCCGTGGCGATCGCGCTGCAGGGGGCGCTGCTGCGGGCGGCGGGTCGTGACGCCGAGCAGGTGCGTTCGCGCCAGCGTCGCCGATCGGCCGAGCGCACCCGCCGGGTGCTGGCGTCAGCCCGCGGCGGGGCGCTGAAGGCGGGTCAGCTGCTCGCCGGCCTGGAGGCGCTGTTCCCACCCGATCCCGAGGGCACGTGGCGCCGGGCCCTGGTCTCCCTCACCGACTCCGTGGACGCGATGCCGTGGGCCGACACGCGGTCGGTGCTGGCCGACGATCTCGGGCCGGCGTGGAGGTCGCTGCTGCCGCAGCTCGATCTCGCGCCGACCGCCGCCGCGTCGATCGGCCAGGTGCATGCCGGCCGCTGGCACGACGGGCGGGCCGTCGCCGTCAAGGTGCAGTACCCGGGGGTGGCCGCGGCCCTGCGGTCGGACCTGGCCGGCGTCGAGGTGGCGACCCGCCTGGCGGCCCTCGTCGCCCGCGGGATGACGCTGCCGCCGCTCGTGCGCGAGATGCGCGTGCGGCTGGCCGAGGAGCTCGACTACCTCCACGAGGCCGAGGCGCAGCGGGCGTTCGCCGAGGGCTTCGCGGGAGACGACGAGGTGTGGGTGCCGACCGTCGTCCACGCGTCCCCCCGCGTGCTCGTCACCGAGTGGATGGAGGGGACTCCGCTGGCACACCTGGTCGACCGCGCGGCTCGGGACCGGGCCGGCGAGCTCTACCAGCGCTTCCTGCTGTCCGGGCCGGCTCGGGCGGGCCGGCTGCACACCGACCCGCACCCGGGGAACTTCCGCCTGCTGGACGACGGGCGGCTCGGCGTCCTCGACTTCGGGTCGACACTGGCCATGCCCGCGGGGATGCCGCCGACCTTCGGTGCCCTGATCCGCGCGCTGACCGAGGGCGACCCGGACGTCGTCCACGACACCCTGGTGGCGGAGGGCTTCGTCCGGCCGGGGGTCAGCGTCGACGTCGTCAAGCTCTGGGACTACCTGTCACCGTTCACCGTGCCGGCCCGCTGCGAGCGGTTCGCGTTCTCACCGCAGTGGCTGCGCTCGCAGTTCGGCCGGGTGAACGACCCCCGCGACCCGGACTTCGCGGTGGCGCTGCGGCTGGACATGCCGGCCGAGCACCTGTTCACGCACCGGGTGTGGCTCGGGTGCGTCGGAGTGCTGTGCCTGCTCGAGGCCGAGGTGCCGGTGCGCGCCGAGCTCGAGCGCTGGCTCCCCGCCTTCACCCCACCCCAGTGATCGTCGGCACTCAGTGGCTGCGATCACAACCACCTGCTGCCGACGATCACTGGGGGGTGGCTCAGTAGCGGGGGGCGGACGCGGCGGCGTAGAAGCGGCTCGACTCGGGCCGCCACAGCAGCACGATGATCCCGATCGCCAGCAGCATCTGCACGATCGACAGGACGAGGCTCAGGCTCGCCGTCGGCTGCACGAAGCTGAACAAGGTGGAGACGATCGCGAGACCACCGAGCACCGTGGAGAGGATGCGTGCCCACGCCTTGCCCTTGGCGTTGAAGACGGCGTTGAGGATCCACAGCCCGATGCCGATCAGGCCGATCACGACGCCGCCGATGATGGCGATGGTCACGGCCGCGTCGACGGTGGCCGAGTCCATCCCCGGCTGTGCCTCGATCTGCTCGCGGATGGTGTCGGTGAGGAAGAACGTGGGGCTCCTCGCTAGATCGTGTGGACTGGCTAGTTGATCTTCAGTCATCCTGTGAGCCGATTCCGGTGGTGTAGCCGGGCGGTCGAGAGGGGCGGTGGGTCTGCTGGACGGGCTGGATTTGAACGCGATGTTCGGGGCGGCGCTGGGGTTGGCTGCGCCGTGGCAGGTGGTGTCGGTGACCTTCGACCAGCAGGTCGGTCGGCTCGATCTCGGGCTGGACTTCCCTCGTGGCGCACGGTTCGGGTGCCCCGAGCAGGACTGCGCCGAGAGGGCGTGCGCGGTGCATGACACGGTCGATAAGACCTGGCGGCATCTGGACTTC
>DASROP010000048.1:0-9765 GCA_035646835.1 Actinomycetales bacterium | reverse complement strand
ACGCCTCCCGCCACGCTGCAGCGGGCCGGGGCGCCGCGCCAGGAGCGGACGTCACCGAGATCCCCGAGGCCTTCGCCATCTCCGAGGGCCCGGACATGTGGCGCACCATCGGCGACCGAACCGCGGGCCAGTCGACCTCGGAGTGGCGCAGCCGCGGTTTCACGCGTCAGCCGTCGGAGTTCTCGATGCCTGGCGAGCCACGCGGCAACGCGCTCGACATCGCCGCAGCGAACGCCCTCACGGCGTACGAGTCGGGGATCGCGACCTACCGGGGCAGAGTCATCGGCGTCGAGAGCAAACAGGCCAACTCGCACGACAACACCTGGGCGGGCGACGCCCCCTTGCGGGTGCGGGTCCAGCGTCCCGATGGATCGATCCGGCTGATCTACACCCAGACGGTGGACGTTGCGATCGGGCCCGGGCCGGGACGTCGCCTGGCGGGCGGCATTCTCGACCCGGCGGCCGCGAGTCAGATGGAGACCGAGGGGCGCCTCCTCTACGGCCAGGAGTCCTACCAGGTGGCCATGCCCGGCGAGAAGGTGCTCTTCTACGGCGGCGGCGCGACCTCCGCCTGGGGTGCGATGATCGCCACGGCTCCCTCAGGCGGCGCGCGGCGCGCCGTCTGGCTGGCCCGGCCGGGCGACGTGACCGCGCCTGTCCCCGACGCCACCCAGCGGGTGGTGGATATCTACAAGGCACAAGGCATCCATCTCACACCTCAGGAGATCGCGACCTTCGGTGGAGCGGTGACGGAGGGGAACGTCAGCGGCTTTACCTCCCCCAAGATAGAGCGCCGGTTCGGTGAGATCACCTCGGTCCGTCCCGGCGACCCGAGGATCCCCGGCGAGGCCGGCAAGGTCGTGGTGTCGATCGACGGCCGCGTGGAGACCTTCGACCGGCTCGTCCTCTCGATCGGGCAGGACATCTCGCGACCCGGTGGCCAGGTCCCCCTGGTCGGCCAACTGCAGTTCCGCATGGTGATGCGCGGCGGGCGCCTGGTCGGGTTGGAGAGCGTCAACCCGCCCGGTGCCGTCCGCCTCCAGGGTGCCGCTTGGGCGACCGCGAGACCCGACAAGTCCGGGATCGCCGACCTGGTGATCCCGACCGAACGCGCACGGTTCATCGAGCTGATCAACGCCCAGGCGAACGACGCCTCGGTCCCCGTCGAGTCCCTCAACACCCCGCCGTCCATCCACCAGACCGGCAAGAACGTGCCTCAGGTGTCGGAGCCGAATCTCAGGACGCCGGCCACCCCCGACCCGCGACGGAGGAAAGACTGATGTTGCACCCCGTCCTGACCGAGGCCCTCGGCCGCCTCGACCATCGGCTGCTGCAGGCCTGCGAGGCCGAGGAGCGCCGGGTGACCCTGCTCGCGGGCGACGGCAGCCCCGGCTGGGCAGGCGTACGCAACCTCGCTGGGCCGACGGTGCTCGAGCTCGTCCCGCCCGGCGCCACCCCGGAGCCCCTCGTCACGGCCGGGCACCCCGTGCTCGACCTGTTGCGCGCGACGGTGCTCGACGACGTGGAGTGCGACGTGCTCCTCGTGCTGCTCGCCGCCCAGCTGGAGCCCCGCTACCAGTCGCTGTACGCCGTCCTCCAGGACGACCTCGACGAGCACCGGCCCACCGAGCGGCTGCTGATGCTCGTGCTCGACGGCACCGACGCGGGGCGCGGCCGGGTGCGCACCGCCCTCGCCCCGGGCGGCACCCTGCTGCGCTCGGGCCTGGTCCGCACATCGTCGACGACCTGGGGCGGGCCCGGCTCGTCCCGCCCGCTGGGCCGCGCGTTCGACCTTGCCGACGACGTCGTCTCGGTGTTGCTCGGCGCCACGCACCCGACGGTTCCGGGCGCCCTGCACACCCGCTGGACCCGCGGCGCCGGGACCGGGTCGACCGGGGAGCCCGAGGTGCAGGTGCTACACGGCACCGGTGACGTGGTGGGCGCCGCCCGGACCGCCGTCGCGGCTGAGGAGGACGTCCTCGTCGTCGAGGTCGCGGCCGCGCCGGACGCGACCGCGGTGTGCCGGGCTGCCTGGCGGGTCGGGCTGTGCGCCGGGGCGCGGCCGCTTCTCGACCTGCGCGGCTGGGCCGACCAGGACGTGACGCCGCTCGTCGCCGAGGTCGGTGCTCTGGTTCAGGACGTCGGCGGCACCGCGTGGCTCGGCACCCGCCAGCCCGTCCCGATCCCGCTCCCGCACCGGGAGGCACCGGCGCCGTCGTGGCTGGAGCGGCGCGACACCTGGGTCCGCGTGGCGCGCCAGCTCGGCGTCGATCTCGAGGACGACGTGGCCGACACGCTGGCCTCGCGACACCGGCTCGACGCGGCAGCGATCGGCGACGTGCTGGCCGTGGCGACGTCGTACGACCTGGCCACGCTCACCGACCTCGCTGCGGCCCTGGTCGGCACGCGACCGCCCTCGACGCGCCGCACGTCCTTGCGACACGACCTCGACGACCTCGTGCTGGCGCCGACCACCCGCGAGGCCCTGGACCGGCTGGTGCACTACGTGGCCCGCCGCGACGACCTCGCCCGCGCCCAGGGCCTCGGCGGCCGGCACCGCACCGAGCACGGACCGCTGGTGCTCTTCGCCGGGCGGTCGGGGACCGGCAAGACCGCGGCCGCCGAGGGGATCGCGCGGGCCCTGGGCCGGCCGATGTTCAGCCTCGACCTGTCCCAGCTGATGAGCAAGTACATCGGTGACACTGAGAAGAACGTCGACGAGGTGCTGCGGGCCGCGGAGCAGACGTCAGGCGTCCTGTTCTGCGACGAGGCCGACGCGCTGTTCTCCACCCGCCTCGAGAAGGCCAGCACCGCCGGCGAGCACTTCAGCAACGTCCTGGTGGGCTACCTGCTCCAGCGCATCGAGGTGCACGAGGGCGTGGTGGTCCTGGCGACCAACCTGCGGCACGCGATCGATGAGGCGTTCCTGCGCCGCTTCCGGTTCCGGATCGAGTTCCCGCTGCCGACCGCGGCCGAGCGGGAGCGGATCTGGGAGCTCATGCTGCCGCCGGGAGTGCCGCGCGTGCCCGGGCTCGAGCTCGGCCGGGTCGCCCAGCGCGACGACATCTCCGGCGGCGACATCGCCAACGCGGCGCTACGGGCGATCTTCCTCGCCGACCGCGCGGACAGCCCGGTCACCCAGGGCCTCCTCGAGCATGCCGTCGCCCTCGAGCTCATGGAGCAGGGCCGGCTCTCGAGGCCCGACGCGACGGGCGCACCGGCACCGTCCGACCGCGGGATCCTGCTCCGCTCCTTCGTCGAGGTGCTCCAGCGACACCTGCGCGTGGCGCTGCGCGAGCGGTTCCTCAAGGAGGTCCACGTGGTCCACGGCTCACCCTCGGAGGAGCGCCTCGCCGGACGCCGGCCCGCGGTCTCGCTGACGCTGCTGCGCCTGGCGGCCCCGCGCGGGAACCGGGGCATGCGGGCGGGCTTCGTCGCGTCGGCGTGGTCGGCCTACCCGGAGGAGGAGTACGAGCTGATCGGCGTCGTGCACGAGGCCCTGACCGGGCTGGACCTGACCGAGGTCGCCGGGCGGGCCGCGACGGTCCGCCTGCACGAGAGCACCGACTTCGACCTCCTCCACAAGTTCTGGTCCAGCCACGACCGGCCCGTCCAGGCCAGCGTCCTGCTGGATGTGGAGATCGAATGACGGCCTCTTGGCGCCGCCAAGACTCCCGCACGGTGATGCCACCCGTGGCCCGGTCGGGGGTCGCCGCGGCCGCGGCCCAGCCGGAAGGGCTCCCGCCGCCCCGGCAGTCAACGACCCGCCGACGCGGCCCTCCCGGTCCGACGGGGCAGGGCGCCGCCGACGAGCAGGTCGCCCGGACCGCGGCCCGGACCCTGCCCGCCTCCGCCCTGCGTCAGACGCCCGTGGCTGCCCCGCCGGCTGCACCTGCGCCCGCCCCGGCGGCGTACGTCCGTGGTGGGGGTACGCCGCTGCCGGGCGGCCTGGTCGCCGCTCTCGCCCCGGCGGGCGCGCCCATGCCCGCCGTACGCGCGCACACGGGTCCGACCGCCGACCGGGCAACCAGGCTCCTCGGCGCCGAGGCGGTGACCCTCGGCCGCGACATCCTCTTCGCGCCCGGACGCTACGACCCGATCACCGACCGTGGTCGGCGCCTGCTCGCGCACGAGCTGACCCACGTCGCCCACCAGACCGCGGGCGGCGCGGTCCGCGTGCAGACCTCGATCGAGCAGGTGCTCCGGTCGACCGTCACCGCCGCCTGGGTGCACGAGCTGCCCGACTCGGACCTCGACGAGGGCATCACGCTCCTCATCGGCCAGCTGCGCGAGCTTCCGGCGAACGCACCCGTGCGCTCTGCAGCGCTGGAGAACCTGCTCACCCTCGCCCTCGAGGCCGACGACCGCGGCCTGGAGTCGGCGGAGCGGGCGTGGCAGGGCCTGCAGGAGCACGGCGGCGAGCTGGCGACGCACTCGCTGGTGGCCGAGCTCGAGGCCGGGATCGACGTCGCGATCACCATGCTCACCGGGCGCTTCCCTCGACAGTCGGACACGGCCGTCGAACGACTCACGCGCCTGCGGAACCGGCTGCCCTTCCTGACCGCGGGAGCCGCACCCGCGGTGGAGAACCGGATCGACGCGACCGTGCGGGTGGTCGACGAGCTCGTGCAGATCGGCCGGGTTACCCCGGAGGCTCCGCCGGAGGTGACCGTCAACGCCGCGGACATGCTGTCCACGGGGTTCGCGACGCAGGTGCGGCAGACGTCCACGACGCTCATCGACGCCCTGCGCGCCGCGGTCGAGGCCGTCTCGAGCGGGGCTGAGGAGTCCACCCACCGCGCAGTCGTGGTCGCCAAGGACGCATACCTCGACGCGTTCACCCGGAGCTTCACCTACACCGTCGAGCGCGCGCAGGCCGACCTGCCGACCACGGCGTCGGTCCCGGTCAGCGACTACCTCGGCACCCTCTCGGTGTCGCCCAACCGCTGGTACGGCCACGGCGAGGAGTGGTCCCGGTTCGGTACGGCGGCCTCGACGGCCGCCACGGAGTTCTCCGCCCTGAGCACCACCCAGAACCTGTGGGCGGCGCCCGTCGCCGAGCGGGTCCGCTACCTGATGGAGCACGGCGACGCCGCCCTGGTCGCGCTGCAGCGGGCACAGGCGCTGCAGCTGGCGTTCGCCGCGATCGCGTACTCGGCCCGCGTCAGGTACGAGACCTACCACCGCTACCAGATGAACATGGACGACGCCGAGCTCGACGGCGGGTTCGCGGTCCTGGCGGGGCAGGCGCTCGACCTCCTCGACCAGGATGGCGCCCCGGAGGAGCGGGCGATGGTCCGCCTCCAGGGGCGGCTGGTCGGGCGGATCGCGCAGGCCGAGAAGCGTTTCGAGCAGCTCCGCGACCTCGACACGGCCATCGAGTGGCTGGGCCACATCGTCACCATCCTCGCGGGGGTCGGCGTGATGCGGCTCGGGCTGGCCGTGCTCGCCCGGGAAGGCGCTTGGTTGGCGGGCCGAGCCCTGGCTCCCACCGCCGTGAGGTTCGTCGTGGGCTCGCTGCTGTTCACCGGCGGCTCGACGGTGGCCAGGGCGGCCCTCACCGGCAGGTTGCCGACGGCTGGCGAGGTCGGCCGCCAGGCCGCGATGGATCTGGTCACCTTCGGTCTGCTGCGCGGCGCGCACGTGCTGGTCGGCGCGGGCTACGCCGCCACGGGCACCCGGCTGACCACGGCGGGACTGCGCGCCGGCATGGCCCGGGCACCGGCGATCGCCCTCCACGGCGCGTCGTTCGGGGTGCTCTGGGCGTGGGCGAGCTCGCTGGCCCTGGTGCAGGCGGAGGGTCCGCTGGACGTCTCGACGGTCCTGACGACGATGGCCCGGACCGGAGCCCGGACCGCCCTCGACCTCGTCGTACTCCACCACGCGATGCGCCTGCTCGAGACTCCGGCGACCCCGTCGACAGCCCTCGGCACCACGGCCGGAGGGCAGTGGACCGCCGTCCGTGCCGAGGCCCGGGCGGTCGGCGAGAGGATGCAGGAGTGGCTGCGCTCGCCCCAGCGCGACCCGGCCACCTTCGACGCCCTCATCCGGAAGAGTCAGGGCATCCTCCTGCGCGCCCGCGAGATCGCCGGCCGGATGTACGAGCTCACCGAGGCGCAGCGCATCCAGCTCGACACGGTCGTCGGCGAGCAGATCCGCATCCTGGAGACGCTGCGCCAGGGCTCCGCCCTGGGGGTCGAGCAGGTGGGCGACGTGGTGTGGCGCTACCGCGGCTCGGTCGAGGACCTCGAGACCTACCTGGGCCGGCTCCAACGCGACGGGACGGTCGAGTCGTACGTCGCGCGGCGCGGCGGCGTCGTCGAGGTGCAGTTCGCGGACGGGCGGCTGGCGTGGTTCCACCCGCGCGGTGCCAGGGTCCCGACGATCATCGACGCCCCGTCCGGCGTCGCGACGACGTCCGCGGCCGTGCGGGCCGCGGCCCCCGACGCACCCGACGCGGTGCGGGCCGACGCGCTGGTGAACCTGCGCAGCCTGCCGCCCGGGCAGGGTCCCCGGGTCGCCGGCGCCCTCGGACCCCCGGGCTCCAGCGCGATGGTCGCGTGGCTGGCGCGTCCCGACGTTGCCACGGCGATGCGCGCCACCGACCCGTTCCCCACGGGTCCACGGATCGTCGAGCTGCTGGGCGACCTCGACTCCGCGGTGCAGATCCTCGCCCTGCGCCCGGTCGACCTCCAGGCGTGGTGGGAGGCGCGGCCCACCCGGTCGATGTCGGCACGCCAGTTCGCCGCGCACCTGCGGGCGGTCCAGTCGTTCCGCGGGACCCTCGTGCTGGACGACCCGCTGCGGGCGGTGCCGGAGACCGAGCGGTTCGGCGCCTCGGTCGAGGGTCGGCAGATCCACGTCAGCGCCCCGTACAGCGGCCCGTCCTTCCGGGCGCCGGCCACGGCCGGCAGCACGACCGTCACCCCGACCAGCCTGGCCGATCGGATCGGCGACTACCTGGCGAGCCGGGGCTTCGTCGGCGAGGTGATGACCGAGTTCCGCGTCGCCGGGCAGACCTGGGTCTTGCGCGTGCAGCGGGGCGCGCCCGTGCGGGCCTGGCGCTTCGGCGACGGCCCCACGCTGGTGGAGCTCGACGAGCCGCTCGACACCGACCTCACCGAGTTGCGCACCGCCGTGGAGGACGCCGAGCGGCTCGCGACGATGGACCGGGTCCGGGCGACCGAGCGCCTGGGCCGGATCCGGTCGCTCGTCGAGAGACTGGACGCGTTGCGCAGGTCACGCGCACCCGAGCTGCTCGAGCTGCGCGACCTGCTCGAGCGTGCCCAGCCCGACCGCTTCAGCCCGCCGCCGCCAGGACCCGTGCTGCCCATCGGTCCGGTGGCTCGCGCGGAGGCGCTCGGCCGGCGCCGCGACGCGGTGATGGCGAGAGCGGCGCGCATGGGCCTGCCGCGCACGCCCGCCGAAGCACCGTCGGGCGCGGCGCGCGTCGCCGTCGCCGCGGTCGAGGCGCTGCGGGCGCGCAACCCGCGCGGCGCCAGCGCGCCCGACACCCTCGGCGCGATCGAGGGGCAGGCCGACGTGGCGGAGCAGGCCCTGGACCGCCTGGCCACGGCGGCGCTCGACCGGGCTGTGCAGCGGTTCGGGCAGGACGTCATGCTCCGCGTACGCCGCGGCTCGCTGGCCCAGCTCAACGACGTGCAGGTCGGTGAGACCCTCGAGGTGCTCCGGTCGCTGCGCCTGACTCCGCCGGGCGCCACCGCGGGCGCAGCGGCCCCGGACCTGGCCGAAGGGGCGCTCCGCGGCTTCCTGCACGCGGCCCACCCGCCGTCGGGCGTCGCGCCGGTGTCCCTGACGCGCATCATCGAGCGGGCGCCCAGCGCCGCTGAGCGCAACCGGGCGATGGACAGCTTCGGCAGGCTGGTCGACCGGAACATCCCCGGCGCCCACGACGTGCTGCGGGCCATGGTCGGGAGCAGAACGTCGTGGCGCGGTGGGATGTTCGTCCTCGATGTGCTCCGCTACCACGAGGGCACGCGCGACGTGCTGGGCCTCGAGGTGCGCGAGGCGGCACCGGATCCCCTGCACCCAAGGGACAACGTCCGCATCTACGACATCGTGATGAGGAGCGGCGAACGGCTTACCTTCGAGCTCAAGGACTGGTCCCGATGGTTCGAGGAAACCGTGCGCAGCCGCACGGGCTCGGACCGACGCAGCCAATTCGAGCGCGACGTGCTGCTCCGCACCGGCAACCTCGCGGACCCGTCCGGCCTGCGGCGGCTGCACTGGCTGTTCAAGGGCCCGGGGCCGGCCATCGACGGCACCACCAACCCCCAGCAGGTGCACACGCACATCCGTGGGGTCATGCGCGACACACTGGACCGGCTCGCCACCGAGTTTGGCGTCGACGCCGCGGCCCGCCAGACCCTGTTGGACACCTTCGACGGGTACACCAGGATGATCGAGATCATCGAGGTGGACCCGGCCAACGCGACCCGACCCGTGCGACGGCTCGCACCCGATCCCGAGCCGTGAGGGGAGAACTCCCGATGAGCACCGTCCCGGTCGTCGTCGACGACGGTCAACGCCTCGACCTCAAGCCGCCTCGGCACCGCACGGTCGACGACCCCGTGCTGCTGCAGGACGTCGAGCTCGGGGCGGGGCGACGCCAGCGGCTGCACCAGTGGCGTGACGTGCTGCTCCACCTCGGCGACCAGCGTGTGACCAGGGTCGACGCCCCCGGCCCCGAGGCCGACGTCGCGCATCTCTTCCCCTCGACCGACGAGGGGCCGGTCGTGCTGGCCGTCGACGGCTCGCTGCACCGGTGGACCGAAAACGGTCTCGCGGCCCTGGGCTGGCCGCTTCCCGGTGACCCGAAGCAGGTGAGCGCGGTGGGCCTGGGTCCGAGGACCTTCGTGCGCGACTTCGGCGCGCGGTCGTCCGAGCTCCGGGAGAGCGACACGGGTGCACCGGTGTGGGACCGGGCGACCGTCGCCCTGAGCGTCGTGCCCGTCGGCGGCACCCTGGTCGGCCTCGACCTGGCCGACCGGACGACCGTCTGGGCCATCCGGCTCGACGACGGCGCGGAGCGCTGGCGGGCGCGCGCCGGCGTACGCGTCGACCATCTGGTGGCCGCCGTCGGGGACCAGGTGTGGGTGGCCCTGGACGACGGGGACCTCCAGGCCCTCGACGTGCGCACCGGCGAGGTACGGGCGTCGGTCGCCCACCCGGCGATCGACGGTCACGCGCGCGGGCCGGTGACCGAGGCGGGCTCCCTCGTTCTGTGCCGGAGCACCGACCTGACGGTCGTCGACCTGGTCCGGGCCGAGGTGCACCACGGCGCGCTGACCGGTGGCCCAGCCGTTCCGAGGTTCGTCCGGGTCGACCTCGACGGCCGACTCGTGGTGGTGGACGAGCGCCAGCGGGTCTGGCTGGTCGGATCCGACCGCCAGGCCCGTCCGATCCACCAGTCGACCGACCTGGTCACCGGCCTCGAAATCCACGCGGGCGTGGTCTACGTCCTCACTTCAGCTGGCCGGCTCACGGTTCTCGGCTGACTGCCGCTCCCGGCTCCCGGACGATTGCTGGTCCACGGCACACTTCTCCCGACCCTCGGAGACCGACTCAGCACGGTTGCGCCGCAGCGCGGTCAGTGTCAACGGTGCTAGGTGGTTGGTGCCGAACAGGCCCCTGGGGAGCCGGGACACGCTCAGAGTGAGCGCTAGGTGCGGCTCAGGGTGGTTCGCCGTTGACCGGTTTCGCTTGACAGGTCTTGGTTCCGGGCCTGCGTGGTGCCCAGCGGGC
>DASROP010000047.1:0-6905 GCA_035646835.1 Actinomycetales bacterium | reverse complement strand
CGTCGTCGGCAGCGCCCTGGTCATCGCCCTGGTGCTCGGCTCCCTGGCGGGCTACCTCGGCGGGTGGGTGGACGCCGTCATCTCACGCGTCAGCGACGTGTGGTCGGGCATCCCGCTGATCCTCGGCGGCGTGGTGCTGCTGTCCACGACCGAGTCACGGGGGATCCTGCAGGTGTCGGCCGTGCTCGCCCTGTTCGGGTGGCCACCGATGGTGCGCCTGCTGCGCAGCAGCGTGATGTCCACCACGGAGCTGGACTACGTGCAGGCCGCGCGCTCGCTCGGCGCGGGACGCTGGCGCATCCTTCGGCGCCACGTGCTGCCCAACTCCCTGCGGCCGGTGCTCACGCTCACGAGCGCGTACGCCGGTGCGGTGATCGCCACCGAGGCGACCCTGACGTTCGCGGGCGTCGGCCTTCAGCTGCCCGAGGTCTCATGGGGCATCCTGCTGTTCCAGGCGCAGGACCGCCTGACCGAGGCCCCGCACCTGCTGCTGTTCCCCGCCGTCTTCCTCGTCGTCACCGTGCTGGCATTCGTGCTGCTCGGCGAGGCGCTGCGCCGATCGTCATCGCTCGCCGAGCAGCGACGGCGCTGAAGTGCTACGGGGAGGGGGGTAGAGGAATCCGGCGAACCAGCGCGTCATCCGCGGCATCACGACCCAGGTCATCAAGCCGGTGAGCAGTCCGGCGAAGACGAGCGTGCGGGCCAGCACGGGCCACGACGAGATCAGGGGCAGCAGGAACACGTTGACGGCCAACGCGATCGGGATGATCGCGAGCAGCGTCACCGCCGCCATCTTCCAGCGCGGCGGGGCCGGCGCCGTCCGGCCGGGCATCTCGAACCACGTCTCCAGCCCGGTGGTGCGCTGCACCCGCTGCGCCTCGATCAGCTCGTCGGCCTGCCGCAACAGCTCGGCCCGCTCGTCCGAGGACTCCCACGTCGCCAGTGCGTCGGAGCTCGCGAACCGGTACACGATGTGCCAGTCGGCGCCCGCGTGCGGTGGTCGCAACACTCCCCCGCCGAGGAACCCACGACGCCGGGACGCTGCCGCCAGGGCCTGCTCGGCCCAGTCCGTGAACTCCCGCTCGTAGCCGACGACGACGCGACGCGCGACGGTCACGGTGACCGGCTGGACGTCGGGCACGAGGACCTCCCGGTGACACTGGTGGCGGACGTTGGGAGAGTGTCCCCCATGCGCTACGCCCTCACCGGTCCCGTTGGCGCGGCTGGGCGTCGAGCTCGTGCCCGGCGACGTCACGGACCCGGGCGCCGTGCGCACGATGCTGGAGGGCGCCGACGGGGTGTTCCACGTCGCCGACTGGTACCACGTCGGGGGACCCGACTCGTCGCCCGCGTACCGCGTCAACGTCGAGGGCACCCGCACCGTGCTCGAGCAGATGCGGGCGGCCGACGTACCCCGCGGCGTGTACACCAGCACCCTGGCGGTCAACTCCGACACGCGCGGCCGCATCGTCGACGAGACCTCGTCACGGTGCTGCCGGGAGTCGTCTACGGCCCCGGCGACACCAGCCAGGCGGGCGCGATGCTGCGCCAGGTGACGGCCGGACGACGACCGGTCGTGCCGTCGTCCGCCCGGTTCTGCTGGGCGCACGTCGACGACGTCGTCGACGGCCACGTCCGGGCGATGGCCCGAGGGACCACCGGCCAGGCGTACATGCTGGCGGGCCCGGAGCACGGTCTGGCGGAAGCGCTGCAGCTGGCGGCCAGGATCGCGGGCCGCCGCGGCCCGGTCGTCGTCCCTGGCTCGGTGGTGCGGGTCGCCGCGCGGTTGACCCGCGGGCTGGCCCGGGCCGAGCCGCTGCGCGCATCGACGGCCACGTACCTGGGCTCCCCCGCCAAGGCGGAGTCCGAGCTCGGCTGGTCGGCGCGCCCGCTGGACTCCGGGCTCCGGCAGACCATCGACGCCGAGCGCGCCACCAGCAGATGAGACGCGTCTGGCTGCTCGGCCCCGTGGTCGTCGCCGGAGGCCTGCTCCTGGCGGCCACCGGGGCGAGCGACGCAGGGCCGAGCGATACCGAGCCGGGCGAGGGCGAGACGGTTGTCGTCAAGCGGTACCGCGGCGGCCCGTCCATCGTCGGGATGCCGCCGCACGGTGTCGCGGCCTCGATCGGCGGCGACGGGCTGCACGTGACCACGTACGGCAGCAGCACCTGCCCGAACGTGCCGATCCGGGTCTCGTCGTCCGGCCCGCAGACGATCGACGTGGTGGTCGAGCGGGACCTCGGCGAGGGCCAGGAGATCGATGGTCGGGTGGCCTACGCCAGCACCGACGACCTGGGTCCGACGACGTCCGTGGTCGACGTGCCCGAGGGCATCGACCCGGACCAGCCGGTGAGCGTGGTGGTCAGCGGTGACGACCGCGAGACGCGGACCGTGGTGGTGCCTGCTCGCTGAGGACTCAGGCGACGCTGACGAGGCCGTTGCGCAGCCCGTCGGCCAGACCCTCGGGAACGGTGTCGGGGACGACGACGCCCTCGGCCACCGCCACCCGCTCGCTGACCTCGCGGAGCACGACGGACAGGGGCACGTCGAGAGCGCCGCAGATCGAGCCGAGCAGCTCGGACGACGCCTCCTTCTGACCGCGCTCGACCTCGGAGAGGTACCCGAGGGAGACGCGAGCGGCGGAGGAGACCTCGCGCAGCGTCCGGCCCTGACCGGTCCGGGCACCCCGCAGGACGTCGCCGATCTCACGGCGGAGCACGATCATCGGGCGACCTCCCTTCGGTGCCTTCGGGAACCAGTTCCCGTGCCTTCCCTGACCGGACCCACCGTACCCTCGCGGGCCGGCCGCCGAACCTGGACTCCCCATGGATGCCACGTCTGGAGCAACTCCCGAGCCCTAGCCGGTGTTCCGCGCGGCACGCACGAGGTCGCACAACAGTGCGAGCGCCGCCTCGGTCGCACCCGCGCGGACGGCGGCGCGGTCACCGGCCAGGGAGAGCCGTTCGAGGCGCTCGTCGCCGGAGCCGACCACGGCGACGTAGACGGTCCCGGCCACGACGCCGTCCGAGCTGTCCGGCCCCGCGACGCCGGTGGTGGCAACACCGACGTCCGCCCCCAGCCGTTTCCGGACCCCGGTCGCCATTGCCCTGGCGACCTCGGGGGCGACCGGACCGCACGAGGCCAGCAGGGCGGGGTCGACGTCCAGCAGCACCGTCTTGAGCTCGGTGGCGTAGGCGATGACCCCCCCGCGGAGCACCACCGAGGCGCCCGGGACGTCGGCGATCCGGGCGCAGACCAGACCGGCCGTCACCGACTCGGCCACCGCGATCGTCGTGCGGGACGACGTCGCGAGGGCGACGACGTCCTCGGCCGTGGTCATGCCCGGCCGGCGTGCTTGGCCGCCGTCCGGGCGCTGCCGCGCCGCAGCCGCACCGCCTGCAGCACGTAGTCCAGCCCCGTGAGTACCGTCACGGCGACCGCCGCCAGCATCGTCCACCACGCGACCGTGACCGCCCAGTCGCCGAACCACGCCTGAAGCGGCAGGACGTACAGCCCGATGGCCACCGACTGCAGCACGGTCTTCACCTTGCCGCCGTGGGAGGCCGGCATGATCCCGTGGCGGATCACGACGATCCGCAGCGCGGTGATCCCCAGCTCCCGCGCCAGCACCACGACCGTGACCCACCAGGGCAGCTCGCCGAGCCACGACAGCAGCACCAGGCCCGTGCCGATCAGGGCCTTGTCGGCGATCGGGTCGGCCACCGTGCCGAAGTCGGTGACCTCGCCGCGCCGCCGGGCGATGTCGCCGTCGAACCGGTCCGTGATCACCGCCACCGTGAACGCGACCCACGCGGCCAGGCGCCACGCTGTGTCGTCCCCGTTGTCGTGCACGAGCAGGAAGCCGAACACCGGCACCAGGACGATCCGCGCGACGGTCAGCGCGTTGGCGACGTTCCAGGGACTCGGTGGAGCAGCCTCGTGCGTCACCGCGGGCTCGCCACCAGGTCGACGCCCTCGGTCTCGGTCACCACCGCGGGGACGAGCTGCCCGACCGCGTGGACGCCGGTCAGCTGGGTGACGCCGTCGACGTCCGGTCCCTGGTGCTCGGCCCGGCCGACGGCGGCACCGTCGTCCTCCTCGACCAGGACGACGACATGCTCGCCGACCCGCTCCTCGGCCCGCTGGTGGTTCAGCTCCTCGACCAGGGCGGTGACGTGCCCGAGGCGCGCGGCAACCTCCTCGTCGTCCAGCTTGCCGTCGAACCCTGCGGCCTCCGTGCCGTCCTCGTCGGAGTAGCCGAACACGCCGACGACGTCCATCCGCGCCGCCTCGAGGAAGCCGGTCAGCTCCTCGAGGTCCGCCTCGGTCTCGCCGGGGAAGCCCACGATGACGTTGGAGCGGATGCCGGCCGCCGGTGCCAGGGCCCGAACCCGGTCGAGCAGGGCGAGGAAGTCGGCCGTCCCGCCGAACCGGCGCATCCGCCGCAGCACCGCCGGGGCGCTGTGCTGGAACGACAGGTCGAAGTAGGCCGCGACCCCCGGCGTCTGCGCCATCGTCTCCAGCAGCCCGGGGCGCACCTCGGCCGGCTGCAGGTAGGAGACCCGCACCCGCTCGACGCCCTCGACCGCCGCCAGCTCGGGCAGCAGCGTCTCCAGCAGCCGGATGTCGCCGAGGTCCTTGCCGTAGGACGTGGAGTTCTCGCTGACCAGGAAGATCTCGCGGACCCCTTGTGCCGCAAGCCAACGCGCCTCGGCAAGCACGTCGGCCGGGCGGCGCGAGAGGTACGAGCCGCGAAAGGCGGGGATCGCGCAGAACGTGCAGCGACGGTCGCAGCCGCTGGCCAGCTTCAGCGGTGCCCACGGTCGCCCGTCGAGCCGGCGACGCACGACCGGCGGGCCGGACGCCGGGGCGACGCCGTCGGGGAGGTCCCCGTGGTTGGCATCCCCGTGCCCGGGCGTGAGCACGGCGGAGTCGTGGCGGGCCGTCGGGCTGATCGGCAGCAGCGTGCGCCGGTCACGGGGGACGTGGGACGCCGGGCGCTCGCCGTCCAGGATCTTGCCCAGGTGGCTCGACAGGTCGGCGTAGGAGTCGAAGCCGAGGACAGCGTCCGCCTCCGGCAGCGACTCGGCCAGCTCGGTGCCGTACCGCTCGGCCATGCACCCGACCGCGACCACGGCCTGCGTGCGGCTGGTGCCGTCAGCGCCGCCCTCCTTCAGGTCGGAGGCCTCCAGCAGAGCGTCGACCGAGTCCTTCTTGGCCGCCTCGACGAAGCCGCAGGTGTTGACGACCGCGACGTCGGCATCGGCGGCGTCGTCCACCAGCAGCCACCCGGCGGACTCGAGCCGCCCCGCCAGCTCGGAGGAGTCGACCTCGTTGCGCACGCACCCGAGGGTGACGAGCGCGACGGAGCGCTGCGGAGCGGTGGCTGGCACGGCCGACAGGCTACGTGACCACAGGTCGGGCCCCGCGCGTCGTGACTGGCCCGAATGAGTCTGGCGGAGGCCGGCGGAGCGGGCGGAGACTCACCCCGTGGACCAGCACCCAGCAGCACTCGACCGGGCGCACCGGCACGCCCTTGACTGGCTGTCGTCCCTGGGGACCCGACCGGTCCCGCCGCAGGCCTCCATCGACCAGGTGACGCAGGCGCTCGGTGCGGCCCTGCCCGAGGTCGTGCGCCGGCTGCTCGCGGACGGCACGGCGTGGATGAGCGGCTCGACGTGGCACGACCGCAGCGTGCTCCGGATCTCGGTGAGCAACTGGTCGACCACCGACGACGACGTGGAGCGGAGCCTGGACGCCGTCCGCAAGGCGGTCATCGGGCTCTGATCCCCACGCGCAGGAACCGCGAGGATCGGCGGCACGTACCGGAACAGGCGCTGAGCCCTTGGCCGACGATCCCCCGTTGCGGCTCAGGCATCAAGATCCGTCAACGATCCGGCGTCGCGAGGATCCTGAACAGCATGTTGTTGACGTCGGTGAGCATCTGGACGTCGACCTGTCGTCGGCGTTCACCCAGCCGCGCCTTGCGCGTGCTGGCGACCAAACCCGGCGCGGCCCAGCCATCGCCGAGGTCGACTCCGAATCCGGTGTCGGGCTCGCTGGCGAAGACCGGCACGACGATCACGGTCGGTTCTGTCGCGATCTCGTTGTAGACCGTCGAAGAGATCACCAGCACGCTGACAGCGGTGTCGGTGGTCCAGATCTCCCCCCGCCGCGGCGCCTCGCTCAACGTTGCGCCATGTCGTCCAGGCTGCGATCAGCCCAGGCCTCGGCGAATGTCACGGCCTCGGGGTGCGCCGACATCCACCGGTCATGCGCGGCGCAGCGCCGCCGCATGTCCTCGACGTCCAGAAGACTCTCGATCCAGGAGTTCATCGACCGGTTGTCGGCGTCCGCGTAGTGCTTGACCGCCTCGTACGCCTCGTCGGAGAGGCGGAGCGTGATCGTCCGTGGCACGCCAAGATGCTATCAGGGGATGCTGTCGAAACGTGCGGGCGACTGATGGTCCGGTGGTCGTCACGCGCGCGAGTGCGCCGGGCCGGCCGTCGGCCGTGGCTGGCCAGTTCCGCGTCTACCGAGCAGGGAGCTTCGGGGCCGAATCCTCCACCTATCCACCCCTCCGCGGCTCCGTTGCACCCGGCGACCGGGGCTGCGGACGTCCGTCGAGTCAGAGCGCGAGCCGGACGACGGGGCCGGCGGCGCCGTGGCGGGCCACCTCGGCGAACCCCGCACCGGTGAACAATGTCAAGGAACCGTGGAAGAGCTCGGACGACGACACCGACGTCCGCGAGGCCACGTCCACCGGGTACCCCTCCACCACCCGGGCACCGTGCTCGCGGGCGAAGGCGACTGCCGCATCGAGCAGCGCCCCGGCGAGCCCCCGGCGCCGGAAGCCGGTGCGGACGACGAAGCACGTGACGGCCCAGATGGAGCCGTCGTCCAGG
>DASROP010000046.1:0-11172 GCA_035646835.1 Actinomycetales bacterium | reverse complement strand
GCCCGGGGTAGCGGTCGGCATCGACGGGGTGGCGTCGGCGGGCCGGGACGGCGAGCAGGTCGGGGTGCTCCGAAGGGGGCAGGGAGCCGACGAAGCCGAGCCCGGTGGCGTCGAGGTGGGCGAAGTTGGCGGCGGAGTTCTGCCCGGCGTCAAAGACCACGGTCGGCGCTGGTGTGCCGGCGCTGGCGGCGCCGTCGATCAGGGTCCGGTATCGGCTGACGAGCTCGTCGATGACGTCGGTGAACTGGGTGACGTCGGGCCGGTTGCCCGGGTAGGCGTGGGAGACCACCGGGACCGCGCCGTCACGGGTGACGACCAGCCCGAGCCCAACCAGGCGCAGGTCGAGGCGCTTCTGCTTGGCGTGCCCGCGCTGGGCGATCGGCGCCTTGTCGTTGGTCGAGTCGATGAAGGTGGCGAAGTTGGTCATGTCCAGCGCCAACGCGGACAGGTCGAGCCCGAACTCGGTGACCATCGCGGTGGCGATCGCCCGCTCGGCGGCCGCCAGCTTGTCCTCATCCAGGGTGTCCATCGCGTCCCAGAACCGGCGGTGGTCCAGCGCGGCGGCGCCCAGTTTGACCAGCCGGTTCCCGGCCGTGGTGGACCACCAGTCGGCGAAGCCCCGCTTGGACCGCGGGTCGACCACCCGGTTGGTGATCGCCAGCGCCAGGTAGGTGCCGACGCTGGCGCCGGCATCGGCGCGACGCGGCCCGGCCACCTCGTCGATGAGGTCCGCGACGCCGAGCCGGTCCAGGACCGCCCAGACCGCGGCCACGTCCCCGAAGGCCAGGTGCCGACTGCGTTCGGGCTCGATACCGGTCGGTCCGGACCCGGCGACCGCCTCGGCGATGTCGCCCGCCTTACCCAGGTAGGTCTGGGCCACGACCTTGGGCTTGCCCTCGACCCGGGCCATCTCGCGCAGGTAGTAGTACGTCTGCCCGCCGATCTTCTTCCCCACGATGTGCGGCATACTTTAGGTCTTACACCTCGTGACAGTGGCTGTCCATCACCGACACGCCCTGGATCGCTTACAAGACAGGAAGAACAGTGGCCACGGCCGCCGTCATCCGTGACGCTTGATCACGAAAGGGGGGAAACTCCCGCTAGCGTTCGGCCCATGACGAAGTCCGGGGCCGTGAACGAGGTGTCGGGACGCCCCGAGACCGAGGCCGAACGGCTCGATCGCAACTTCAACGAGCTGCTCCAGGAGCTGCGGGTCGCGCAGGCGGGCACGCAGATCCTCTTCGCCTTCCTGCTCACCGTGGCGTTCACGCCGTACATCCAGGGCGCGGCGGCGTTCGAGCACCGGCTGCTCGCGGCCACGTTGGTGCTGGCCGCGCTGGCCACGGTGCTGCTGATCGCGCCGGTGCCTCTGCACCGGATGATGTTCCGGCAGCAGATGAAGGGGACGATCGTCGAAGTCAGCGCCCGGCTGGCGTCGGCGGGCCTGGTCCTCCTGCTGCTGGCCATGCTCGGCGGCTGCCTGCTCGCCCTCGACGCGCTGCTGGACCGCACCACCGCCTACCTCGTCACTGCCGGGGTCGCCGTGTGGTTCGCCGCGTTCTGGCTGCTGCTGCCCGTCGGCCTCCGAGTGTGGGGACGACGGGGTGAGACGTGATCGGAGACCTCGCGTGGGTGCCCGTCGCGCACCGTCCCGACCTCCTCGCCCCTCCCGTCGCGGCGGCCTTGTCGTCGTGGGACGGCGCAGGCCGCGTGCAGGTGGCCGAGATCGACCCGGACCTCGCCGACACCGCGACCCTCATCGAGGCCCACGGGGTGCCCGCCGGCGCGTCCGCGAACTGTGTCGTCGTCGCCGGACGGCGTGGTGGTGAGCTGCGGGTGGCCGCGTGCGTCGTGGCGGCGACGACCCGCGCGGACGTCAACACCGTCGTGCGCAAGGCCCTCGACGTCCGCAAGGCCTCGTTCCTGCCCGCCGACGACGCGGTCGCCGCGAGCGGGATGGAATACGGAGGCATCACCCCGATCGGGCTACCCGCGGGTTGGCGACTGCTCGTCGACGCGGCCGTCCTCGATCTGCCGATGGCGGTGATCGGCAGCGGCGTCCGGCGCTCCAAGCTGGCCCTGCCCGGCGAGCTCCTCGCGACCCTGCCGGACGCCGAGGGGGTGGCCGGGCTGGGTCGGGTGACGTGGTGAGCGGCTGGGACGACGTCGCTCGCTGGTACGCCGTCCAGGAACCGGCCGAGAGGGCCTCGTGGCGCCTCGCACTGCGCCTTGCTCTCCCGCGGGCGGACGACGTGGTGCTCGACCTCGGGTGCGGGCCCGGGACGGCGGTCCGCGAGCTGGATCGCGCCGGGTTCGGTCGTCCGCGCTGGGTGGGCCTCGACGCGTCGCCGCCGATGCTGGCCCGGGCCCGCGCGCTCGGTGGTCCCGTGGTCCGCGCCGAGGTGACCCGCGTGCCCTTGGGCGACCACAGCGTCGACGTCGCCGTGGCCGGCTGGCTCCTGCACGTCCTGCCCGCGTCGGCCCGGCGCCGTTGCCTGGGCGAGATCGCGCGCGTGCTGCGGCCGGGCGGTCGCTGCGTCGTGATCGTCCCCGCCGCGCCCACCAGCTACCTGGGCTGCGCGGCACGCACGGTGACCCGCGGTCTGATCGGCCGCGGCGGCGCCCTCTCGGTGCCCCGCGACCTGGCCGAGGCGCTCACGGCGGCCGATCTCGCCGTCCGCCACGATCGGGTCACCCATGGCGGCTACACCGCGCGCGTGCTGCTGCTCACGCCGCGCCGACCCCCGGCGTGATCAAGCACTTCGATCTCCCGGGGTATCGAGGTGCTTGATCACGGGGGGAGGCGGAGGGCCCAGAACGCGACCGCGCTGGCGGCGGCGACGTTGAGCGAGTCCACGCCGCCGGCCATCGGGATCCGGACCGCGAGGTCGGCGCCCGTGACCGCTGACCGTGAGAGCCCGTCCCCCTCGGTGCCCAGCAGCACGGCCAGCCGCTCGGGCGGGTCCGCGGCGAGGTCGTCCAGGCTGACCGCCCCGTCGTCGAGCGCCAACGCGGCCACGGTGAACCCGCTGTCCCGCAGCGTGTCCAGCCCCTCCGGCCAGGGGTCGAGTCGGGTCCAGGGCACCTGGAACACGGTCCCCATCGACACGCGCACCGACCTCCGGTAGAGCGGGTCGGCGCACCGCGGCGTGACCAGGACCGCCTCGACACCTAGGGCCGCGGCGCTGCGGAACACCGCTCCGACGTTCGTGTGGTCGACCACGTCCTCGAGGACGGCGATGCGCCTCGCGTCCCGGACGACGTCGTCGAGGGACGGCAGCGTCGGCCGGTGCATGGACGCCAACGCACCGCGGTGCAGGTGGAAGCCGGTGATGCTGCGCAGCACGTCCGCGGTGCCCACGTAGACCGGTGCGCCCTCCGCCGCGGGTGCCGCCAGCAGGTCGGCGCTGTCGTCGAGCCAGCGGCGGGCCATCAGGAACGAGCGCGGCCGGTGCCCCGCCGCCAGGGCACGGCGGATCACCTCCTGCGACTCGGCGATGTACAGCCCCTCGGCCGGCTCCCGGCGACGCCTCAGTGCGACGTCGGTCAGCCCGGTGTACTCGTGCACCCGCGGGTCACGGGCGTCGTCGATGTCGACAACCCTCGGGAGCGGGTCGGCGTGGGTCACGAAGCCAGGATGCTCCAGATCGCGACGACACCGATCACGACGATGACCGAGCGGAGCAACCAGTCCGGCAGCCGACGTCCGACCTTGGCCCCGAGCAGGCCGCCGGCCGCCGACCCCGTCGCGATCAGCGCGACGACCTGCCAGTCGATGCGGTCGAACGCGACCAGGGAGAACGTCACCGCGGCGGTCAGGTTGACCACCATCGTCAGCAGGTTCTTGGCGGCGTTGACCCGCTGCAGGGTCTCGGGCAGCAGCGACCCCAGCAGGCCGACCAGCAGGACGCCCTGGGCGGCGCCGAAGTACCCGCCGTAGATGCCGGCGAGGTAGACGCCGACCATGACGGGCAGCCGGTGCGACCTCGAGTCGGCGCGCGTACCTCGGCTCTCCCGCCGCCGCTGCAGAGCTCGCTGGATCCGCGTCTGAGCGACGACCAGGACGAGCGAGACGGCGAGAAGTACCGGGACGATCCTCGCGAACGCCTCGGCCGGCAGCGCGAGCAGCAGCACGGCACCGGTGACGGCGGCGACCATCGACGTCGGCGCCAGCAGCATCAGCAGGCGGCGTTGGCCGGACAGCTCGCGCCGGTAACCGAAGGTCGCGGCCACCCCGCCCGGCACGACGCCGATGTTGTTGGAGATGTTCGCTACCACCGGGGGGAAGCCGAAGGCCAGCAGCGTCGGGAAGGTGATCAGGGTCCCGGACCCGACGACGGCGTTGATCGTCCCCGCGCCGATGCCGGCGACGAGGATCGCCGCCGCCTCGACCCAGTCCACCGGCAGGAGGCTAGAGGAGGGGCATCCGGGTGAAACTGCTCACGTTCGGCGGGGCGGTCCTCGACCGACGTCAAGCCCGGACGGGCCGGTGCCGACAGGGTCGACGTGAGCGTCCCGACCCGGCGCGCCCTGAGCGGCGCCCTCGTGCTGGTGGCTGCCCTCACCACGTTTCCAGCCGCCGCGGGCGCCGACCCGGGTGGTTCCGCCGCGGAGCAGGCGCACGCCGCCGCCGAACAGGCCGTCGCCGACGTCGAGCTGCTCGTCGACCAGCTGGACGCACAGCTCGCGGCGCAGGCAGTCGCCCGCCTCGCGTTGGCCGGCAGCGTCGCCGCCTCGATCTCCGCCGAGGGTGACGCCCTTGACGCGGCGGCGACGGCCGCAGCCGCGAGGGCACAGCACGCCCGGACTGTCCGCGCGCTCTACACCAGCGGCGGGGCACTCGCCGTGTACTCCTCTCTGTTGGGCGCGGAGTCGCTGGCCGACCTCGCGAGCCGGACCATGGTCGCCGAGCGGGTGCTGGCCGGAGCCGCCTCCGGCGCGGAGCAGGCGACCGCCGCGCACGCCGTCGCCCTGCGGACCCACCACCAGGAGGCCCGGGTGGCCGACGGCCACGTGGCCGTGGCCGCCGCCGCGGAAGACGCCACCGAGGCGGTCGAGCAGACCCTGGCCCGGGCACGCGAGGCGCTGGCCGGCCTCTCCGAGGCGGCACGGGCCGCCGACGCCGCCGAGCAGGCGCTGCGGCAGGTCAGGGAGGCCGAGCGGCTCGTCGCGCTGTCCCGCGCGGCCGGCGGGCCCTCGCACTCACTGCCCGGCTCGTCCATCCCGGACGGTTTCCGGGCCCTGTACGAGCAAGCCGCGAGCCGGTGCCCGGGGATGCGATGGACCCAGCTGGCCGCCGTCGGCCAGGTCGAGACCCGGCACGGCCGCAACAACGGGCCGTCGTCCGCCGGTGCCCAGGGACCGATGCAGTTCATGCCGGCGACCTTCGCCCAGTACGGGGTCGACGGTGACGGCGACGGCGTCGCCGACCCCTGGAACCCCGCCGACGCCATCCACTCGGCCGCGATCTACCTCTGCGTCAACGGAGCCGGGGTGGGCACGCCGCAGGCAGAGCGCCGCGCGCTGCTGCGCTACAACAACGCCGGCTGGTACGTCGACCTCGTGCAGAACGCCGAGGCCCAGATCATCACCGGCGCCTGAGCGACGTCAACCGAACGCGCGCGCCGTCCACCGGTGCCCGTGCCGCTCCACGGTGAGGGGCATCGCGAACGCCTCGCCGAGTGTCTCCGCGGTCAGGGCCTGCTCCAGCGGTCCCGAGGCGACGACGCGCCCGGACCGCAGCAGCAGCGCGTGGGTGAAGCCGGGTGGGATCTCCTCGACGTGGTGCGTGACCAGCACCAGGGCCGGCGCCGCGTCGTCGTCCGCCAGCTCGCCCAGCCGGTGCACGAGGTCCTCCCGCCCACCGAGGTCCAGCCCCGCGGCCGGTTCGTCCAGCAGCATGAGCTCGGGGTCGGTCATCAGCGCGCGGGCGATCTGCACCCGCTTGCGCTCCCCCTCGGAGAGGGTCCCGAACCTGCGGTCGGCCAGCTCGGCGACACCGAGCGCCGCGAGCAGCTCGCCGGCCCGGTCATGGTCGAGGGAGTCGTAGTCCTCACGCCAGCGGCCGACCATGCCGTACGAGGCCGTCACGACCACGTCGCCGACCCGCTCGCCCAGCGGCAGGCGCTCGGCGAGGGCGGCGCTGGCAAGGCCGATCCGCGGGCGCAGCTCGAAGACGTCGACGGTGCCGAGCAGCTCGCCCAGCACGGCCGCGACACCGCGCGTGGGGTGCAGCCGTCCCGCTGCCACCTGGAGCAGCGTCGTCTTGCCGGCACCGTTGGGGCCGAGCACGACCCACCGCTCATCCTCGTCGATCGTCCAGTCGACGTCGTCGAGCAGCACCGAGCCGTCGCGCACGATGCTGACGCCGGCGAGCTCGAGCACGTTCATGGGCCGACCCTACGGGGGACCTACCCTGGGTGGGTGCTCGACGTGCCGCGCTCCGTGCGCCTCGCTGCCTGGGGCACCGCCGTGCTGCGCGGCGAGGCCGGTGTCGCTGCCGCGGTGGCCGCGGTCACCCGGGACGACGAGCCGCACGACGTCGGCGGGACGCCCGAGGCGCCGGACCTCGCGTCGCTGCTCACCTGGCTGACCGGACGCGCCACGTCGATGCGGGTCGCGCTGCCGGTGCCCGGGGACGTGGCCTCCCTGCCGGGGCCGGCGTCCTTCAACGTCGAGGCTCTGGACGCCGGCGAGTGCGTCCTGGCCGAGCCGTCGATCGGGGTCGTCCCCGTGGTCACGGAGTTCGGCTCCGCGTGGGAGCCGGGGGCGATGGTCACCTGGCACGTGCACGAGGTCTCGCCCCGACGGACGGCGGACTGGAGCAGCCTCGGCGAGGCCGAGCGTGCGCTGGCCCTGGCCCTGGCCGAGGCCACCGACGTCCTGGCCACGCTGGACGTCGCGCGCTGGCGGGACGACGCGGCCACCCGGATCCTGTCGGTCCGCGACGGCGGGCTCCCCCGTGACGTGCTGCCCCCGACGTCCGACGCCCGCGTCGTCCGGGTGCTCGGGACGGCGGCCCGGGTCAGGGCCATCGTCGCCCTCGCCGCCGAGGACGACGGCGCGGCGATCAGCGGGTGGGAGGCACAGCGTCGGGCCCAGGCGCTCACGGGGCTGGACGGCGTGGCCCGGCGCGCCATGGCCGCGGCCGTCGACCCGTCCCTCGCGCCGGTCCGCTGACTCCCACCGCCCCCACCGACCTCTGTGCACGTTGAGCGGTCTCACACCGGCCTGAGGCAGCGCAACACGCACAGAGGACGGGCGAAGGCTAGGCGAGGGCGGTGCGGTAGACGGCGAGGGTCTGCTCCGCGATCGAGTCCCACGAGAAGTGCTCGACGGCACGGCGTCGTCCGGCCTCCCCGCGGCGCCGGGCCTCGTCGGGGTCGGCCACGGCCGCGGTCAGGACGGCGGCGAGGTCGGCCACGTAGGCGTCGGCGTCCACCGGCGTCCCGGTACTGTCCGCGACCTGCTCGATGGGCACCAGCCAGCCGGTCACGCCGTCGTCCACGACCTCGGGGATCCCGCCGGTCGCCGTCCCCACCACCGCCGCACCGCAGGCCATCGCCTCGAGGTTGACGATGCCCAGCGGCTCGTAGACGGAGGGGCACACGAACGTCGTGGCGTGCGACAGGACCTGGCACAGATCCGGCCTCGGCAACATCTCCTCGACCCACACGACGCCGTCCCGACCCTGCCGCAGCGCCTCGACCAGCCCGCGCACCTCGGTCATGATCTCCGGGGTGTCCGCGGCACCGGCGCAGAGCACCAGCTGCACCTCCGGCGGCAGCTCAGCCGCGGCCCGCAGCAGGTAGGGCAGGCCCTTCTGCCGCGTGATCCGGCCGACGAACACGACTGACGGGCGGGACGGGTCGATGCCGAGCCGGCGGACGACGTCCGTCTGCCCGTCGCGGACCCAGCCGTCGGCGTCGATGCCGTTGTGGACGACGTGGACGCGGCCGGGGTCGACCTCGGGGTAGGCCCGGAGGATGTCGTCCCGCATGCCCGCACTGACGGCGATCACCGCGGAGGCGCCGAGATAGGCCGTGCGCTCCGCCCAGCTCGACAGTGCGTACCCACCGCCGAGCTGCTCCGCCTTCCACGGGCGCAGCGGCTCGAGGCTGTGCGCGGTCAGGACGTGCGGGACGCCGTGCAGCAGGCCGGCGAGGTGACCGGCCAGGTTCGCGTACCAGGTGTGGGAGTGCACCAGGTCTGCGCCGCCGGCGTCACCCGCGATCGCGAGGTCCACGCCGAACGTGCGCAGGGCGGCGTTGGCGCCCGCGAGCCCGGCCGGCTCGGCGTAGGCGTGCACGCCGTCGGCGTCGCGGGGTGCACCGAAGCAGCGCACCGTCAGGTCCACGTGGGTGCGCAGCACGCGCGCGAGCTCGGCCACGTGGACGCCCGCGCCGCCGTACACGTCCGGCGGGAACTCGCGGGTGAACAACTCGACGCGCACTCCGTCACGCTAGTGCGTCGTCCCGATCACGCCCCTAGGGTCAGAGCATGGCGGCTCCGAAGGTCCTCGCGATCGTCCTGGCCGGGGGCGAGGGCAAGCGCCTGATGCCGCTCACCGCCGACCGTGCCAAGCCCGCCGTCCCCTTCGGCGGCACGTACCGGTTGATCGACTACGCCCTGTCGAACCTCGTCAACGCCGGCTACCGCAAGATCGTCGTCCTGACGCAGTACAAGTCGCACAGCCTCGACCGGCACGTGACGATGACGTGGCGCATGTCGACGATGCTCGGCAACTACGTGACGCCGGTACCGGCCCAGCAGCGCGTCGGCAAGAACTGGTACCTCGGCAGCGCCGACGCCATCTTCCAGAGCCTGAACCTGCTCAACGACGAGCGGCCCGACATCGTCGTGGTCGTGGGCGCCGACCACGTGTACCGGATGGACTTCAGCCAGATGGTCGACGCTCACGTCTCGGCCGGCGCCGGCTGCACCGTGGCGGCGATCCGCCAGCCGATCTCCCTCGCCGACCAGTTCGGCGTGATCGAGGCGGATGCCCATGACCCCAACAGGATCGCGGCCTTCCTGGAGAAGCCGACGAGCCCCAGACCCCTGGCGGACGCGCCCGACCAGGTGCTCGCGTCGATGGGCAACTACGTCTTCGACGCGGACGCCCTCGCGGACGCCGTCACGCGGGACGCGGCGCGGGAGGACTCCAAGCACGACATGGGCGGCGACATCGTCCCCGACTTCGTGTCGCGCGGTGACGCGGCCGTCTACGACTTCAAGGACAACGATCTCGCGGGCTCGACCGACCGGGACCGCGACTACTGGCGGGACGTCGGCAGCCTCGACGCGTACTTCGATGCGCAGATGGACCTGATCTCGGTGCACCCCGTGTTCAACCTCTACAACCACGAGTGGCCGATCCTGAGCCAGCAGCCCCCGCTGCCGCCGGCCAAGTTCGTGCACGGCTGGCACGGCCGCATCGGGCACGCCGTCAACTCGCTCGTCTCCCCCGGCGTGGTCGTCTCCGGGGCGACCGTCGAGAACTCGGTGCTGTCGCCGCACGTGGTGGTGCACTCGTGGTCGACGGTGAGCGAGAGCGTCCTGCTGGACGGCGTCGACGTCGGCCGCCATGCCGTCGTCCGGCGGGCGATCCTCGACAAGAACGTGCGCGTGCCGCAGGGAGCGCGGATCGGGATGGACGTCGAGGAGGACCGCGCGCGCGGCTTCACCGTCACCGACTCCGGCATCACCGTCGTCGGCAAGAACCAGGACGTGCCGTTGTGACCGACCGTCCCGTGCGCATCGGCGTCCAGCTGCAGCCGCAGCACGCGGAGTACCCGGAGATCCGTCGCGCGGTGGCGAGGGCCGAGGAGATGGGCGTCGACATCGCCTTCAACTGGGACCACTTCCACCCGCTCACCGGCGAGCCCGACGGGCTGCACTTCGAGTGCTGGACCATGCTCGGCGCCTGGGCCGAGGCCACGTCGCGCGTCGAGATCGGCGCCCTGGTGACCTGCAACAGCTACCGCAACCCCGAGCTGCTCGCCGACATGGCCCGTACCGTCGACCACATCAGCGGCGGACGGCTCATCCTCGGGATCGGCGCCGGCTGGTTCGAGCGCGACTACGACGAGTACGGCTACGAGTTCGGGACGAAGGGCTCCCGGCTCGCCGCGCTCGCCGAGGCCCTGCCCCGGATCGAGTCGCGGCTGGCGAAGTGCAACCCGGCGCCGACGCGGAAGATCCCGGTGCTGATCGGTGGTGGTGGGGAGCAGAAGACGCTGCGGTACACCGCCCGCCACGCCGACATCTGGCACGGCTTCGGCGACGCCGAGACCATCGCCCGCAAGCACCGGGTGCTCGACGGCTGGTGCGCCGAGATCGGGCGCGACCCCGGCGAGATCGAACGATCGGCCGGGGTCGGCGGCAGGCAGCGCCACGAGCCGGACGGTCTCGGCGAGAGCCTCTACGCCACCGGCACCCGGCTGTTCACCGTCGGGCTCACCGGCCCGACGTACGACCTCGCGAGGCTCGAGCCCTGGCTGGCCTGGAGGAACGACAAGAACGCCTGACCACTGCGATGATGCGTGATGCGTGGTCACCCGATGCGTGATGTGCGATGCTGTTCCGGTGCCACGGACGACGGTCAACATCGACAGCAGTGTGCTGGCCGAGCTGAAGATCCGTCAGCGCGCCAGCGGACGTCCGCTCGGCGTCCTGATCTCCCAGCTCCTGGCGGAGGCGATGTCGAAGGACCGGACACGGGTCGCGCCACCCGACTTCACCTGGTCGACGACCTCGATGGAGGCCAGGGTGGACCTCGAGGACCGCGAGGCCGTCACCCGACTTCTTGACGCGCCATGAGCGTCACGGTCGATGCGAACATCCTGCTGTACGCCACCGACACATCCAGCGAGCGGCACGACCGCGCGGGTCAGCTCCTTCGCGAGCTGATCGCCGGACCGAGGCTGCTGTACGTCTTCTGGCCCGTGATCATGGCCTTCCTCAGGATCAGTACGCACCCCTCGGTGTTTGCTCGTCCGTTGGCCCCCGCGCAGGCCCGTGACAACGTCTCGAGCCTGCTCGATCAGCCACTGGTACGCACCACCGGGGAAGCGCCAGGGTTCTGGCAGGAGTTCGAGCGCGTCGCGGCCACTCACGTGGTTCGCGGCAACCTGGTCACGGATGCCCACGTCGCCGCGTTGATGCGGCAGC
>DASROP010000045.1:0-18003 GCA_035646835.1 Actinomycetales bacterium | reverse complement strand
GCGTGGCAGACCTCGCCGACGGTGGCGCGGGCGGCGAGCGCAGCCTTCATCGGGTCCATCACGTTGTCGGTGCCGGCGGCGGCCTTCCTCAGCGCCTCCAGTGCCTGCTCGACGGCGACGCCGTCCCGCCCGGCCCGCAGGGCCGCCAGCCTCTCGCACTGCTGGGCCTCGATCGCCGGGTCGACCCGCAGCGGCTCGTAGGGCTCGTCGTCGTGGCCCTCGAAGCGGTTGACCCCGACGACGACCCGCTCGCCGGAGTCGATCTGCTGCGAGATCCGGTAGGCCGAGCGCTCGATCTCGGACTTCTGGAAGCCCTCCTCGATCGCCGAGACCGCGCCCCCCCGGTCGTCGACGGCGCCGATCAGCTCGAGCGTCGCGGCCTCCAGGTCGTCGGTCATCGACTCGACCACGTAGGAGCCCGCGAAGGGGTCCACGGTGTGGGTCACGTCGGTCTCGTGGGCGATCACCTGCTGCGTGCGCAGCGCCAGCCGGGCCGCCTTCGAGCTCGGCAGCGCGATCGCCTCGTCGTAGGAGTTGGTGTGCAGGCTCTGCGTCCCGCCCAGGACCGCGCCGAGCCCCTGCAGCGCGACCCGGACGAGGTTGACCTCCGGCTGCTGGGCGGTCAGCTGGACGCCGGCCGTCTGCGTGTGGAACCGCAGCATCTCGCTCTTGGGGTTCTTCGCGCCGAACTCGGAGCGCATGATGTGCGCCCAGATGCGCCGGGCGGCGCGGAACTTGGCGACCTCCTCGAGGAGCGTCGTCCGGGCCACGAAGAAGAAGGACAGTCGCGGCGCGATGTCGTCGACCTCGAGCCCGGCCCGGACGGCGGCCCGCACGTACTCCTTGGCGTTGGCGAGGGTGAAGGCGATCTCCTGCGCGGGCGTCGCCCCGGCCTCGGCCATGTGGTAGCCGGAGATCGAGATCGTGTTCCAACGCGGCATCTCCCGCGCGCAGTAGGCGAAGATGTCGCTGATCAGTCGCAGCGACTGCGCGGGCGGGAAGATGTAGGTACCGCGCGCGATGTACTCCTTGAGCACGTCGTTCTGGATCGTGCCGGTGAGCCGCGCGGGCTCGACACCGTTCTCCTCGGCCACGATCTGGTACATCAGCAGCAGCACGGCGGCCGGCGCGTTGATCGTCATCGACGTCGACACCTCCCCGAGCGGGAGGTCGCCGAACAGCACGCGCATGTCGTCGACGGAGTCGATGGCGACGCCGACCTTGCCGACCTCGCCGTGCGCGACCGGGTCGTCGGAGTCGTAGCCCATCTGCGTGGGCAGGTCGAACGCGACGCTCAGCCCGCCGGTGCCCGCGTCGACGAGCTGGTGGTAGCGCTCGTTGGACTCCTTCGCGGTCCCGAACCCGGCGTACTGCCGCATGGTCCAGGGGCGGCCGGTGTACATGTTCGGGTAGACGCCGCGGGTGTACGGGTACTCGCCCGGCTCGCCGAGGTGGGCCCCGGCGTCCCAGCCGTCGAGGTCGGCGGGGCCGTAGACCGCGTGCATCGGCAGGCCGGACTCGGTCCGCCCGTGCGGGTCACCGTCGGGCGCGCGTCCGGGGACGGGGTCGGCCATGGCGCTGAGCCTACTGGTCGGGCTTGCGCTCCTTCTCCCACGCGTCGAGCTGCTGGGTCAGCGCCCGGGCGATCTCGAAGACCTGCGCCGGCGGGATCCGGATCCGGGAGACGACCTTCGCCGGTTGCACCCGGGCGGTCTCACCGGTCTTGCCGACCTTCTGGGTCTGCGGCGGCTGCTTGCTCGCGATGAAGTCGATCACGAACGTGTCCGAGGTGTGCCAGATCGACGCGAAGTCGGCGAAAGTGCCCCCCTCCACCTCCGGAGGCAGCTCGATCTGGAGTCGGACCTCGCGCCGTGGCTCGTTCACGCCGTCGACCCTGCCACACCCCTGTTCGTCCTCTGTGCACTTCGCGCGGTCTCAGGGCGCTGCGAGACCGCGCAAGGTGCACAGAGGACGGCAGCTCACAGCAGGTCGGTGCGACCCGCGGCCCTGAGCCTGCCGACGACGGCCTTGACGTCCTGGGCCCGGGCCCTGCTGGTGACGAGCAGCGCGTCCGGGGTGTCCACGACGACGACGTCGTCCAGCCCGACGACGACCACCAGGCGGCCACCCGCCGGCACCACCAGGCCGCCGGCGTCCGACGAGACGACGTCGCCGTGGCCCAGGACCCGCGGTCCTTCCTCGGCCTCGGGGAGCAGCCCGCACAGCGAGTGCCAGTCGCCGACGTCGTCCCAGCCGAAGGAACCCGGGACGACGGCCACGCCGCCCGCCGCGGCGACCGGCTCGGCGATCGCGTGGTCGATGGCGATCTTCTCCAGGCCGGGCCAGGTCGCGTCGAGCACCTCCGCCCGGCGGTCGGTGTCCCAGGCCAGGGCGATCTCGACGAGACCGGAGTGCAGGTCGGGCTTCTGCTCGGCGAGGTGACCCAGCAGCACGTCGACCCGTGAGACGAACATCCCCGCGTTCCAGCGGTATCCGCCCCCGGCCACGTACCGCGAGGCCGTCTCGGCGTCCGGCTTCTCGACGAACTCCGCGGCCCGCTGAGCGAGCGGCGCCTCCTCCACGCCGAGGCTGTCGCCGGAGCGCACGTACCCGAACGCGGTCGAGGGGTGGTCCGGTGTGATCCCGAGCGTGACGACGTACCCCTCACGGGCGGTGACCACGGCCTGGCGCACGGCCTCGGCGAACACGTCGTCGCCGGTGATCACGTGGTCGGCGGCGAACGAACCGATCACCGCGTCGCCGTCGCGCCGGGCGAGCACCGCGGCGGCGAGCCCGATCGCCGCCATCGAGTCCCTCGGGGAGGGCTCGAGCAGCAGGTTGTCCTCCCGCAGCGCCGGCAGCTGCTCGCGCACCGCGGTGGCGTGAGCGGCCCCGGTGACCAGCAGGACGCCGTCCGGGCCGGTCAGGGGGACCATCCGGTCCCACGTGGACTGCAGCAGCGTGCGCCCGGCGCCGGTCAGGTCGTGCAGGAACTTCGGGGAACCGGCTCGGGAGAGGGGCCAGAGCCGGGTGCCGGCGCCGCCCGCTGGGACGATGGCGCGGAACCCGTCGATCGTCATGGCGTCGCAGGATCGCACACGCGTGGGGCGCGTCGGGCCCGGCGTCCCGCCCACGGCATCTACCCTGGTCGGCGATGTCGCCGTCCCCCACGCCGCTCGCGTCGGCGCGCGCCGCCCTCGTGGCCGTGCTGTCGGTGTTCGCGCTGCTCGCGGGGGCGCCGTCCCACGCCGCGACGCCGCCCGCCGACCTGCTCGACGCTCAGGGTGTCGTCGTCGACGGAGCGAGCCCGCCGCCCCCCACGGTCACGGCGCCGTCGTGGGTCGTCGCGGACCTCGACAGCGGCGACGTGCTCGCTGCCACCAACGCGCACGCCAGGCTCGCCCCGGCGAGCACGCTCAAGCTGCTCACCCTGCTGGCGCTCGCGCCGGGCCTGGACCCGGCGGACACGTACACGGCCACCGACGCGGACGTCGCGATCGACGGCAGCAAGGTGGGCATCGTGCCGGGGTCGGTGTACACCGTCTCCGACCTCCTGCACGGCCTGATGCTCGCCAGCGGCAACGACGCCGCCCACGCCCTCGCCGAGCTGTCGGGCGGGATGCCCGCGGCGACCAGCCGGATGCAGGACCTCGCCGACGAGCTCGGGGCCCACGACACCGTCGTCGTCAACACGAGCGGTCTGGACGCCGAGGGCCAGGTCTCCAGCGCCTACGACCTGGCGGTGATCGGGCGCGCGGTGCTCGAGCAGCCTGCGCTAGCCGAGCTGGTGACCGCCAAGACCTACGAGTTCCCGGGGATCGGGACGACGCACGGACCCGAGCGACCGCGCTTCCAGATCGCGAACCACAACCGCCTGCTGTTCACCTACCCCGGCACTCTCGGTCTCAAGAACGGCTACACCCAGGCAGCGCGGGGCAGCTTCGTGGCCGCCGTCGAGCGCGATGGGCGCCGGTACGTCGTGGCCCTGACCGCCGCCGAGGGACCGACGTGGCGGCTCGCGCGTGACCTGCTCGACTGGGCGATCGCCGGAGGAGGCGACGGCACACCGGTCGGCTCGCTCGACGTCCCCGAGCCGGAGGAGGCGGCGACCGCTGCCCCCGGCGGCGGCCCGGACGGCGAGGCGGTCGCCGTCCCCCACGCCGCGGCGTTGACGTCCGCGGGGGCCGGGGGCGTGCGCGGCTGGATCGTCACCCCCGGAGTGGTGCTGCTGTCCCTGGGTGTGCTGGTGCTGACGCTGAGGACGCGGGCCGTCCGCCGGAGGCGACGGCGGCGGATGGCACGCCGCCGCGCCCTCCAGCCGTGATCAAGCACTTCGATCCCCGGGGTTGGCGATCGAAGTGCTTGATCACGAGCTGGTCGAGCGGCGGACGACGTCGCCGACGGCGCGCAGGCCGCCCGCGGCCACGCGGGCGCTGACGAGCGCGCCGACCCCGAGGACGGCGCCGGCCGCGAGGGTGGTGCGGTCCGCGGCACGCCGGCCGAAGGTCGGGGCCATCACGTCGCGGGGGCCGACCGGCACCTCACGACGCGGCGGCACGCGGCCCGTCGTCCCCGCGTGGTCCGGGCCCGCCTCCGCGACGTGGGTGGCCGCCCAGGCCGCGGCGACGAGCGTCAGGCGCGACACGAGGTTCATCCACACGAGCAAGCCCACCACGACCGCGCCGGCGGCCAGCAACGGGTTCGACCCTCCGGCCCCGCCCAGCAGCAGGCCGCCGAACAGCTTCAGGAGCCCCAGCCCCACGGCACCGAACACCGCGCCGGACCTCAGGTCGCGCCAGGGGACGGACAGCCCCGACAGCAGCCGGAACAGGATCATGAAGATCGCGGTGTCCACCACCAGCACGACGGCGACGCCAAGCGCCCGCAGCAGCACGCGCCCGATCGGCCCGCCGTCCAGCCCGACGCCTTCGAGCAGTGCGCCGGCGCCGGCGTTGACCACCACCGACAGCACCGCGGACGCCAGGACGGCCAGCCCGAGGGTCGCCAGCACGCCGACGTCCTTGAGCTTCTTGACGACGAGGTTGCGCTGGTCGGTGTCGAGCCCGAAGACGGCCCGGATGCCCTCGCGCATCGCGTCCAACCAGCCGAGCCCGGCCAGCACCGCGATGACGAACGCGACGGCGCCGGCGACGCTGAGGACGTCGTCGGCCAACAGGTCGGCGGGGTCGACGGCGCCGCCGTCCGCGCCGATGTCGAGCAGCCCGGGCAGCTGGGCGTCGACCTCGTCGAGCACGTCGCCCTGCAAGGACGAGTCGCGCCCGGCGACGAGGCCCAGCACGGTGATCCCGACCGCCAGGGCGGAGAACACGGAGAACAGCGCGAAGTAGGCGACTCCCCCGGCGAGCACGTTGCCGCGGTGGCGGCCGTAGCGCTCCCAGGCGCGCCAGCCGTGCGACGCCTTCAGCCGGGCGAGCGCGGCCTTCACGACGCGTGCCACCCGGACGCCGTCCCGGGGTCGAACGCGAAGTGCTGCCGAGGCCGCCACACGCCGTCCGAGCCGTGCTCGTACAGGTCGAAGCCCTCGACACGGAAGGTCGCCTCGTAGCCGGCCAGGGTGCTGAAGGCGCGGTCCAGCGCGTCGGACGGCAGGTCGTGGGCGACCGTGACGTGCGGGTGGTAGTAGAAGGCCAGGTCGAGCGCGAGCGGTCCGGTACGGACCCGGCGCTCCACCTGCTCGCACTCCGAGACCCCTTGGGCCACCTGCACGAACACCACCGGGGAGACGGGGCGGAACGTGCCCGTCCCCCGCAGGTGGATGTCGAACGGCTCGTCGGAGGACGCGACCTCCTCGAGGTGGGCGTGCACCTCGTCCAGACACTCGACGTCGACGGGTGTCGGCGGCAGCAGGGTGATGTGGGCGGGGATCGCGCGCGCCAGCGGGTCTCCGAACTCGGCGCGCCACCGCTGCAGGTCGTCGCAGTACGGCGAGGGGACGGCGATGGCGACCCCGATGGTCGCGTCGGTCGCGTCGGTCACGACAGAGACCTCGCGGGAAGCAACCCGATGCGGTCGTAGACGCGGGCCAGCGTCGCGCCGGCCCGCTCGCGCGCCCGGGCGGCACCGTGGGCAAGGACGTCGTCGAGGGCGGTCGGGTCGTCGATGTATCCGTTGAACCGTTCGGAGAAGGGCACCAGGGTCGAGAGGACGACCTCGGCGAGATCCCCCTTCAGGTCGCCGTAGCCCCTGCCCTCGTAGTCGGCCTCCAGATCGGGGATCGGGCGTCCGGACAGGGCCGAGTAGATCGTCAGCAGGTTGGACACCCCCGGCTTGTGCTCCGGGTCGAACCGGACGTCACGGCCGGTGTCGGTCACGGCCGACCGGATCCGCTTGGCGACCACCGCGGGGTCGTCGAGCAGGTCGATGATGCCGTTCGAGGACGACGCCGACTTGCTCATCTTCGCGGTCGGCTCCTGCAGGTCGGCGATCTTGGCCGTCGCTGTGACGATCACCGGGCCGGGCACCGTGAAGGTCCGGCCGAACCGCTTGTTGAAGCGCTGCGCGAGGTCGCGGGTCAGCTCCACGTGCTGGCGCTGGTCCTCGCCGACCGGCACGTGGTCGGCGTCGTGCAGCAGGATGTCTGCCGCCTGCAGCACGGGGTAGGTGAACAGGCCCACCGTCGTCCCCTCGCGGCCGTGCCGGCTCGACTTGTCCTTGAACTGGGTCATCCGCGCCGCCTCGCCGAAGCCGGCGATGCACGACAGCACCCAGGCGAGCTGCGCGTGCTCGGGCACGTGGCTCTGCACGAACAGGGTCGAGACCTTCGGGTCGACCCCCGCCGCGAGGTACTGGGCCGCGGTGCGACGGCTGCGGTCACGCAGCACGGTCGGGTCGGTCTCGACCGTGATCGCGTGCAGGTCGACGACGCAGTACGTCGCGTCGTGCGTCTCCTGCATGGCCACCCACTGCCGGAGCGCGCCAAGGTAGTTGCCGAGGTGCAGCGAGTCGCTCGTCGGCTGCATCCCCGAGAACAGGCGGGGGCGCTCGTCAGGCATTGGGGCATTCTGTCAGGACCGGCCGCAGGTGCAGGAGCACACCCTGGCCGGGCAGCAGGACCGGCATCTGCACCCCGACCTGCCCGAGGACGCTGCCCGGCATCGTGAGGGGCTCGGCTGCCCAACCCGTCAGCTCGGTCACGTCGGCGCCGACCTCGGCCCGGAGGCGGACGTCGTACCGGCGGCGCCCGTCCAGGCCCGGCAGGCGCACCCGTCCCGGGTGGGTCTCGGGGGAGCTGACGAGCCGCACGTAGGAGTACACGGCCTCGCTGCCGTCGACCGCCACCACCCCGTGCACGTGGGCACCGCCATCGGGCAGGTCCGCTCGGACGACGTCGCCGGTGTGCAGCAGGGCTCGCAGCTCGGAGTAGAGCGCGGTGAACCCGGCGACCCGCTCGAGCTCGGCGGGGCTGGCCGTGGTCAGGTCCCACTCCAGGCCGGCGTGCCCGAAGAGCGCGGTGAGGCAGCGGGTGCCCAGCTCGACGTGCCGGCCCGTGGTGTGGGAGACCGGGCCGCCGACGTGGCTGCCCACCAGCTCGGGCGGCAGCAGCAGTCCGGTCCAGCGCTGGATCGCCTCGCGTTCGACGGCGTCGTTGGTGTCCGACGCCCACACCCGGTCGGTCCGCTCGAGGATCGCCAGGTCGATGCGGCCGCCGCCGGAGGCGCACGACTCGATCTCGAGGCCCGGGTGCCGGCGCCGCAGCTCGTCCAGCAACCGGTACAGGCCGAGGGTGTGGCCGTGCCCACCCGCCGCACCGGTGGGCCGGTGCACGGACTCGTGCAGGTCCCGGTTGTGGTCCCACTTGAGGAAGTCGAGCCGGTACTCGGTGACGAGGGCGTCGAGTGCGCCCAGGAGGTGGTCCACCACCTCCGGCCGACCCAGGTCCAGGGCGTGCTGGTGCCGCCACGCCGGCGGGGTGCGGTCCCGCGCCGTCAGCAGCCAGTCCGGGTGCGCCCGCGCGAGGTCGGAGTCGGGGTTGACCATCTCCGGCTCGACCCACAGCCCGACCTCCATCCCCAGGCCCCGCACGTGGTCGGTCAGGGGGTGCAACCCGGAGGGCCAGACCTCGCCGTCCACCGTCCAGTCGCCGAGGCCGGCCCGGTCGCTGCGGCGGCCGCGGAACCATCCGTCGTCCAGCACCAGCCGCTCGACACCGACGCGGGCCGCGATGTCGGCCAGAGCGGTCAGGCGTCCGAGGTCGTGGTCGAAGTAGACGGCCTCCCACGTGTTCAGGACGACGGGCCGCGGCCGGTCCGGGTGGCCCGGTCGTGAGCGCAGGAAGCGGTGCAGGCGCCGGCTCGCGCCGTCCATGCCCCGGTCGCTCCACGTGAAGACGACCCACGGCGTCTCGTACCGCTCCCCCTCGGCGAGGCGTACCTCACCCGGCCGGAGCAGCTCCCCGCCGCCCAGGACCCCGGCGGCCTGGCCGGCGCGCTCGGGCAGTCGTTCGGCGACGTGCCGCTGGTCGCCGCTCCACGCCACGTGCACGCCCCACACCTCACCGCGGCGGAAGCCGAAGCCCTCGGTACCGGCCAGCATCAGCAGCGGCGCGTCGTGGCCGCCGCGTCCGCGTCGTCCCTCCCGGAGCCGGGTGCCCAGGCTGAAGGGCTGGCGCTGGGGGGAGCGCTCGCGGCACCAGCGCCCGGTCAGGTCGAGCAGCTCGGAGGCGTCGGCGGGCACGGGGAGCAGCACCTCCAGGGCATCCAGGTCGAGCAGGCCAGGCGCGGTGGAGGTCACGGTGTGCCGCAGGCGGAGCACCCCGCTCGGCTCCAGCGCCAGCTCGCTGGTGACCGCGACGCCGGCCCCGTCGTCCCTGCTGGCGACGACGATCGTCCCGCCGCCGTCGGAACCCGGCGACACGTCCAGGGCCGCCGTACCCAGCCGCGGGAGCAGCGCCACGCCGTCGCGGTGGCCCGCCAGGGCGGGACGTCCGAGCCAGCCGTCGCCCTCGGCCGGCAGCAGCGTCAACCACCAGTCCTCGTCGAGGGCGCTGTGCGGGACGCGTGCGCTCGAGACATGGCGGAGGCCCGCGACATCGGACGCCGACAGGTCCCCGACGTCCGCGCCCCAGTGCAGGACGCGGGGCGCGCCAGCACCCGAGCCGTCCACCACCACGCTGCTTCCAGCCGCTCGGAGCACGGCCACGCCGTCGACCACCCTGGCGGCCGGTCGATCGCTTCCCACCATGAGGAGAACCCTGGCAGACGGTCGCTCGTCAGCCCTTTGTCGAGCCCAGGGTGAGCCCGGAGACAAACTGCTTCTGCAGCAGGAAGAAGACGATGAGCACGGGCAACGCCACGAGGACGGACCCGGCGCTCAGCAGGTTGTAGTCAGTGAAGAACTGGCCGCGGAGGTTGTTCAGCGAGCTGGTCACGGGCAGCTTGTCGAAGTCCTGGATCAGCACCGTCGCCCAGAAGAACTCGTTGTAGATCCAGGTCGTCTGCAGGACGGCAAGCGCCGCCAGGGCGGGGCGGACCAGCGGCATCGTGAGCTGCCAGAACTGCCGGAAGACGCTCGCGCCGTCGATCTGCGCGGACTCGTAGATCTCGAACGGGAGCGTCTTCATGTAGTTGCTCAGGACGAACGTGCAGAAACCCATCTGGAAGGCGACGTTGATCAGGATCAGGCCGAGGAAGCTGCCGAGCATCGACTCGCTGCTGCTCAGCCAGGGTGGCAACGGGATCTCGTTGTAGGCCTGGAAGACCGGGACCAGCAGGGACTGCGGAGGGAGCAGGTTGGCGGCGAGGAACACCCCGAGCAGGGTCAGGTTGAACCGGTAGCTGAACCTGGAGAGGACGAAAGCGGTGCAGGAGGCCAGGAAGAGCGTCAGCAGCACGGCAGGCACCGTGATGATCGCCGAGTTCAGGAAGCTCCGGCCGAACTCGCCCCGCTCCCAGGCCTCGATGTAGTTGTCGAGCGTCCACCCGCCCATGCTCACGTACCCGTTGACGGAGGTGTAGGCGTAGTCGCGGAACGAGTTGAGCACCGCCCACCCGAGCGGGAACAGCCACCCGATGGCGACGAGGATCAGGAAGGCCTGCAGCACGACGTGTCCCGAGCGGAGAGGCTTGTGGCGTCGCTGGTCAGCGGACCGGGTGGTCGAGGCCGGGGGGGCCGTGGCCGTGGTGCTCACCGCTCCTCCCTCAGGACGACGCGCAGGTAGATGGCGATGAACACCGACGAGATCAGCAGCATGATCGTGGCCATCGCCGACCCGAAGCCGATCCGGCTGGCCTCCCCCACGACGTTCGAGGTCACCAGCGCAGCGATCAGCTCGAGCCCGTTGCGGCCCCTGTTGATCACCCAGACCAGGTCGAAGGCCCGCAGCGACTCGATCACCACGACGACGATCACGATCAGGTTGATCGGTCGCATCACCGGCAGGATGATCCGGAAGAAGGTCGACACCTCGCCGGATCCGTCCACCGCGGCCGCCTCCCGCAGCGAGTGGTCGACGCCCTTCAGCCCGGCCAGGTACAGCAGCATGATGTAGCCGGTGTGGCGCCAGCCCGTGGCCACCAGCACCGCCCAGAGGTTGACACCGGGATCTCCGTACCAGTCGATCTGGGTGCCGAGGGCGGCGTTGAGCAGTCCCTGGTCGCGCGAGTAGATCAGCTGCCAGACGAAGCCGATCAGGGCCAGCGACAGGACGACGGGCATGTACAGCGCGGTCTGGTAGAAGCGGCTGCCCCGGACCTCCTTGTCGAGCAGCACGGCGAGGAAGACCCCCAGGACCGTGGGCCCGAGAAACAGGAAGACCAGCCAGATCGCGTTGTGCTGCACTGCCGGCCAGAACGGCGGGTAGATCGTCGCCACGTCGACGTAGTTCGTGACGCCGATCCACTCGATCTCGTCCAGCCCGCCGATGCCGTTCCATGAGGTGAAGGACAGCAGGACCGACGCGAGCGCGGGCAGCCAGACCAGGAGGACCACGAACAGGGTCGGCACGACGACCATGGCGGCCACGACGGCCCGGTCGGCACCCGTCAGCCGATGGAGCGGGCGGGCGCGTCCCCCGGCCCTCGTGCCCCTGCCGCCTCGCACCGTGCCACCGGCGCCGCCCGGTGTCTCGTAGGCCATCGCCCGTCCCTCGCTTGTCGTGTCGTCGCAGGCGTCAGCTGCCGAAGATGGACACCTTCTGCTCCTGGATGCTCTTGGTCAGGCCGCCGATGTCGTCCGGGTTGCCGATGAACTGCTGGAACGCCGGGATGATGACAGTGGACGCGAAGTCCGGCCTGGTGTCGCGGTCGAGGAACTGCGCGATGTTCTCGGCCTCGCCCACCAGCTCGACGGACTTCTGCTGGATCGCCGAGTACTCGCTGGTGTCGGCGTCGGTGTTGGCGGCGATGAACGGCAGCCCCGTGGTTGCGGCCGCAGCCGCCGCCTCGGGCGAGGCCAGGTAGGCCAGGAACTCCTTGGCCCCCTCGGCGTTGTCCGGGTCTGCCGCCATGCAGAAGCCGTCGATCGGCGCGTCGATCGCGGCGGCGCCGATCGCGGAGTCGATCTCGGGGAAGGTGAAGAAGTCCAGGTCGTCCTCGTCGTCCGGGAACTGCTCGTTGACGAACGTGCCGAGGATGTACAAGCCCGCCTGCCTCTGCTGCAGCGTCTGCGCCGCCTCCTGCCACGTGCGGCCCAGCGCATCGGGCTGGTGGTAGGGCAGCAGGTCACGCCACTGCTCGAACACCGACTTCACCTCGCTGGACTCCCACGACTCCTCCCCCGCCATCAACGCGATGTGGTAGTCGAAGCCGTTGATCCTCATGTTGAGCATGTCGAAGGTCCCCATCGCGGGCCACCCGTCACTGTCACCGAAGGCGATCGGTACCAACCCGTCGGCCTGCATCTGGTCGCACAGCGACACCAGCTCGTCCAGCGTCGTGGGCTGGCTGTAGCCGCCCTCGTCAAACATGGACTTGCGGTGGAAGACCGCCCAGGGGTAGTACGACTGCGGCACGAAGTACTGGCCGCCGTCGTTGCCGGTCGACGCCTCCTGGAACGAGTCCGGTATGCCCTCGAGCGGCCACACGTCGCTGATCTCGCCGATCAGGCCCTGCTCGGCGAAGAAGCGCATCCTGAACCCCGCGAACCAGCTGAAGACGTCGTCGGGGTTGCCCTGCAGGTACGTGTTGATGTTCTCCTGGAACGTGTTGTGGTCGACGGCGTTGATCGCGACCGTGGTACCCGTGGCCTCCAAGAAGGCGTCGGCCATCGCCTGGCGCTGATCGGCGAACGTCGTCCCGCTCTCGTTCGACCCGAGCGAGACCGTGGTCGAGCCGGCGCCACCGCCGTCGCCACTGTCGCCGCCGCATGCGGCGAGCAGGCCGGAGAGTCCGACCAGGGACCCGGCGCCGAGGGCGCCCTTGAGCACGGTCCGTCGTCCAAGGGTCGCGGCGACGGAGGAGGGGACGAGGCGGGCGAGGTACTCGGCCTCGGTCTGCGAACGGGTCATCGGGACTCCTCAGGCGTGGGATGGCAACACACTCGACGAACAGAAACCAACACGTTCGTTCAGAAAGGCAAAGGATGACGATGCCGTTGTCCCCGCCGCCTGTCAACCCCTCGGGGGTCACGTCCTGGGCACCGATACCGGCGAATCTGCGGTGTCCCGGAGCTGCGAGGACTCCCGAGATTCCACCCATGAATCAACAATTCGGGTGTGGGTTCTCGTTGACTTTGACCCGGTCGAGGCGCCACGCTGCTCCCCATGCGCACATGGCCGGGCGGCATCGCCCTGGGCGGGGACTACAACCCCGAGCAGTGGCCGGAGGATCTCTGGGCCCACGACGTCAGGCTGATGAAGGAGGCCGGGGTCTCCTTCGCCACGGTCGGCGTGTTCGCGTGGTCGGTCCTCGAGCCGGAGCCCGGACGCTACGAGCTGGCCTGGCTCGACCGGGCGCTGGATCTGCTCCACGGCGCGGGCGTGGCCGTCGATCTGGCGACGGGTACCGCGTCGCCCCCCGCGTGGCTGTCGTCCCGCTACCCCGAGTCGCTCCCGGTCGACCGCGACGGGCGCACCCGGTGGCCGGGCGGCCGCCAGGCCTGGTGCCCCAGCTCGACCGCCTTCCGCGAGCACTCCCTGGCGCTCGTCGACCGGCTGGCGACCCGCTACCACGACCACCCTGCACTCGCGATGTGGCACGTCTCGAACGAGTACGCCTGCCACAACGCGCCGTGCTACTGCGACGCGTGCGCAGCGGCCTTCCGTCGGTGGCTGCGGGCGCGCTACGACACGGTCGAGGCGATGGACGCCGCGTGGGGCGCCGCCTTCTGGAGCCAGCGGCACGGCGGCTGGGACGAGGTGCTCCCACCCCGGCTCGCGCCCACGCCGAGCAACCCCACACAGGTGCTCGACTACGCCCGGTTCACGTCCGACACGCTGCTGGACGCGTTTCGCGCCGAGCGCGACCTGCTGCACCGGCTCAGCCCGGGTGTGCCGGTGACCACCAACTTCATGACCCTCGACCACTTCCGCCACCTCGACTACCACGACTGGGCGCCGGAGCAGGACGTCGTCAGCACCGACCACTACCTCGACGGCAGCCTCGACGACCCGGAGGCCGAGCTCGCGTTCGCCGCTGACCTGACGCGCGGGCTCGCCGGGGGCGGTTCGTGGCTGCTGATGGAGCACTCGACCAGCGCCGTCAACTGGCAGCAGGTCAACCGCGCCAAGGCGCCCGGCCAGGTGCTGCGCAACAGCATCGGCCACGTGGCGCGTGGCGCCGACGGCCTGGGCTTCTTCCAGTGGCGTGCGTCCCGCGCCGGCTCGGAGAAGTACCACTCCGCGATGCTGCCCCACGCCGGGACCGATACCCGTGTCTGGCGCGAGGTGGTCGAGCTCGGGGACGTCTGCCGCCGGGTCGCCGAGGTCGCGGGCTCCCGGGTGCGGTCCGAGGTCGCCGTGCTGTGGGACTACGAGGCCGGGTGGGCCTGCGACCAGCCGTTCCACCCCAGCTCGCTCGTCACCTACGGCGCGACCGCGCACCGCCTGCACGCCGAGCTGCGGCGTCGGGGCATCACCGCTGACGTCGTGCACCCGACCGCCGACCTGTCCACCTACCGGCTGGTCATCGTGGCGACCCTGTACCTGACCACGGACGAGACCGCCGAGCACCTGCGGCGCGCGGCCGAGCGGGGCGCGCAGCTGCTCGTCACCTACTTCTCCGGGATCGTCGACGCGGACGACCACGTGCGCCTCGGCGGCTACCCCGGCGCGTTCCGGGAGCTGCTGGGCGTCAGGGTCGACGAGTTCGTCCCGCTGGCGGCGGGGCAGGCGGTGCACCTGGACGACGGCTCGTCGGCGACCACGTGGACCGAGGACCTGCGGGCGGACGACGCCCAGGTTCTGCGCCACTACACCGACGGGCCGCTGCCCGGCGCGCCGGCGCTGACGCGCCGAGCCGCCGGTGACGGCGCCGCCTGGTACCTGGCGACCGAGCCGGACGACGGCATGCTCGCGTCCCTCGTCGCCGAACTCGTGGCGGCCGCCGGCGTCACGCCGACCGCTCAGGCGCCGGAGGGGGTCGAGGTGGTCCGCAGGCACGGCCCCGAGGCGTCGTACCTGTTCGTCCTCAACCACACCACCGAGCCCGTCACGGTCGCGGCGTCGGGGCACGACCTCGTCGGCGACGCCAGGGTCGACGGAGAGCTGAACCTGCCCGCGGGGGCCGTCGCCGTCGTCAGGGAGCCGTGATGGCGGCGCTGGCGTGGCAGCGGCAGGAACGAATCCTCGACGCGGTGCGCTCCCGGGGCGGGGTACGCGTCTCGGAGCTCGTGGACACGCTCGAGGTGTCGGACATGACCGTGCGCCGCGACATCGAGGCGCTGGCGACGCGCGGGCTGGTGGCCCGTGTCCACGGCGGCGCCACCGCCGTGTCACCGCGAAGCACCGACGAGCCGGGGTTCAGCGTGAAGTCGTCGATGGCCCCGGCCGAGAAGGCCGCCATCGCCAAGGCTGCCGTGTCCCTCGTCGAACCCGGGGCCGCGGTGGCGCTCTCGGCCGGCACGACCACGTTCGCGGTGGCCCGCGAGCTCAGGGCGGTCCCCGACCTGACCGTGGTGACGAACTCCGTGCCGGTGGCCCAGCTGCTGCACGAGACGAGCCGCAAGGACCTGACGGTGGTTCTGACCGGCGGCATCCGGACACCCTCGGACGCGCTGGTGGGACCGGTCGCGGTCTCCGCCTTGCGCGGCCTGCACGTCGACTGGCTGTTCATGGGAGTGCACGGCTACGACGACCGTGTCGGCCTGACGACGCCCAACCTCGTGGAGGGCGAGACCGACCGGGCGCTGGTCTCCGCGGCCCGGCGTCTGGTCGTCGTCGCCGACCACAGCAAGTGGGGAGTCGTCGGCCTGAGCACCATCGCGGCGCTGGAGGAGGTCGACGTCCTGGTCACGGACGACGGCCTGGACCCCGACGCCACCCGCGCGGTCTCCGCGGCCGTGGGGCGCTTGATCCTCGCCGGGGCGACCGGCCACGAGGACGCGCCGTGACCGACGTCCGGCGCACCGAGCACCAGCTCGCCGACGGCCGCCGGATCATCTACTACGACCACCGCGAGCCGTACGTGTCACTCACCGTCGCGCGGGTCGCCAAGGACACCAGGGACCTGCCGGAGGCCGAGCGGAGTGGCACGATGCGGCTCGATGCGCTGACCGGGGAGTGGGTCGCCGTCGCCGCGCACCGGATGACCCGGACGCATCTGCCCGCGACGCACGAGTGCCCTCTGTGCCCGACCCGGGACCCCGCCTTCCCGACCGAGGTTCCGGACGACGACTACGACGTCGTGGTCTTCGAGAACCGTTTCCCGTCCTTCTCGTCGCGCCCCGGCCCGGTGCCGGCCGGCGGGGTCGTCGACGGCGAGCCGCTGTGGCCGGTGCGCCCCGCGCTCGGCCGCTGCGAGGTCGTGTGCTTCTCCAGCGACCACACCGCCTCCTTCTCCGGACTCGACGTCGACCGCTCGCGGACCGTGGTCGAGGCCTGGGCCGACCGGACCGCCGCGTTGACCGCGCTCGACGGTGTGGAGCAGGTGTTCTGCTTCGAGAACCGCGGCGAGGAGATCGGAGTCACGCTGCACCACCCGCACGGCCAGGTCTACGCCTACCCGTTCGTCACCCCCCGGACGGAGACACTGCTCGCCCAGGCCGAGCGGCATCGCCGGTCGACCGGTTCCTCGCTCCTGCGCGACGTCCTCGACGCCGAGCGCAAGGCGGGCACGAGGATCGTCCTCGAGGGTTCGCAGTGGAGCGCGTACGTGCCGGCCGCGGCCCGCTGGCCGGTCGAGGTGCACCTGGCCCCGCACCGCGACGTCCCCGACCTTGCGGCGCTCGACTCCTCCGAGCGGGACGAGCTCGCGCACGTCTACCTCGAGCTGTTGCGCCGGCTCGACCGCTACTACGACGGTGTCGACCGCCTGCCCTACATCGCCGGGTGGCACCAGGCGCCCGTCGGTGACCGCCGCGAGCTGGGCCGGCTGCACCTGCAGGTCTTCTCGGTGCTGCGGGCTCCGGGCAAGCTCAAGTACCTCGCGGGATCGGAGTCCGGGATGGGGGCATGGGTCAACGACACCACCCCCGAACGCATCGCGGCCAGGCTCCGCGAGATCGCCTCGTGACGGTGGTCACCGCGGCGGCGACGAGCTTCGAGCGTTCCTTCGGCGGAGAGCCGGACGGGGTGTGGACCGCTCCTGGCCGCGTCAACCTGATCGGTGAGCACGTCGACTACAACGCCGGACTCTGCCTCCCGCTCGCCATCGGAGAACGGACCGCTGCCGCGGTGCGGGCCCGCGACGACGACCGGATGCGCCTCGTCTCGACCCAGACCGAGCAGACGTGGGACGGGCGGCTGGACGACGTCGGCCCGGGGCGCCCGCAGGGCTGGCCCGCGTACGTGGCCGGCGTCGTGTGGTCCCTGCGGGAAGCGGGTCACGACGTGCCGGGAATCGAGGTGGCCGTCGCCTCGAGCGTGCCGGTCGGGGCCGGCCTGTCGTCGTCCGCCGCCCTGGAGTGTGCGGTCGCCCTCGCCGTCGCCGAGCTCGCCGGGCTGCCGACCGACGACGCCGGGCGCGGTCACCTCGCCGCTGCTTGCGTTCGCGCCGAGAACGAGGTGGCCGGGGCACCGACCGGCGGCATGGACCAGGCGGTCTCGTTGCTGGCACGCGAGGGCCACGCCCTGCTGCTCGACTGCCGGGACGGCACCCACCGGCACGTCACGCTGCCGCTGGACGCAGCCGGCGTCGTGCTGCTCGTGGTCGATACCCGTGCGCCGCACCGCCTCGTCGACGGCCAGTACGCCGCCCGCCGCGCCCTCTGTGCGGACGCCGCAGCCAGGCTCGGGGTGACGTCGTTGCGCGAGGCGGTGCCCGCGGACCTCGACCGCCTCGAGGACGCCGAGCAACGCCGACGTGCCCGCCACGTGATCACGGAGATCGGCCGGGTCGCGCACGTGGTGGATCTGTTGCAGCGCAATGACATCGAGGGCATTGGACCGCTGCTCGACGCTTCGCACGACTCCCTGCGGGACGACTTCGAGGTGTCGAGCACCGAGCTCGAGACCGCCGTCGCCGCGGCACGTGCTGCCGGCGCGCTCGGCGCGCGGATGACCGGGGCCGGCTTCGGCGGATCAGCCATCGCCCTGGTGCGGCACGCCGATGTGGGCACGGTGTCCGCGGCGGTGCGGCGGTCGTTCGCCGACGCGGGTCTCGGTCCGCCGAAGCTGCACACCGCCACGCCCTCCCACGGTGCGGAGCGGGCACGGGCAGGCGCACCGTAGGGTTCCGCGCGTGGCAGCCGTGGTCGTGATGGGCGTGAGCGGCTCGGGCAAGACGACGGTCGCCAGGCTGCTCGCCGAGGCGCTCTCCGCGGCGTTCGTCGAGGCCGACGACCTGCACCCGGAGGCCAACGTGCGCAAGATGGCAGGCGGTCATCCCCTGACGGACGGCGATCGCTGGCCGTGGCTGCGCGCCGTCGCGGACGTGGTGAGTCAGCGGACCT
>DASROP010000044.1:0-11284 GCA_035646835.1 Actinomycetales bacterium | reverse complement strand
GTGTCGTACTGGCGTGACCACGATCTGCCCAGGGCGTGTGAACCCGCGTGTGAGACGGACAGAGCGCTCGATCACCCCGTGAGCCGGACGACGGCGAGGCCGCGCCGCTCGACCGGGAGTTCCTTGATCGTCGCGGGGGAGGGGGTGGGGTGGCGTTGCCGGGAGGACGCCGAAGTCGCTAGGTTCGGCGCGGCCCGACCGACCCGCGCCGGCGCTCCGACTGACCCGAGGTGACCATCCCGTGGCGCTCCCGCCCCTGACCCCCGAGCAGCGGGCTGCTGCCCTCGAGAAGGCGGCGCTGGCGCGTCGGGAGCGCGCGGAGGTGAAGAACCGCCTCAAGTACGGGCAGGGATCCCTCGCCGAGGTGATCAAGGACGGGCACGACAACGACGTGGTCGGCAAGATGAAGGTCAGCGCGCTGCTCGAATCCCTGCCCGGCGTGGGGAAGGTGCGGGCCCGCCAGATCATGGAGGACATCGGGATCTCCGAGACGCGGCGGGTGCGCGGGCTCGGCACGCACCAGATCGACGCGCTCGTCGGCCGCTTCAGCTGACGCGCGCGCCGGTGCAGGAACTCAACCCCTCCCGCCTGACCGTCCTGGCGGGGCCGAGCGGGGTCGGCAAGGGCACCGTGTCGGCCGACGTCCGCGCGCGCTACCCCGAGATCTGGATCTCGGTGTCCGTGACGACGCGCCGGCCCCGCCCCGGCGAGGTCGACGGCGTCCACTACCGGTTCGTGGACGACGACGAGTTCGACGCGATGATCGAGCGCGGTGACCTGCTGGAGTGGGCGGTGATCCACGGCCAGCAGCGGTCGGGCACGCCGCGGGGACCGATGCAGGACGCGCTGGCCTCGGGGCGACCCGCCCTGCTCGAGATCGACCTGCAGGGCGCGCGGCAGGTCAAGGAGACCATGCCCGGTGCTCTGTTTGTCTTCCTGGCGCCACCCAGCTGGGACGAGCTGGTCCGCCGGCTGGTCGGCCGGGGGACCGAGGACGACGAGGAGCAGGCCCGCCGCCTGGTCACCGCCCGGGCCGAGATGAGCGCCGAGACCGAGTTCGACGTGACCGTCGTGAACGCCGATGTTCGCCGGGCCACCGATGATCTCGTATCATGCATGGGACTGCGCCCCCGCTCGTAGCGGTGTCGGGGCGCCCGAACACCCAGCAAGCAACCGACGACCTGTCAGGAGACCCGGCGTGTCCGGAACCACCGCGGTGCCCCAGGGCATCACCAACCCGCCCATCGACGACCTGCTCACGGCGGCCGACTCGAAGTACGCGCTGGTGATCTACGGCGCCAAGCGCGCACGCCAGATCAACGCCTACTACTCGCAGCTGGGCGAGGGCCTGCTCGAGTACGTCGGGCCGCTGGTCGAGACCCACGTGCAGGAGAAGGCCCTCTCCGTGGCCCTGCGGGAGATCAACGAGGGGCTGCTCACCTGCGAGAAGACCGACGGCTGACCGTGGTCGGCTGAGCCCGTGTCCGCAGCAGGTGGTGCCCCTCGGAACGTCGTCCTCGGCGTCTCGGGGGGCATCGCCGCGTACAAGGCCGCTTCCCTGCTGCGGCTCCTCACCGAGGCCGGGCACCGGGTGCGCGTCGTGCCGACCGAGGCGGCGTTGCGTTTCGTCGGTGCCCCGACGTGGGAGGCGCTGTCCGGCCGGCCGGTGGCGACCTCCGTCTGGGACGACGTCCATGAGGTGCCGCACGTGCGGCTGGGCCAGGAGGCCGACGTCGTCGTCGTCGCACCGGCCACGGCCGACCTGCTGGCCCGGGCGGCCCACGGCCAGGCCGACGACCTGCTCACCTCCATCCTGCTGACGGCGCGCTGCCCGGTCGTGATGGCCCCCGCCATGCACACCGAGATGTGGCTGCACCCGGCCACGGCGGCGAACGTCGCCACCCTGCGCGGCCGGGGGGTCGTCGTCCTCGACCCCGCCGACGGCCGGCTCACCGGCGCCGACACCGGCGCGGGGCGGCTGCCCGAGCCCGAGGTCCTGGCGCAGGTCGCCCTCCGCGTGCTCGAGCGCGGGCCGGCGGATCCCGACCTGGCCGGACGGCACGTCGTCGTGTCGGCCGGCGGCACCCGCGAGCCGCTCGACCCGGTGCGGTACCTGGGCAACCGGTCGTCCGGTCGGCAGGGCTTCGCGCTGGCCATGACGGCCGCCGCGCGCGGCGCGCGCGTCACGCTCGTCGCCGCGAACAGCGAGCTCCCGACACCGGCCGGCGTCCGGAGGGTGGACGTCGGCACCGCCCGCGAGCTGCGCGTGGCCGTCCGCGAGGCCGCCGCCGGGGCGGACGTCGTCGTGATGGCCGCGGCGGTGGCCGACTTCCGCCCGACCGCGGAGTCGTCGTCCAAGATCAAGAAGACGGACGACCCCGACGAGGCGCCCACGATCGAGCTCGTCCGCAACCCCGACATCCTGGCCGAGCTGGCCGCCGTCCGGCTGCGGGCGGAGCAGGTCGTCGTCGGGTTCGCCGCCGAGACGGGCGACGCGGACGGCGACGTGCTCACCCACGCCCGCGCCAAGCTGGAGCGCAAGGGCTGCGACCTGCTCGTCGTCAACGAGGTCGGGGCCGGCAAGGGCTTCGGGACGGCGGACAACAGCGTCGTCGTCCTCGACGCGGCGGGCGGCGAGAAGGTCGTCGGCCCGGCCTCGAAGGCCGACGTCGCGGACGCCGTCTGGGACGCCGTCGCGACCCGACTACAGTGACCCGAGCGCCCGAGAAGGCGCCCACGCCAGCAGCCGCTGCACACCACGGGAGAGTTGTGACCGACCTGCGCCTGTTCACCTCCGAGTCCGTCACCGAGGGGCACCCGGACAAGATCTGTGACCAGATCAGTGACTCGATCCTCGACGCCCTGCTGGAGCAGGACCCGACCAGCCGGGTGGCCGTCGAGACGATGGTCACCACCGGCCTCGTGCACGTCGCCGGCGAGGTCAGCACCGAGGGCTACGCCGACATCCCGAGGATCGTGCGCGACACGGTGCTGCGGATCGGCTACGACTCCTCCACGAAGGGCTTCGACGGCGCGTCCTGCGGCGTCGAGGTGTCGATCGGCCAGCAGTCGGCCGACATCGCGGCTGGCGTGGACAAGTCGCACGAGAGCCGCATCGAGCAGGGCGTCGACCCGCTGGACCTGCAGGGCGCCGGCGACCAGGGCCTGATGTTCGGCTACGCCTGCGACGACACCCCCGAGCTGATGCCGCTGCCCATCTGGCTCGCGCACCGGCTCTCGGAGCGGCTGGCCCTGGTGCGCAAGGACGGCGAGCTGCCCTACCTGCGCCCGGACGGCAAGACGCAGGTGACCGTCGGCTACGACGGCGACCGGGCTGCCGCCGTCCAGACCGTCGTGCTCTCGACCCAGCACGCCGCCGACGTCTCGCTGGAGACGATGCTGCAGCCCGACGTCGCCGAGCACGTGGTCAAGCCGGTGCTCGACCTGGTCGACCTCGACACCTCCGGGCACCGCTTGCTCGTCAACCCCACCGGCCGCTTCGAGATCGGTGGCCCGATGGGGGACGCCGGCCTGACCGGCCGCAAGATTATCGTCGACACCTACGGCGGGATGGCCCGTCACGGCGGCGGCGCGTTCAGCGGCAAGGACCCGTCGAAGGTGGACCGCTCGGGCGCCTATGCGATGCGCTGGGTGGCCAAGAACGTGGTGGCGGCCGGGCTGGCACGCCGCTGCGAGGCCCAGGTGGCCTACGCGATCGGAAAGGCGCACCCGGTCGGCCTGTACGTGGAGTGCTTCGGGACCGAGACCGTGCCGCTGGAGCGCATCACCGCGGCGATCAAGGCCACCTTCGACCTGCGCCCGGCCGCGATCGTGCGTGACCTCGACCTGCTCCGGCCGGTCTACGCCGCCACCGCCGCGTACGGCCACTTCGGCCGCGAGCTGCCCGACTTCACGTGGGAGCGCACCGACCGCGTCGAGGCGCTGCAGTCCGCCGTCGGCTGACGCGTGCATGAAGTCCTTGATCAACGCCGGAACTTGGGGTTGATCAAGGACTTCATGCTCGCCGTGGTGTCGGGGCGCCCTGGTGGGATGAGCCCGTGACGGACGGCGGCGAGCAGCTCGAGCTGCTGCGGACGGCGTCCCGAAAGCGTCGCCCGAAGCCCCCCGAGCCGCCGGCGGACGACGACCCGGTGGCGGGCGTCGTGCTCGACGTCTCGCTCCCGCACCTGGACCGCGTCTTCGACTACGTCGTGCCGGCGTCGATGTCCGACACCGCTGTGCCCGGTGCCCGCGTCCGGGCACGCTTCGCCGGCACGGAGGTCGACGGGTTCGTCGTCGAGCGACGCGCCGCCACCGAGCACCCCGGCCGCCTCACACCGCTGCGCCGCGTCGCGTCGGCCGAACCGGTCCTGACCCCGCAGGTGCTCGCCGCGGCCAGGGCGGTCGCCGACGCCTGCGCGGGCACCCTGGCCGACGTGCTGCGCCTGGCGGTGCCGCCGCGGCACGCCGCCAGCGAGAAGGCCGCGCCCACGCCGAGACGCCCGCTGCCCTCGGCACCACAGCCCGGTCCGTGGCGCGACTACGCGGGCGGCGAGGCCTTCCTGGCCCGGGTCGCGGCCGGCTCCGACCCCCGGGCCGTGTGGACGGCGATGCCCGGCCGTGGCCACGACGGGTGGCCGCACGCGGTCGCGGTCGCGACCGCCACCGCCCTGGCCGCGGGCCGCGGGACGGCGATCGTCGTCCCCGACTACCGGGACGCGGCGCGCGTCGACGAGGCCCTGACCGACGTCCTGGGCGATGGCCGGCACGTGCAGCTGGCGGCGGACGCCGGCGTAGGCCCGCGCTACCGGGCGTTCCTGGCGTTGCTGCGGGGCAGCGTGCGCGTCGTGGTCGGCACCCGGGCGGCTGCCTTCGCGCCGGTGGCCGACCTCGGGCTCGTCGTGTGCTGGGACGACGGCGACGACCTCCACGCCGAACCGCGGGCGCCCTACCCGCACACCCGCGAGGTCCTGGCCGTGCGGGCCGAGCAGGAGGGGGCAGCGTTCCTGCTCGGCTCGACGTCGCGCACCGCCGAGGCGCAGCAGCTGCTGGACGACGGCTGGGCACGTGAGGTGGTCGCCGTCCGTGAGCTGGTCCGGCGTCGGGCACCGCGGGTCGTCGTGGCCGGCGACGACGAGGAGCGCGACCCGGCGGCCCGCGCCGCCCGGCTGCCCAGCCTCGCGCTGCGGGTGACCCGGTCGGCGTTGGAGCGCGGCCCCGTGCTGGTGCAGGTGCCACGGGCCGGGTACCTGCCCGCGCTGGCGTGCCAGACGTGCCGGTCGCCGGCCCGGTGCGCGGCCTGCCACGGGCCGCTCGGCCTGGCCGGCGGGCGCGCGACACCGGCCTGCCGGTGGTGCGGCCGCCTCGCCGGTGGGTGGACCTGCCCGGTCTGCGAGGGCCAGCGGCTGCGTTCGGTCACCGTCGGCTCCGGGCGGACGGCCGAGGAGCTCGGCCGGGCGTTCCCGGGGACGACGGTGCGGTCCTCCGGAGGCAGCGGCGGCGTGCTGGCGCGGGTGCCGGACTCCCCGGCGCTGGTCGTCGCGACGCCGGGTGCCGAGCCGGTGGCCGCCGCCGGGTACGCCGCCGGGCTGCTGCTCGATGCGTGGGCGCCGCTGGCCCGGCCCGACCTGCGCGCGGCCGAGGAGGCGCTGCGGCGCTGGCTGCAGGCCGCCTCGTTGGTCAGGGGGGCCGCCGAGGGCGGCGATGTGGTCCTGGTCGGCGACGCCGGGCTGTCCGTCGTCCAGGCCGCCGTCCGCTGGGACCCGGCGGGCCACGCCGCCCGCGAGCTGGTCGAGCGCGCGGAGCTGGCGCTGCCCCCGGCCGTCGCGATGGCCGAGGTGCGCGGCATCCCGGAAGGCGTCGAGGCGCTGCTCGCGGCCGTCCGCCTGCCCGCCGGCGCCCAGGTGCTCGGCCCGGTGCCGGTCGAGGATCCCCGGCAGACGGGAGATCCCGTCGTCCGGGCCCTGGTCCGGGCGCCCCTCGCCGACGCTCCCGCCCTCGCGGCAGCTCTGGCCGCTGCGCGCGCGCTGCTGTCGGCTCGCAAGCACCCGGCGCCGCCCCGCGTGCATACCCGTCCCGTCGAGGTCGCCTAGGCTTGCGGCCATGGCCATCCAGGAGATCAGGCTGTTCGGTGACCCCGTGCTCCGGGCGCCGGCAGAGCCCGTCACCGACTTCGACGCCGAGCTGAGGAAGCTCGTCAAGGACCTCGAAGAGACGATGCTGGAAGCGCCCGGGGCCGGCCTGGCCGCCCCGCAGATCGGCGTCGGCCTGCGGGTCTTCACCTACTACGTGGACGAGGTCGTCGGGCACCTGGTCAACCCGGACATCACGCTCTCGGAGGAGTGCCAGGACGGCGAGGAGGGGTGCCTCTCGTTCCCCGGGCTGGTGTTCGACACCGAACGGGCGGCCCACGTCGTCGCCCGCGGGCAGAACATGTACGGGGAGCCCGTGGTGATCGAGGGCAGCGACTTCCTCGCCCGGGCCCTCCAGCACGAGACCGACCACCTCGACGGGATCCTCTTCATCGACCGCCTCGACCGCGCCCAGCGCAAGCTCGCGATGAAGGCGATCCGGGAGACAGAGTGGGCCGATGGGCCGGCCCCGCAGGTGAAGCTCAGCCCCCACGCCACCTTCGGCAAGGCGCTCTAGTGGCACGTTGCGCACGGCTGGCCGCGTTCAGTGGCACCTTCTGCACGGCTCAGGGACTTCAGCGGCACGTTCTGCACACCCCAAGCGGCGTGTCGCGTGCAGAACGTGCCACCCAACCCCGGGCGGCGTGCAGAACGTGCCCGTCAACCGACGGGTCAGCGGCCGCGTGAGGCTCGTCTTCGCCGGCACGCCGCATCCCGCGGTCGTCGCCCTCGAGGCGCTGCTCGCATCCGACCACGAGGTCGTCGCCGTGCTGACCCGGCCCGACGCGCGCGCCGGCCGGGGTCGGCGGCACGCCACCAGCGGGGTCAAGGAGCTCGCGACCGACGCCGGCATCCCGGTCCTGCAGCCGGCCCGCGCCAGCGACCCCGGCCTCGAGCGCGAGCTGCGCGACCTCGAGCCCGACTGCTGCCCCGTGGTGGCCTACGGCAGCCTCGTGCCGCCGTCCCTGCTCGCGGTCCCGCGGCACGGGTGGGTCAACCTGCACTTCTCGCTGCTGCCCGCCTGGCGCGGCGCGGCCCCGGTGCAGCACGCGCTCATCGCCGGTGACGCGGTGACGGGCGCGAGCACCTTCGCGCTGGAGGAGGGGCTCGACACCGGCCCGGTGTACGGCACGCTGACCGAGGACGTGCGGCCCCGCGATACCGCGGGCGACCTGCTCGATCGGCTGGCCGTCGCCGGGGCGGGGCTGCTCCGGGCCACGCTCGACGGCATCGAGTCGGGAGAGCTGAAACCGCGGCCCCAGCCCGCCGACGGCGTGAGCCTGGCGCCGAAGCTGACCACCGACGACGCCCGCGTCGACTGGACCGTGCCGGCCCTGGCGGTCGACCGGCGCGTCCGTGGCTGTACCCCCGCGCCGGGCGCCTGGACGTGGTTCCGCGGCGAACGCCTCAAGCTGGCCCCGGTCGTGCCGGTGCCGGACGTCGAGCTGCCGCCCGGCGAGCTGCGCCTGGACGACGGGCGCGTGCTGGCGGGGACCGGCTCCGTCGCGGTGGGGCTGACCGAGGTGCAGGGCGCCGGCAAGCGGGCGATGCCGGCGCCGGACTGGGCCCGCGGCGTGCGCCCCGCGTCCGGCGAGCGTTTGGGGGAGGCGCCGTGACCGAGCGGCGGGGCCCGCGCCGCCGGTCGGTCTCGCGGCCGTCCGAGCGCGTTCGCGCCGCCGACCCCGCCCGCGAGGTCGCCTACGACGTGCTGCGCGCGGTCGAGGCGGACGACGCCTACGCCAACCTGGTGCTGCCGGTGCTGCTGAGGCGCCGGGCCCTCGACACCCGGGACGCCGCGCTGGCCACCGAGCTGGCGTACGGCACGCTGCGCGGCCGGGGGACGTACGACGAGGTCCTGGCCGCATGTATCGACCGGGACCTGGCGGACGTCGACCCACCCGTCCTGGACGCCCTGCGCCTCGGCGCCCACCAGCTGCTCGCGACCCGGGTGCCGCCGCACGCCGCGGTCAACCAGACGGTGGCGCTCGTGCGCGACCGGGTCAGCCAGGGCGCCGGGGGCTTCACCAACGCGGTTCTGCGCCGGGTCGGGGCCAAGGACCTGGCGGGATGGCTGGACGACGTGGCGCCGGCCCGGGCCGACGACCTGGTCGGGCACCTCGTGGCCACCACGAGCCACCCGCCGTGGATCGTGCGCGCCTTCGCCGAGTCGCTCGGCGCGCACGGGCGGACCATCGCCGAGCTCGACGACCTGCTCGCCGCGGACAACGACCCGCCGCTGGTGGCGCTGGCGACGCGGCCGGGGCTCGCGGACGTCGAGGAGCTCGTGCGCGCCGGTGCCCGGCCCGGCCGGTGGTCGCCCGTGGCGGCGGTGCTGGACGGCGGCGACCCCGGCGCACTGGACGCGGTTCGTGAGGGCAGGGCCCGGGTGCAGGACGAGGGCAGCCAGCTGGCGGCGCTCGCGCTGGCGGCCGCGCCGGTCACCGGGCGCGATGAACGCTGGCTCGACCTGTGCGCCGGGCCGGGCGGCAAGGCCGCGCTGCTCGCCGCCGTCGCAGCCCGGCGCGGCGCGTCGCTGGAGGCGGTCGAGGTCGCCGACCATCGCGTCGCCCTGGTGCGCCGGGCGCTGACCGGGACGCCGGGGGAGCCGCTTGTGCGCCTTGGCGACGGTCGGGACGTCGGCCGCGAGGCGCCGTCCGCCTACGACCGGGTGATCGTCGACGCCCCGTGCACCGGGCTCGGCGCCCTGCGCCGGCGTCCGGAGGCCCGCTGGCGGCGCAAGCCCTCCGACCTCGCCGCCCTGGCTCCGCTGCAGCGCGACCTGCTCGCCTCGGCGCTGGACGCCGTCCGCCCCGGTGGCGTGGTCGCCTACGTGACGTGCTCGCCCCACCCGGCCGAGACGCTCGCCGTGGTCACCGACCTGACCCGGCGCCGCGACGACGTCGAGGCGCTCGACGCGCGTGCGGTGCTGGGCGAGGTCGCCGGACGCGACGTGCCGGGCACCGGGCCGGGGCCCGCCGCCCAGCTGTGGCCGCACCTCCACGGAACCGACGCGATGTTCGTCGCCCTGCTCCGCCGCACCTGAGACCGCGGAGCGGCCCCGAGCTGCTGCGCGCGGAGACCGCGCCGTGGTCCTGGCGGCCCTGGCGAGCACCTGCTCGGGCGACTGGATCGCACCGAGGCAGCCCAGGCGGTCGAGCACCTCGAGGCCTGGCCGGGGGAGCGGTTCGGTCACCGGCTCCTGCTCGCGCGGGCATGGGAGCTGCGGGACACGGTGCGCGGCTGGGACGCCATGTACGTGGCGCTCGCCGAGGCTCTGGATGCGGTCTTCGTCACCACCGACCGGCGGCTCGCCGCGGCGCGCGGACCCGAGTGCTCGATCGAGGTCATCGGCCACCCGTAGCCGGGAATCGTCCTGCCAGGTCAGCCTTCGGGATGCTCCGGGCAGGTGCGCTCGTACGGGCGGTCGGGCAGGGCCTGGTGCCACTCCTCACTGGTGAGGTTGCGTCCGGCCAGCGCGCAGGCGTGCTCCAGCAGCCGTTCGGAGTCCACGGTCCAGCGTTGGACGCCGGCACCCTCGGTGAGGGTGACGACGGTCCGGCCTGCGTCGACGACCCCCACGGAGACCGCGCCACCGGTCTGCAACGGATCGACGGAGAAGGTCGCGCCCCCGACGCCACCCTGGTCGACGTCCCAGATCGAGGCGGAGCCGGCGCCGGCGGTGACGAGGAACTGCGAGTCGGGCGTGAACTCCATCGACTCCACCGGGCCGTCCTGCACCGCTGCCCACGTGCGCACTCTCCGCCACGATCGGGTGTCCCAGATTTCGATGCGGCCGCTGTCGGACCCCACGGCGATCCAGCGCCCGTCGGGTGAGAAGAGCGGGCGGCCCGGAATGCGCTCGCCCAGCGCTTCGTCGGGCAACAGGGAGGCGAGCAGCTCACCGGTGGTGAGGTCCACGACCTCGACGGCGGCAGGTTCCATCAACGCGGCCCGCTGCCCACTCGCGTCCGGGGCGACGAGCCCTGGGGCCTCCCTGGCCTCGTAGCCCACGGCCCCAGCGCGCGGTCTGCCGGTGCGCACGTCCCACAGCCCGACGTGGCGGCCTGCGGCGATCACGAGTGAGGTGCCGTCCCCGGAGAACCTGGCGTCGAACCCCCGATCCGCGATGCGCTCGATGGTGTACGGCAGCAGCCTCTGCGTGTCGACGTCGAGTGCCCAGACCTTCATGTCCTCCGACTCCGGCCACCCCACGTCGATGAGGCCGACGTACCGTCCGGCGCGGTCGGTGAACGCGCCGTCAAGTGACTCCACCGGGACTGGGACGTCGAACGGCGGACGGCCCGCGGCGTGAACCGTGACGATGCCACCCCCGTAGTCCTGGACCACGACGGACCCGTCCGGTGTCATGACGGTGTAGCCCGGCAGCGGCGCCGGGTCACCGCGGACGACGCCATGGGTGCCGGTCATGTCCCAGGCCACAACGGACCGGTCGTCACCGGAGGCGTACATCGTCGTGGAGTCCGGGGCGTAGACCGCCTGGGTCACCGATCCGGAGTGCCCGCCCAGGTCGGTCTCCGGCTGCAGGGTCGCTGCATCCCAGACCACCACGGTGCCGTCGTCCGTCGCGCCGGCGAAGCTCGAGCCGTCCGGCGACCAGGTCACGTCTACCAGCCGTCCGACGACGGAGGACCCGACCGCCGTCCGCGTGCCGGAGGCGACGTCGATGTGCTCGATGCCGCCGTCCGCGTGACCGATCACCAGCGACGAACCGTCCGAGGTGATCGCGGCCACGACCCCCTCCGCCTCCGACGACGACCAGACCGGGCGCCCGGTGCCTACCTCCCAGGCCGACACCAACCCCGCGGACTCCGGGTCGGCGGACACCATGAATCGTCGACTGCCCGAGGCGTCGAGCGCGCCGGTCTGCGTCTGTGTGACCACGACGTCCAACGTCCGGACGACGGAGCCGGACTCGACGTCCACGTACCGGACCCGGCCGTCGTCCCCGAGCGTCACGACGGCGCGACCGTCCGCGGTGAACCGGGCCGCCGTGACCCACGGGCTCTCCACGACGCGCTGTCGTGCCGGGGTCGCTGCGAGGTCCACGAGCACCAGCTGGCCGAGGTAAGGACCGTCGAAGCTCCGGATGCCCACCGTCGCGAGGAACCGTCCGTCCGGGCTGAGGTCGAGGG
>DASROP010000043.1:0-3891 GCA_035646835.1 Actinomycetales bacterium | reverse complement strand
GGTGAGACCGTCCGGGCGATCACGGGCTCGATGGTGGCCTACGACGGGCAGGTCCAGTTCAAGAACGCGGGGATGGGTGGCGGCGGTGGCCTCAAGGCCGCCCTCAAGCAACGCGTGACCGGGGAGTCGCTGCAGCTGATGGAGTGCAGCGGCAACGGCGTCGTGTACCTGGCCGTCGACGCGCAGGACATCGCCGTCGTCGAGCTCGACAACGACACCCTGCAGGTCGAGTCCCAGCAGCTGCTCGCACTCGACGGCAACCTCCGCACCGACGTCGCCTTCACGGGGCTTCGGGGAGCCTCCAGCGGCCAGGGCCTGTTCACGACGTCCGTCTCGGGGCAGGGCCAGGTGGCGCTGCTGTCCAAGGGTGGCCCGGTGATCGCGCTCGAGGTCAGCCCGCAGTACCCACTGGTCGTCGATCCCGACGCCTACGTCGCGTCGCGGGGTCAGCTGAACCAGACGTTCGTCACCGACGTCTCCTGGAAGGCGATGATCGGTGAGGACAGCGGGGAGGCGTTCTCGCTGCGCTTCGACGGGTCCGGTGTCGTGTACATCCAGCCGGCGGAGCGGTGATGACGGTGGCTTTCGAGAAGGTCAACAGCAAGGTCGTCAAGACGGTGGTGCCACCCGGTGGCGCGATCATCGCGCGGCGCGGGGCGATGCTCTTCTACACCGGAGAGGTGCAGTTCTCCCCGCACAGCGGCGGGGCGCCGGGCGCCGGCGCGGTCGGCGGCGTGATGGGCATGGCTGGCCGGGCCATGCAGGGCGAGCACGTCGCGATGATGGCCGCGCACGGTTCGGGCGAGGTCTGCTACGGCCACGCCGGCCTGCATGTCACCGTGATCGACATGACCGGCGGCGGCATGCTCACCGTCGAGGCCGACCGGCTGCTGTGCCACGACCACTCGCTCCAGTCGTCGGTGGTGTTCCTCGGCTCGCAGGGCGGTCTCCGCGGCGCTGTCCGCGGCGCGATGACCGGCCAGGGGCTGTTCACGACACAGCTGACCGGCTCGGGCTCCGTCGCCGTGCTCTCACACGGCGGCACCATCGAGCTGCCGGTGAACCCGAACGGGCAGACCGTGGTCGACCCGCAGGCCTACGTGGGCCACACCGGCCAGGTCGACGTCGACGTGTCGGCGAACGTCGGCTGGCGCGACGCGGTCGGCAAGGGGTCGGGCGAGGCGATCCAGCTGAAGCTGACCGGCCAGGGCACGGTGTACGTGCAGGCGTCCGAGCAGAAGTTCTGAGGGGCTCCACGATGATCTCCGTCCACAACCCGTCGACCCTGCCGACCAACGACAACGTCCCCGACAACGAGTACGCCTTCAGCATCGACCTGACTCAGCCCTGGTTCATGTCGAAGGGCGCGATGATCGCCTACTACGGCCAGATGCAGTTCGAGGCGCTTGCCGCCACCAGCGTCGCCGGGATGGTCGCGCAACGCTTCTCCTCGCCCCTGTACGTGCGGGACTGGGTGGTCGCGACCGGGTCGGGCAAGCTCGTGATCGGGGACCGCGGCTTCAACATCAACTCCTACGACCTGGACGACGGCAACCTGACGATTCGCGCGTCGAACCTGCTGGCCTTCGAGACCGGCCTGTCCCTGACCCAGTCGATCGTCCCGGGCTTCCTGACCCTGCTGGGCACCGGCAAGTTCGTGGCGTCGTCCTCCGGGTCGGTGATGTTCGCGGAACCCCCGGTGCGGGTCGACCCCGAGGCACTCGTCGGCTGGGCGGACTGCCCCTCGCCGTCCCACCACTTCGACGCCGGGTGGATGCAGAACTTCCTCGGCGCCGCACGCGGGATGCTGCTCGGTCATGTCTCGGGGGAGGAGCGTCAGTTCGAGTTCACCGGCGCGGGCACGGTGCTGATCCAGTCCAGCGAGTCGATGGCAGCCGATCCCCACCTGCTGCAGCACGTCGAGGGCCAGCTCTCGGGCCTGTCGGTGCCGCAGCTGCAGTCCTTGGGCCGGACGATCGCCACCCGCACCCAGCAGCAGTGACGATCACTGGGGGTAGCGGCTATGGGGTGCGGAGCATGCCGCCGTCGATCGCGAGCACCGTGCCGGTGACGTAACTGGCGGCGGGGGACAGCAGGAACACCGCCGGTCGCGCGAACTCCTCCGGCTCGCCGTAACGCCCCAGCGGGATGTTCTGCTCGTTGGAGCGCCGGGCCTGCGCCGCGTCGCCACGCGCGGCGTCGAGCTCGCGCACCCGGTCGGTGTCGATGCGCCCCGGCATCACCGCGTTGATCCGGATCCGACGGGGGCCGAGCTCGTCGGCGAGGTCCTTGGCCACCATCGCCAGCCCGGGTCGTAGCCCGTTGGAGATCGCCAGCCCGCGGATCGGCGACCGCACCGAGCTCGACAGCACGAGGACGACGGACGCCCCCTCGCTGCTCGCCGCCGTCGCCACCGCCCGGACCACCCTCAGGGCCCCGAGGAAGACCTGCTCGAACGCCTGGCGCCAGACGTCGTCCCCGAGGTCCATCGCCGATCCCCCGGGCGGGCCGCCGACGCTGACGAGGGCGCCGTCCAGCCTGCCGAAGCGCCCGATCGCAGCGGCCACCAGCTGCTGGGCGGCGTCGGGACTCGCCAGGTCGGCGGGGAGAGCGGCGACGCGGTCTGCGGCACCGATCGCCTGAGCGGCTTCGGTGATGGCCACCTCGTCGCGGCTGGCCACCACCAGGCGGGCGCCCTCGTCGGCCAGCAGCTGGGCGCACGCGCGCCCGAGCCCGCGGGAGGCGCCGGTCACCAGGTACACGCGGTCGGTCAGTCCGAGGTCCATGCGGTCATCCTGCCCGAGGGGTGGAGTCCGCCCGTTCGGCGGCGTCGAGCAGTGCGTCCTCCTCGTCCTCGGCGCTCGGCCGGCGACGGGGCCGGACGGCCGGACGCCGGTCGTCGTCGCCCGCGGTGCGACGCACCAGGACGACGAAGGCGACCAGCGCCCCGAGCGCGAACACGAACCACTGCAGCGAGTAGGACAGGTGCGGTCCCTCGTCGTGGGGCGGGCGCGGCAGGGGCAGGGGCGCCGAGGCGGCGGAGGGCTGCTCGGAGGCCAGGACGCCGTAGGCGCCGGTCCGCAGCCCGTCGGCGGCCGGACCCGGGAGCGACGCCGCCGCCTGCCGGGGGTCGATCCTGTACACCTGACCCCCCGGAGCGTCCCGCGTCGCGACCGGCTCCGCCGGACGCAGGCGGACGACGGCGCGGACCTCGCCGTCCGGAGGCGCGGGGACGTCGTCCGGCCCGGCTCCGGTGGCACCGATCGGCAGCCAGCCCCGGTCGACGAGCAGCACCGCGCCGCCGTCCGCCTCGAACGGCACCAGCGAGTGGTAGCCCGGCCGCCCGTCGAGGGGACGGTTGCGCAGCAGCAGCGACGCCTCGGGCAGGTACCGACCGGACAGCTCGACCGGCGTCCACTCGGTTCCGTCCGGCAGGTCCGCTGGCGCCTCGGGGAGCAGTGCGGTCAGGGCAGCCGACGGCCGGTCGTAGTTGCCGGTCACCAGGGCGTTGCGCTCGAGCTGCTGCTCGCGCCGGTCCCACTGCCACATGCCGAGCAGCACGCACCCCAGCGCCACGACGACGGCGAGCGCGAGGCCGCCCAGCCAGCGTCGGGAGAGCAGGAACCGGTACACACCCGCGACGGTAGCCCGGGTGGGTGGGCCCGGATCAGGCAGTCAGCTCCGAGGACGGCACGGTCTCGCGCAGGAAGCCCCGGACCGACAGGTGGTCCTCCAGCCTGGTGCGGTGGTCGTCGCACGCGAGCCACGTCTTGCGGCGGTCGGGGGTGTGCAGCTTCGGGTTGTTCCACTGGAGCGCCCAGGCGGCGTCACGACCGCAGGCCCGGGCGCTGCAGACGAGAAGGTGCTGGGTCATGGCTCGAGTGTGGCACC
>DASROP010000042.1:0-5339 GCA_035646835.1 Actinomycetales bacterium | reverse complement strand
GACAGGGCCATCCGCGCGTTCTGCTCCACCAGGAGCACCGTCGTCCCCTGGGCGTTGATCGTGGCCACCAGGTCGCGCACCTGCTCGACGAGGCGCGGCGCCAGCCCGAGGCTCGGTTCGTCGAGCAGCAGCACCTTCGGGTCCGACATCAGGGCTCGTCCCATCGCCAGCATCTGCTGCTCGCCGCCGGAGAGGTAGCCGGCGACGCTCCGCCGCCGGTCGGCCAGTACGCCGAACAACTCGTACACGCGCTCGCTGTTGGCCTTCCAGCCCCCGTTGCTGGTGTGACCCCCGACGCGCAGGTTCTCCTCCACGGTGAACTCCGCGAAGATGCGCCGGCCCTCGAGCACCTGCTTGACGCCGGCCGAGACGATCGCCGCCGCTCGCATCCCGGTGATGTCTTGCCCCGCAACCGTGATCGAGCCCTTGGTGACCTTGCCCTCGTGGTTGTCGAGGAGCCCGCTGATCGCCCTCAGCAGGGTGGTCTTGCCCGCACCGTTGGCGCCGAGCAGCGCCACGATGGCCCCCTCGCCGACCTCCAGGCTGACGCCGCGCAGCACGAGGATCACGTCGTCGTACACGACCTCGAGGTTGCGGACCGACAGCAAGGGCAGTCCTCTCGTGCGGCGACCTGGTGTGACGCAGGTTACAAACGTGGGGCCGCCCGGTCGATGGCTGACACCAACTCGTGATCAGGCGCTCGGTGTGCGAATGCCCCCCGACTGCCTAAGGTGCGGACATGTCGGACGGCTCGAACAGCACCGTGGCGACGGGGATCCAGCGGGACGTCACCGCCGTGATGCAGGTGATCGCCGAGTCGCTGCGCTCCGACGTCGACGTCCTGGCCCTCGAGCTGGTGGGTCTGATCCTCGCCCACGAGGCGGGGTACGCCCGTGGGCGCGGCAGCGTGTCGGAGGCCGACCTGCTGGCCTCCTGCCGGGCCAACCTCGACCGGGTGCTGCAGATGCTGGCCGACAGCGTCCCGGAGGGGGAGGACCCCCTGGACGCGTCCCGGGCGACGGGCCGCCGCCGGGCGGAGCAGTTCCTGCCGCTGGGTGTGCTGCTGCACTCCTACCGCCTCGGCGGCCAGCTCGTGTGGCGCGGTCTCGTGCGGCAGGCACGCAGCGCGCCCCAGCCGGTCGGGTCCGACGAGCTGGTCGAGATCGCGACCAGCGTCTGGGACGTCGTCGACCGGGGGGCGATGGCCTGCACCGAGGCCTACCGCGGCACCGAGTGGGAGCTGCTGGCGCGCGACGAGAACCGGCGCGCCGCCGTCCTGCACTCGCTCCTGGAGGGGCAGCAGCCCGCCGGGGCCGCGGAGGCGCTGTCGGTGCCGGCGCACGGCCGGTACCTGGTGGCGGTCGTCGCGCTCGGGCCCGACTCCGAGCCGCGGTGCGCGCCGGGTCCGGAGCTGCGTCGCGGGGGGATGCCGTCGTCCTGGCACGTCTACCGGGGCACGCAGGTGGGGCTGGTCGCCCTGGGGCCCGGCCGCGGCGAGCCCGGGTCCCGGCGCGTGCTCGAGGCCCTGCTGCCCGGCCCGGCCGGCCTGTCGCCGGCGGTCAACGGGCTGGCCGAGGTCGCCCACGCGTACCGGCTGGCGCTGCTGGCACGCCGCTCGCTGCCGCGGGAGTCGGACGACGTCGCGTGGCTCGACGACCGGCTGCCCGAGGCGATGGTGGCGGGCAGCCCCGAGCTCGCGCTCCGGTTGCGCTCCCGGTTGCTGGGTCCACTCGCGACGCTGGGGGCGACCGAGCGCGACGTCCTGCTGGAGACGCTGCGTGCGTGGGACGCCCTCGGCGGCTCACCCAGCCGCGTCGCCGAGGCGCTGTACTGCCACCGCAACACCGTGCTCAAGCGGATCCACCGGGTCGAGCAGCTGACCGGGACCCGGCTGTCCGACGTGCGTGACGCGGCCGGGTGGCACCTCGCCCTGTTCGCCGCCGAGCTCCTGGACGGCTGAGTATCGTCGGATCATGAGCCTGCCCGAGACCAGCGGTACCGGCGATAGCGCTGCCGTCGACCCCGACGTGCTCCGAGCCCACCTCGACGGCCGGTGGCGCCACGTCCGGGAGCAGGTGCGCGAGCACATGCTCGACAAGGCCGTGCTGGACACCGCCGACCTCGACACCGAGGGCTACCGCGCGCTGGTGCTGCAGCGGATGCACGACCTGGTGGCCGAGGGGCACTCCGGGCGCGGGTTCCCCGTCTCGGTCGGTGGGGACGGCGACATCGGCGGCTCGGTGGTCTCGTTCGAGATGCTCGGCTTCGGCGACCTGTCGCTGCTGGTCAAGGCCGGTGTCCAGTGGGGGCTGTTCGGCGGTGCGGTGCAGGCGCTGGGCAGCGACGCCCACCACGAGGCCTACCTGCCGTCGATCATGGACATGACCCTGCCCGGCTGCTTCGCGATGACCGAGACCGGCCACGGTTCCGACGTCCAGCAGCTCGCGACGACGGCGACGTACGACGCGGCCGCGGCCGAGTTCGTCGTCCACACCCCGCACGAGGGCGCACGCAAGGACTACATCGGCAACGCCGCCCGCGACGGCCGGATGGCCGTGGTCTTCGCCCAGCTGGTCACGGACTCGGGGTCGCACGGCGTCCATGCGCTGCTGGTACCGATCCGGGACGAGGACGGGCGACCCGGCACCGGCGTGACGATCTCCGACTGCGGGCGCAAGGCCGGGCTCAACGGCGTCGACAACGGACGCCTGACGTTCGACCACGTGCGCGTGCCCAGGGAGGCGCTGCTCGACCGCTACGGCTCCGTCTCGCCCGACGGCACCTACTCCAGCCCGATCGACGACCCGGGCAGGCGGTTCTTCACCATGCTCGGCACGCTGGTGCGCGGGCGGGTCAGCGTCGCCGGCGGCGCGGCGAGCGCGACCAAGTCGGCGCTCGCGATCGCGGTCCGGTACGCCGAGGTGCGTCGCCAGTTCCTGCGGCCAGGCCCGCGGCACCAACGGGACGACGAGGTCGTCGTCCTCGACTACCTCTCCCACCAGCGGCGGCTGCTGCCGGCGATCGCCCGCACGTACGCGCTGCACTTCGCCCAGGGCGAGCTGGTCTCGGCCCTGCACGACGTCCAGACGTCGCCGGAGCCCGACGGCCACCGCCAGCGCGAGATCGAGTCGCGCGCTGCCGGGATCAAGGCCCTCACCACATGGCACGCGACGGACGCGATCCAGACGTCGCGTGAGGCGTGCGGCGGCGCCGGCTACCTCGCCGAGAACCGCCTGCCGCAGCTGAGGGCCGACACCGACGTGTTCACGACGTTCGAGGGTGACAACACGGTGCTGCTGCAGCTGGTCGCCAAGGGCCTGCTGACCAGCTACCGCGACCACTTCGGCGAGCTCGACACGCTCGGCACGGTGCGCTTCGTCACCGACCAGTTCGTGGGGACGGTGATCGAGCGGACGGCGGCGGGCGGACTGCTCCAGCGGCTGCTCGGGACGGCGCCGAAGTCCGACGACGAGACCGGCCTGGGCGACCGGGCGTGGCACGTGCGGCTGTTCGAGGACCGTGAGCAGCACGTGCTCGACGGCCTCGCCAGGCGGCTGCGCAAGGCGGGGTCCGAGGGGCACGACGCGTTCGAGGTGTTCAACGCGGCCCAGGATCACGTGCTGCGGGCGGCGCGCGTGCACGTCGAGCGGGTGGTGCTCGAGGCGTTCCTGGACGGGATCGACCGCTGCCCCGACCCCGAGGTCGCCGCGCTGCTCGACCGGGTCTGCGACCTGTACGTGCTCTCGGAGGTCGAGCGCGACCGCGCGTGGTTCCTCGAGCACGGGCGGCTGTCGTCGCGCCGGGCCAAGCTCGTCACGGTGGCGGTGAACGACCTGTGCCGGCAGCTGCGGCCGCACGCCCGGACCCTGGTCGACGGGTTCGGGATCCCGGAGCAGTGGCTCGACTCCTCGATCGCGCTCGGTGCCGAGTCCCGGCGCCAGGACGCGGCGCGGGCGGCCGGCCCCACTGTGTGATATAGTTTAGTCTTCAACTAGACTGACCAGGGAGAAGACCATGGGCGTCCACCGCCTCAACCACGCCGTCCTGTTCGTGCGCGACGTCGCGCGCAGCGTCGAGTTCTACGGCGACGTGCTCGGCTTCCGCCCGGTGGCCGGGATGGACCAGATGCCCGGCGCGGCGTTCCTGCAGGCGCCCGGCTCGTCGAACGACCACGACCTGGGCCTCTTCGAGGTCGGGGCCGGCGCCGGGCCGTCGCTGGCCGGCCGCAGCACGGTCGGCCTCTACCACCTGGCCTGGGAGGTCGACACCCTCGCCGACCTCGAGGAGATCGCGGCGCGGTTGACGGCGCGCGGCGCCCTCGGCGGCGCCACCGACCACGCCACCACCAAGGCGCTCTACGCCAAGGACCCCGACGGCATCGAGTTCGAGGTCTCGTGGATGGTGCCCGCCGACCTGATCACGCCCGAGATGCTGGCGGCCCGCTCGCAGCTTCGCCCGCTGGACCTCGACGCCGAGAAGCAGCGCTTCGGCGAGACCACGCGCGGCGGTCTCGGCATCTCCGTCCCCCTCTGACCCGCAAACCCCCGTGATCGTCGGACCGTAGTGGTCGTCATCACAGCCACTGCGGTCCGACGATCAGTGGGGTCGACGACGGGACCTATGCTCGCGGCGTGGCCGACCTGGTGTACCCGCCCGTGATCCGGGCCGCCCTGGTGTCGTTCAAGGCGCTCGGGATGACCATCGACATCGACGGCCTGGAGAACGTGCCGGCCACGGGGGGTGCCGTGGTGGCGAGCAACCACGTCTCCTACCTGGACTTCATCTTCGCCGGGCTGGCGCCGTGGAAGGCCCAGCGGCGCCTGACCCGGTTCATGGCCAAGGACGCGGTGTTCCGGCACCGCGTCTCGGGGCCGCTGATGCGCGGCATGCACCACATCCCGGTCGACCGGGACGCCGGCAGCTCGTCGATGCGCGCGGCGCTGCGGGCGCTCTCCGGCGGCGAGCTCGTGGGGCTCTTTCCCGAGGCGACGATCAGCCGGTCGTTCACCGTCAAGGAGCTGAAGTCCGGCACCGTCCGGATGGCGGCAGCCGCGCGGGTGCCGATCCTGCCGACCGTCGTCTGGGGCGGCCAGCGGATGTTCGGCAAGGGGCACCCGAGGAGCTTCGCCCGGGGCCGCACCATCACGATCTCGGTCGGCGAGCCCATCTCGGTGACGACCAGGGACGACATGGCCGCGGCCACCGAGCAGCTGCGCACGACGCTGCAGGCCCTGCTCGACGGCGCGCAGGGCCTGCAGCGTCGTGCGCAGCTGCTCGGTGGCCGCGGCCATGTCGTCCCTGGTCGTCACCGAGATGGGCTCGCCGACCGAGATCGTGAT
>DASROP010000041.1:0-4719 GCA_035646835.1 Actinomycetales bacterium | reverse complement strand
GATCCGCTCGCCGCTCCACTCCACGGACGCGCCGGTGTTCTTGAAGTCGTAGCGCTGCGCGACCTCCTTGGCGGCCTGGTTCAGGGCGTTGTCCACCTCCTGGCGGTCGATCTTGCTGACGACGTCGAACGACGACTCGCTGGCCACGTGCTCTCCTGTGGGTCGGGGTTGTAGTCCGGCTTGCTATCCTCTCACCGCCACGGCGGGTTGCCCGAGCGGCCAATGGGAGCGGACTGTAAATCCGTCGGCTTTGCCTTCGAAGGTTCGAATCCTTCACCCGCCACGTCCGGAGGGGCGTCCCGCACGGGGCGCCCCTTCGTCGTCCGCCCCCCTGACAGCTCAGGTGGGGACGGGGGCGGTGCCGACGCGGCCGCGGGAGAGACCGGGTGCCCCACCGCGCGGTGGTGTCGCGGCCATCTGAGCCCAGGTGCGCCGGTCGAGGGAGCCCACCCACTCGCGGCGCGTGTGGCGCACCACCTCGCTGTGCGCGGGCTCGTGCCGCGCCCAGCACGTCGCGTGCTCGCCCCGTGCACAGTCCTCGAGCCCGTCGATCAGCGCCCCGCACGAACGGCAGCTGGCGGGGCCGGCGTGCCGGCCGACCGGCCGCGTCGGGCGGTGCGCGCGAGCCTCGGCGAGAACCCGTTCGCGGGCGTCCACCTCGGCGCCGTCGGCGGGGACCGGCTCGATCCACACGTCCTGCGGCCGTGCCCCGGTCGACGTCAGGACGTCGAGCAGCACCTGGGCCATCGAGGCGGCGTCGGGTTCGGGGCGGACCATCACGAGCTGCGCGGGTGGCAGGGACTGGTAGCGGGGCTGCACCGGGTCGCGCCCTGGCTCCCAGGACCCGAGCTCGGCGACCTCCCAGCAGGCCCACTCGGGCAGGTTCTCGCGCCGGGTCAGCGTCACCTGGTCGACCCAGGCCAGCAGCCAGCAGTGTCGGTCGTGCACCTTGGCGACCCGGAACGTGCGTGACCGGCGGTCGTCGTCGAGGCGGCGCGCCAGCTCCGACAGCGGGGCTTGCGGCAGCGGTGCGTACGCGGCCTTGAGGGCGAGCACCTTCCACCAGGACGCGCTGAGCTTGCGGGTCAACCGGTCGTGCACCTGCTCCAGCGTGATCGTCGACGAGGCAGGCGGCTCGCCGCGCTCGGGGAGGACCACGAACTCGTCACCCACCCGCAGGAACACCGTGTCCGCCCGCGCCATCACGTCCTCGAGGTGGCCGGGGTCGACCGTCCAGCCGCGAGCGCGCAGGTCCAGGGTGAGGTCGATGGCGGAGCGCGCGACGCCGTCCAGAGCCATCAGCGCGCGGGTCGTGCGGACGAGCTCCTCGCGCGGGGCAGGAAGCAGCATGACCTTCATGTCGGCATCGGCGGGCCGACTCCTGATAGGCCGACCGGGGGAGCCCCGTTACCGATTATCAGCGGCCGCGCACGCGCGTGTACCCTGACCGACGCCGCGCCCCGATAGCTCAGTCGGCAGAGCGTCTCCATGGTAAGGAGAAGGTCTAGGGTTCGATTCCCTATCGGGGCTCTGTGGCACCCGGGCCGGCCGGGTGCTCACGGCGGGGTAGCTCAGGTGGTAGAGCAAACGGCTCATAATCGTTGTGTCGCGGGTTCAAGTCCCGCCCCCGCTACGAGACTCGGGGTTGACCGCTGATTCGACTCGGTCGGTGCCCCCCGGGTACCCTCGACCGCTGGCGTGTGCGAGTGCGCCACCCACCGACGATCCGCGCGAGAGAAGGCATGTGCCGTGGCCAGCAAGACCGCTGACGTCCGTCCCAAGATCACGCTGGCCTGCGTGGAGTGCAAGGAGCGGAACTACATCACGAGGAAGAACCGTCGGAACGACCCCGACCGCCTCGAGATGAAGAAGTTCTGCCCCCGCGACGGCCGCCACACGGTGCACCGCGAGACGCGCTGACCCAGCGACCACGAGGGCGCTGCCGGAGCTATCCGGTGGCGCCCTTTCGCGTGTCCCCCGGCCGTACGAAGCCGCACTCGTAGGCGAGGACGACGGCCTGCACCCGGTCGCGCAGACCGAGTTTGGTCAGCACGCGTGTGACGTGGGTCTTCACGGTGGCCTCGGACAGGTGCAGCGCCGCGGCGATCTCCGCATTCGACCGGCCCGCCGCGATCTCGACAAGCACCTCGCGCTCGCGGTCGGTCAGGGCAGCGAGCGCTGCCGGGGTTCCCGCGCTCGGTGGCGGCGCGCTGACGTAGGTCTCGATCACCCGCTTCGTGACGCTGGGCGCGAGCAGCGAGTCCCCCGAGGCGACCGCTCTCACCCCGTCGACGAGCCGCTCCGGTGAGGCGTCCTTGAGCAGGAACCCGCTGGCTCCGACCTTGAGCGCGGCGTAGACGTACTCGTCGAGGTCGAACGTGGTGAGGATCAGGACCCGCGGCGGGTCCCGGTCGGCCATCAGGCGCCGGGTCGCCTCCAGGCCGTCGGCGCGCGGCATCCGCACGTCCATCAGGACGACGTCCGGCCGGGTCGCGCGGCAGACCTCGACAGCCTCGACGCCGTCCCCGGCCTCGCCGACCACCTCCAGGTCGCCCTGCCGGTCGAGGATGGAGCGGAAACCGGCGCGCACCAGCGCCTGGTCGTCGGCGACGACGATCCGGGTGCTCACGCCGGCTCCCCGACCGGCAGCCACACGTGGACGCCGTAGCCGGGCCCCCGCCGACCGGCGACGATCCGCCCGCCGAACATCGAGACCCGCTCCCGCATCCCCTCCAGCCCGCTCCCGGCACCGTGCTGCTGTCGGGCCGGACCCACGGAGCCGTCGGGGGGTCCCTCGTCGCAGACGTCGATCTCGAGCTCCGGGCCGTGGCGGATCACGATGGTGACCTTCGTCGGCCCCGCGTGCCGCAGCGCGTTCGTCAGGGCCTCCTGCACGATCCGGTAGGCGGACAGCTCCAGCCCCTCCGACATCGGTGCCGGTGCGCCCTCCTCGCGAAGCTCCACGTCGAGGCCCGCGGCGCACATCCGGTCGGCCAGCAGCGACAGGGCGGCCAGGGTGGGCTGGGGTGCGAGGTCGGCACCCGCGTCGCCGGTCTTGAGGACGCCGAGCAACCGCCGGAGGTCGTGCAGGGCCTGACGACCGGTGCTCTCCACCGCCAGCAGCGATGATCGCGCGGCGTCCGTGTCGTCGTCCAGCCCCATCCGGGCCGCACCGGCCTGGACGACCATCACGCTCACGCTGTGCGCCACCACGTCGTGCAGCTCGCGCGCCACCCTGGCCCGCTCGCCCATCGCCGCGGCCCGCTCGCGCACTGCCGACTCCCGCTCGAGCGCGTCCATCGCCATCGCGAGGCGGCGGTTGGACTCCTGCGCACGGGTGAGCAGCCGGCCCGCGCCCCACGCGGCACCCAGCGACAGCACGAGGAACGCGACGTCGTCGATGGTGGTGAAGCCCGGGAGCCAGACGAGGTACGCCAGCAGGAGGGCCGCCGGCAGGAGCAGCGCCCGCGTCGGAGTGTGCCCGGCGGTGTGCCGGGCGACCGAGTACAGGGCGACGCCGGCCGGGACGGCGCCGCCCCAGAAGGGTGTGCCGGCCCAGCTGGGAAGCGGCAGGGGCGCGATCTGGACGGCGAAGATGCCGACCGCGACGGCCAGCGGCCACCTCCGTCGGACGGCGAGCGCGGCGGTGGAGAGCACCACGGCAGTGACAGCGAGGCCGAGCGGTCGGGGTGCGGGCCCGTCCGCCGGCAGCCACGCCAGGAGCTCGGCCAGGCCCAGGCCCGCCAGGGCGGCGGCCAGCAGCCCGTCGAGGACGGCTGCCGTCCTGCCGCTCCACCACCGGGGCTGCGCCACGCCCCGACGGTAGACCGGCCGGGCCCGCGGGGCGTCCGTCTTGCGGACGACGGCAGGTACCTCGCCGGAGGTACGCCCGGACGACGCAAACGGTGCCTCGAGGGCGACGCGCCGGGTTCCGGTGCGCCCCTACGGTCCTGGCCAACCGAACCGACGGAGGGGACCATGAGCCAGACCGAGAGCCTTGACCGAGCGATATCGACGCCGACGACGTCCCGCTCCTGGTGGTGGTTCGCCGCCGCCGCCCTGGTCGTCGGCCACTGGCCGGTCGCCGCCGCCGAGGCGCTGCTGGGTGACCTGGACCAGGTCGACGACCTGGCCGCGATCCACGAGTCCGTCGGCCGGGTCGTGGCCGGCGGTGTCCTGCACCTCGTCGGGGGCCTGGTGGTCGCCGCGACGGCCGTCGGCGTTCTCCAGCTCGTCCGCCGGCGTGGGGCGGCCCTCGCCCGCGCCGGTGCCGTACTGGCCGTGGTGTGTGCGGTCGCCGCGGGCGGCATGGCGATGTTCCACCTGCTGCTCGTCGAGCTCGCGCATCCCGACCTGGACCGCGCGGCGATGACCGAGTTCGCCGAGCTACGCCTCAACGAGGGCGCCGGTTGGTGGGCCCTGCCCGTCGTCCTCGTCCTCGTCACGCTGCCGCTGTCGTCCGGGCTGCTTCTCGGCGCGCTGGTGCGGGCCCGGCTCGTCGGGTGGTGGGTCCTCGGCCTGTTCGTCGGCGCCCTCGTCGTCTACACCGCGGTCCCGGGGGAGCCGGGGGAGATCGGCGGTCACGTCCTGACGGCCGTCGCCTTCACCGCGGCCGGTGTCTCGGTGGCGCGGGCGAGGTCGCGCGGGTAGCACCTGGCAGACTGCGCCGCATGGGTGTCAACGCCTCCTTTGCCGGCCGCGAGTACCCGCCCGAGGGCG
>DASROP010000040.1:0-3961 GCA_035646835.1 Actinomycetales bacterium | reverse complement strand
GGAGCCTCGAGATCAGCCGTCACTCTCGGCGGCCCGTACGCGGGCCATCACGTCGGAGGCGCGGAGGGTCCCGGTGGTCGCATCCTGCTCGGCCGGCAGGAACAGGCGCTGGACGGCGACCAGCAGGGCCTCGGCGCAGCTGTCGCGGAACGCGGGGTCGGCCAGGCGCCGGGCGTCGCCGGGGTGCGACAGGTACCCGAGCTCGACCCGGACGGCGGGCATCCGGGTGAGGCGGAGCAGGTCCCAGGTCCGGGGATGCACGCGGCAGTCCACCAGGTCGGTGCGCGCGAGCACCTCACGCTGGACCAGGCCGGCGAGGCGCTCGCCCACGGCGGACCGGCCGCCGTGGTGGTGGCCGCCCCAGTAGAAGCAGGCGATCCCCTGCCCGGAGCCGGCCCAGGCGTCGCAGTGCAGGGACACGAAGACGTCGGCGCGCACCTCGTCGGCCAGCCCGGCCCGCTCGGCACCGGTGGGGTCCTGGAGGGCTCCGCGGGTCAGCACGGCGGTGACGCCACTGGCGGTCAGCCGGCCCTGCAGCCGCATCGCCAGGTCGAGGACGACGTCGGCCTCGGTCAGCCCGTTACCTTGCGCACCAACGTCTTCACCGCCGTGGCCCGGATCGACGACGACGACGCGCCCCACCAGGCTGGCCCCGGTCGTGGAGACCTCGTCATGCTCGCGGAGCGCGGCGGCGTCACCGCCGCGGTGGGTGCGCGCCAGCTGCGTGAGCAGCCGCAGGGTGTCCGGGCCACAGGTGCCGTCGGCGGGAAGACCCATGCTGCGCTGCAGCTCGCGCAGGCCGCGCTCGGTCGCCGGGCCGAGGGCTCCGTCCGGCCGGCCGGAGAAGACCCCCAGCTGCGTGAGCCGCTGCTGAAGCTCGACGACGTCGTCGCCGTGCACCAGGTGCCCCGGCACGTAGCGAAGGATCCGGTCGCCGAGCCGCCACCGCGCGGCGTCCAGCGCGAGCGAGGTCTCCGGACCGAGAAGCCCGTCCGCGTTGAGCCCCCGCTGCTGCTGGAAGGCCCGGACGTCGGAGTCCAGGGCGTCGTCGAACGCGTCGGCGTCGGCGTCCGCGGGTCCGGACGCGTACCCGGCGGCCTGGAGCTGCTCGCGCACCACGCGCACGCGGGTGCCGTGGTCGCCGCGGCGCAACAGCGCATCGCCTCGCGGGCTGGACTGGTCTGGCGCCATCGGCCCTCCCTGGCGCAGGCTGCCTATCGAGCCATCGTGCCTCAGTTCAGGAAGTCGGCGAGCTCCTTGACCAGCACCGGCTTCGGCCGCGCCCCGACGATGGTCTTGACCAGCTCGCCGCCGGAGTAGACGTGCAGCGTCGGGATCGACGTGATCCCGTAGCTCGCCGCCACCTTGGGGTTCTCGTCCGTGTTCAGCTTGACCACGTCGATCTTGCCGGCGTGCTCGCTGGCCAGCTCCTCGAGGATCGGTGCGACCTGGCGGCACGGGCCGCACCAGGGCGCCCAGAAGTCGACGAGGACCGGCTTGTCGGCCTGGAGGACCTCGGCGTCGAACGTGTCGTCGGTCACGGCCTTGGTGGTGCCCATCGGGTGGCTCCTTGCGGTCGGGTCAGCGTGGGTGGGCTTCAGATGACGATCGGGGTTCAGACGGTGGCGGCGGCGTGCTCGGGCTTGCCCTCGATCTGGGCGTGGGCGCTCTCCGGGGCGCCGGCGTCCCCGAGGGCGGCCAGGTACCGCTCGGCGTCCAGCGCGGCGACGCAGCCGGAGCCGGCGGCGGTCACGGCCTGCATGTACTCGTGGTCGACGACGTCACCGCACGCGAACACGCCGCGCAGGTTGGTGCGGGACGAGCGGCCCTCCACGGCCACGTACCCCGCGTCGTCCAGCGTGATCTGGTCGGCGAACAGCGCCGTCCGCGGGTCGTGCCCGATCGCGACGAACAACCCGGTCGCGGCCAGCTCCCGCTCCTCACCGGTGAGGGTGTCGCGCAGGCGGACGCCGGTCACCTTGGTGTCGCCCAGCACGTCGAGCACCTCGGCGTTCCAGATGAAGTCGATCTTCTCGTTGGAGAACGCGCGGTCCTGCATGATCTTCGACGCACGCAGGCTGTCGCGCCGGTGCACGATGGTCACCGTGGACGCGAACTTGGTGAGGAACGTGGCCTCCTCGACCGCCGAGTCGCCTCCCCCGACGACGACGATCTCCTGCTCGCGGAAGAAGAACCCGTCGCAGGTGGCGCACCAGCTCACGCCGTGGCCGGACAGCCGCTTCTCGTTGTCCAGCCCGAGCTCGCGGTATGCCGACCCGGTGGCCAGGATCACCGCGTGCGCCCGGTGGGTGCTGCCGCCGCCCGTCGTCACGGTCTTGATGTCGCCGTCCAGGTCGACCTCGGTGACGTCGTCCCAGACCAGCTCGGCCCCGAACCGCTCGGCCTGCGCCTGCATCTTCTCCATCAGGTCCGGGCCCATCAGCCCGTCCGGGAAACCGGGGTAGTTCTCGACGTCGGTCGTGTTCATCAGCGCACCACCGGCGGTCACCGAACCGGTGAACATCAGGGGCCGCAGGTTGGCGCGCGCGGCGTAGAGCGCCGCGGTGTAGCCAGCGGGCCCGGACCCGACGATGATCACGTCACGGACGTCGTCACTCACGCTGCGTCTCTCCCTCTGGTGGCTGCCGGACCCCATCATGGCGGCGTCCGGTGTCAACCGATCCTCGCACGCCCGTGTTCCCACGCTCTCGTGTCAGGCTCTCGACCCCGCATTCGCCGCCGAGAGCCTGACACGAGGTGGCGAGGTCAGTCGACGGTGACGCGCTGGAACTCCTGGAGGCCGTCGGCGCCGGGGCGGCAGTCGCGGGCGACGACCCAGACCTCCACCTGATCCGGCGACGAGCCGGGCAGCACGAGCACCGCGGCGTCCTCGCCCTCGAACGTGGCCAGGTCGACGGCCAGGGGCTCGACCCCGGGTGCCCCGATCGCCTCCAGGCAGCCCTGCAGCCCGGCCGGGTCGGCCAGCGGCTCGTCGGCGTCCGGCAGGGTCGCGGAGGCCGGGTCGTCCGGAGCGGCCTCCGCGTCCTCACCGCGGGACGGCGACAGCCCCTGGCCGGACAGCGTCCGCGCCTCCGGCGCGCCCGTCAGCAGCGCGTCGACCTGTGCGGGCAGCTGCGCGCGGGTGTACTCGGTGCCGGTCGACAGGGCCGCCCCGGCAGCGGCACCCCGGTCGGCCTCCCCGCCGCCACCGGAGCTCTCCGCCGACGTGAACGTGCCCGAGTCCGCGCCGCCGACGTCGAGCACCTGGGTCGCGGCCAGCGCGGCACCGCCGAGGACGGCCAGCCCGGCCGCGACGCCGACCCAGCGGGGAACCTGTCGGCCCTCGGGCACGGCATCGCGCGAGGCCCGGCCCGCCCCGATCGGCACCACGGTGCCGTCTCGCTCGGCGCTGGCGCGCGCCAGGGCGGCGTCGAGCCGTCCCGGCAGGTCGTCCGGGACGGGAGGCGTCCGGCGTCCCTCCTCGCGCAGCAGGTCGCGCACGGCGCGCAGCGAGGCGGCGACGTCCTGGCAGGCCGGGCAGCCGGCCACGTGGGTGGCGACGGAGCGCTGGCCGACGTCGTCCGGCGACTGCCCGCCCGGGAGGTCGAGCAGGACGTCGACCTCCTCCGGGGAGGGGTGCGCGCCGGGCGCCAGGGGGCTCACGAGTCGTCTCCGGTGTCAGGGTCGGGCCGGTCGGCGTGACCGGCTCCTGGGGCTGCGACGCGCGCGGCGCCCCCGGGGTTCCCCGCCGGGCGCAGGATCTCCGCGAGCGCGGCCCGGCCCCGTGCGCACCGCGACTTGACCGTGCCCTCGGCGACACCCAGCACGAGGGCGGCCTCGGCCACGGCCATGTCCTCCATGTCCACCAGCACGAGCGCGGCCCGCTGGTGGTCCGGCAGCCGCGCCAGGGCGGCCGAGACGTCGAGTCGGGTCTCGGTCGCGGCGTGCTCGTCACGGACCG
>DASROP010000039.1:0-3561 GCA_035646835.1 Actinomycetales bacterium | reverse complement strand
GGGTTACTGGGGGACGACGAGGGCGGTCGCGATCGCGGCGAGGCCCTCACCACGCCCGGTGAGGCCCAGGCCGTCGGTCGTCGTCGCCGACACCGATACCGGTGCGCCGCACGCCGCCGACAGCGCGTCCGAGGCCTCCGCCCGCCGTGGCCCGAGCCGCGGCCTACCGCCGATCAGCTGCACCGAGACGTTGCCGATCCCGAACCCGGCCGACCGCACACGCGACGCCGTCTCCGCCAGCAACGACGCGCCGGAAGCGCCCGCCCACGCACGGTCCGACGTCCCGAACGCCGACCCGAGGTCCCCCAGGCCGGCCGCCGCGAGCAGCGCGTCGCAGCAGGCGTGCGCGGCCACGTCGCCGTCGGAGTGCCCGGCGAGGCCCACGCCCTCCCAGCGCAGCCCCGCGACCCACAGCTCACGACCGGACCCGGGATCGGCGAACGGGTGGACGTCGACGCCGGTGCCCACCCGCGGCAGCGAGGTCACGTGCGCACGCCGCGGAGCGACAGCACGGCCTCGGCCAGCACCAGGTCGAGCGGACGCGTCACCTTGAACGCCTCGGCGTCACCGGGCACGACGCGGACGGCGACCCCCAGGTGCTCGACCAGGCTCGCGTCGTCGGTGGCGTCACCGTCCGCGTCGCCGTCGCCGGCGGCCAGGTGCGCGCGGTCGAGCAGGGCGCGGTCGAACCCCTGCGGGGTCTGGACGGCGACCAGCGTCGACCGGTCGACGGGCGGCCCGTCCACGACGCGCACGGAGTCGGCCAGCGCGACCCCGGGGACGACGGCATGGTGGCCAGCCCGGACGGCGCGCAGCACGTCGGCCACCAGCTCCGGCGGCGCGAGGGCGCGGGCGGCGTCGTGGACGAGCACGGCGTCCACGCCCGCGGGCAGCTGCACCAGCCCGGTCTGCACCGAGGCCTGCCGGGTGCCGCCGCCGGCCACCACCAGGACATCCGGCCCCAGCCGCGAGCGGACGTCGTCCTCGCTGCCCGCCGGCACCACCACGACGACCACGTCGACGACACCGCTGGCGACGACCGCGTCGACGGCGTGCTCGACCAGGGTCCTGCCGCCGACGGCGACCAGGCCCTTCGGTGCCGTCGTACCCAGCCGCTCGCCGCGCCCGCCGGCCACCACCACGCAGCCGGTCAGGCCGGTCACGGGGCGACCCCGGCGGGCTCCGGACGGCCGAACACCATCCGGCCGTTCGCCGTGGTCAGCACGCTCGTCACGACCACCCGCACCTCCGACCCCAGCGCGTCGCGCGAACCCTCCGCGACCACCATCGTGCCGTCGTCCAGGTAGCCGACCGCCTGGCCGGCCTCCTTGCCGGGCTTGAGCAGCAGCACCGACACCACCTCACCGGCCACCACCGGCGGCCGCAGCGACAGGGCGAGCGCGTGCAGGTTCATCACCCGGACGCCGGACAGTGCGGCCACCTTCGCCAGCGCGGTGTCCAGGGTCAGCAGGGGCACGCCGCGGTCCAGGGCCATCCGCACCAGCTTGGCGTCCACCTCGGGCGCCTCCGGTGCCTCGTCCGGCACCACCTCGACGTCGACGGCCCGCTCGCGACGCAACGCCGCCAGGGTCTCGAGCCCCCGCCGTCCCCGACCTCGGCGGGTGTCGTCGCCGGCGTCCGCCAGCCCCTGCAGCTCGGCGAGGACCGGCTCGGGCACCAGCAGGGTGCCGTGCAGGAAGCCGGCGCGGACGACGTCCAGCACGCGGCCGTCGACGGCCACCGACGAGTCGAGCAGGCGGGGAAGGGACGACGTCTGCGGCGGGGCGGCGAGGCCGGTGCGCGCGGAGATGACGTTCAGCACCGACTCACGTCGCAGCACGCCGAGCCGGTAGCCCAGGGTGCCCGCCACGATAACGACGAACACGAACAGGGGCACGGTGATCAGCGCGGACCCGGTCAGCAGCAGCGGCCACGTCACCCCGCCCGCGAGCAGCACGCCCAGCACGGCGCCCGCCATCCCGGCCAGGATCTGCTCCGCCGAGCGGTCGGTGAGGACCTCCTCGGCGGCCGCGAGCGACCGGGCGGTCAGGCGCGCGACGACTCCGCCGAGCACGTACCCGATCGCGGCGCCGAGCAGGACGCCGACGCCGGCGGTCTGCAGCGGCCCGACGCGAACGGCGCCGCCGTCCCCGGCCAGCGCGTCACCGACGACGAAGCCGAGTCCGGCGAAGAAGACGACGACGCAGAACCTGAGCACCTCGACGACGACGGCGGGCACGCGGGGTGTCCTCCCAGGCTCGAGGAAGCGGCTAGGAGGCCAGGACCTCGTCCAGGATCGCCTCGGCCTTGATCTCCTCGGTCTTCTCCGCGAGCGCGAGCTCGGAGACGAGGATCTGGCGGGCCTTGGCGAGCATCCGCTTCTCACCGGCGCTCAGACCGCGGTCCTGATCACGCCGCCACAGGTCGCGGACGACCTCGGCGACCTTGATCACGTCACCGGACGCCAGCTTCTCGAGGTTGGCCTTGTAGCGGCGCGACCAGTTGGTCGGCTCCTCGGTGTAGGGGGCCCGCAGGACCTCGAACACCTGCTCCAGGCCCTCTTGCCCGACGACGTCGCGGACGCCGACGAGGTCGACGTTCTCGGCCGGGACCTCGATGGTCAGGTCGCCCTGGGCCACCTTCAGTCTGAGGTAGAGCTTCTCCTCGCCCTTGATGGTGCGCTTCTTGATCTCCTCGATCAGAGCGGCCCCGTGATGGGGGTACACGACCGTCTCGCCGACCTTGAAAGCCATCTGCTCTTATCCCCTTTCGCGACCCTCAGGATAACACGGTGACAGGCGGCACCGACACGCCTCGGACGACGTTTGCGCAGGTCAGCGGCCTGACGGCTCCCGATCGGGGGTTGACAGGGACGGCGACGGCGTGCATCACGCGCCGGTGCCGTCGACGTCACCTCGTCGCCGCCGACGTCCCGATACGCTGTGGCCGCTGTCATCGCCGCACCACCGAGGAGCACCTGTGAAGCGCTCACTGAGGCGCCTTGCGCCGGCCGCCGTCGCCCTGTCCCTCTGCGGCGCGACCGGGTGCTCGTTGACGAATCCGCAGACCACCCAGCTCGACTACGTGCCGTCCGACGGTGCGCTCCTCGACCTCGGCGGGGTCGGCGTCTACGGGGCGGTGCTGATCGCGGCATCGGCCGACGACCCCGGCAACCTGGTGGCCCGCGTCGTCAACTCGACCGACGAGTCCCAGGCCGTGACGCTCACCGGCACCGGGGCGGCCGAGTTCGACATCGAGGTGGAGGTCGAGCCGAACGAGACGCTCGACATCGGCCCCGAGGCCGAGCAGGTGCTCGTCGAGCCGGCCGGTGAGATCCCCGGCAAGCTCGTGCCGGTCGAGGTCACGGTCGGTGAGCAGTCCGGCACGCTCACCGTGCCCGTCCTCGACGACACGTTCGACGCGTACGCCGACCTCGTCCCCACCGGCTCCGACACCTGACCCCCGTAACCCCAACCCTCGTTGATCGAGGACTTCATGCTCGTCCGGTGGGCATGGGGTCCTTGATCAACGAGGGTTGGGGTTACGGGGGTCAGGTGTCGG
>DASROP010000038.1:0-31963 GCA_035646835.1 Actinomycetales bacterium | reverse complement strand
ACGCCTCGACCAGCGCGACCTGGTGATCGGAGCGCCCCGTGAAGCGCAGGTAGCGCAGCGTCTCGTCGTCAATCGGGAAGATCGCGGCGGTCGAGCCGTACTCGGGCGACATGTTGCCGATGGTCGCGCGGTTGGCCAGCGGCACGGCCGCGACACCCGGCCCGTGGAACTCGACGAACTTGCCGACCACCCCGTGCTGACGCAGCATCTCGGTGATCGTCAAGACGAGATCGGTGGCGGTGGCACCGTCGGGCAGCCGACCGGAGAGCTTGAACCCGACCACCCGCGGGATCAGCATCGACACGGGCTGGCCGAGCATCGCCGCCTCGGCCTCGATGCCACCGACACCCCAGCCGAGGACACCGAGGCCGTTGACCATCGTCGTGTGCGAGTCGGTGCCGACGCACGTGTCGGGGTAGGCCACCCCGTCGCGGTCGAAGACCACGCGGGCGAGGTGCTCGATGTTGACCTGGTGGACGATGCCGGTGCCGGGCGGGACGACTTGAAGTCGTCGAACGCCCCTTGGCCCCAGCGCAGGAACTGGTAGCGCTCGCCGTTGCGCTGGTACTCCAGCTCGACGTTCCTCTCGAACGCGTCCGGGCGGCCGAAGACGTCGGCGATCACCGAGTGGTCGATCACCAGCTCCGCCGGCGCGAGCGGGTTGATCTTGCTGGGGTCACCGCCCAGGCCCTCGACGGCCTCGCGCATGGTGGCGAGGTCGACGATGCACGGGACGCCGGTGAAGTCCTGCATGATCACGCGCGCCGGCGTGTACTGGATCTCGGTGTCGGGTTCGGCCTCCGGGTTCCACGCGCCGATCGCCCGGACGTGATCGTCGGTGACGTTCAGGCCGTCGGCGTTGCGCAGCACGTTCTCCAGCAGCACCTTGAGACTGAACGGGAGGCTCGCCGACCCGTCCACCGCATCGAGGCGGTAGATCTCGTACGACGTGTCGCCGACGCTCAGCGACCCCCTCGCTCCGAAGGTGTCAGTGCTCTTCGAGCCGGCCGAAGCGCTCACGATCGTCTCCTCCACTCGTGGCTAACTATCTTGATGTCAAGATACCATGGGGACCGCAGTGATCGTCGGCGCCAATGGTTGTGATCACAACCCCTGGCCGACGATCACTGGGGTTGCAGCAGGGCCACGCACTCGACGTGGTGCGTCATCGGGAAGATGTCGAACGCCCGCAGCGACGACAGCCGGTAGCCGCGCTCGCCGAACCATGCCACGTCGCGCGCGAGGGCGGCCGGGTCGCAGGCGACGTAGGCGATCGCCCGTGGCGACAGCGCCGACACCTGCTCGACGACGCGCCGCCCCGCACCGGTCCGCGGTGGGTCGAGGACAACCAGGTCAAACACAGCCGAGCTCCCGGCGGCCGTGAGTACGACGTCCACGCGTCCGTGCTCCAGCCGGACCTGCGGCAGGTCGTGCAGCGACCGTCGGGCGTCGCTCACGGCCCGCGCCGACCCCTCGACGGCCACCACCGACCCGGACGTCCCCACCCGCAGCGCGAGCGCCGCCGCGAAGAGGCCCGCGCCCGAGTACAGGTCGAGCGCCTGCTCCCCCGCACGCGGTGCCAGCCCGTCCAGGACGGCGGACACCAGAGCCTCCGCCGCACCGGGGTGTACCTGCCAGAACCCCGAGCCGGTGACGCGGAACTCACGCGTCCCGCTGCCGACGTCCACGCGCTCGGTCACCCAGGTACGGCCGCGCACCCGGTCGACGCCTCCCTCCCGTACCACCGCGACGGACGCGCCGGGTACGTCGGGCACGGCCGGACGGCGGGGCGCTGCGTCCGGCGCCGTCAGCACCACCAGCGGACCGGACCCTGCCGGGGCGACGGCCTCGACGCCTGCCCAGCCCGGCCATCGCCGTCCGGTGACGTCGAGGCCACGCACGCCGTCGTGGGCGATCCGGCAGTCGTCGACACCCACCACGTCGTGAGAGCGGTGCACCCGCAGCCCGGCGCGGCCCGAATCGTCGACGGCGTACTGGACGCGAGTGCGCCAACCCAGCCCCCCGTCGTCCCCGGGGACCGGCTCGACGTCGACCGTGACGTCCAGGCCGGCGAGCCGGCGCATCTGTTCGGCCACCACCGCGCCCTTGAGCGAGCGCTGGGCCGGCACCGCTACGTGCTGGAAGTCGCAGCCGCCGCAACGCCCCGGACCCGACCACGGGCACGGCGCGTCGACCCGGTCCGGCGAGGCTCGCAGCACCTCGACGGCGTCGGCCCGCCAGAACCGCGCACCTTCACCGGCCTCGGTCAGCCGGGCACGGACCAGCTCTCCGGGCAGGGCGTGGCGGACGAAGACCACGCGGCGGTCGAGACGGGCCACGAAGTGACCGCCGTGGGCGACCGGGCCGACGTCCAGCCGGACAGCGTCACCAACCGAGGCACCAACGGAGGCACCAACAGAGCCACCGACCGCGGGGTCGGTCGAGCCGGTCAGTGCGCGCCGTCCTCGGCGTCGGTCGACCGGCCGCGCCGGACGGCGCCGGGCACGTCACCGTCGAACCGCTCCTCCGCGCCGGCGGAGGAGTCGAGCTGCCACGGCACGCTCGCGACGACGACGCCGGGCGTGTAGTGCAGGCGCGCTTTCAGGCGCAGCGCGCTCTGGTTGTGCAGCAGCTGCTCCCACCAGTGCCCGACGACGTACTCGGGCACGTACACGACGACCAGGTCGCGGGGACTGGCTCGGCGGATGTCCTTGACGTAGTCGATGACCGGGCGCGTGATCTCGCGGTACGGGGAGTCCAGGGCCTTGAGGGGTACCGGGATCCCCCTGGCGTCCCAGTCCGCTCGCAGCGCGCGGGTCTCCTCCGGGTCGACCGTCACGGTGAGCGCCTCGATCACCGAGGGCCGGGACGCGCGGGCGTAGGCGAGCGCGCGCAGTGTCGGCAGGTGGATCTTCGAGACGAGCACGATGGCGTGCACCCGCGACGGCAGGACGCGCGTCGCGGTGCCGGTGTCCGACGCCGCCAGCTCGCGGGCCACGTGGTCGTAGTGGGTCCGGATGGCACGCATCACCGCGAAGATCACCAGCATCGCCAGGATGGCGATCCAGGCGCCGTGGGTGAACTTCGTGACCAGGACGACGACGAGCACCGACCCGGTCAGGCCCAGCCCGACGGCGTTGATCACCCGCGACCGCTTCATCCGAAAGACCACGTGCGGCTTGGTCTCCGTGCGCAGCAGCCGGGTCCAGTGCCGCACCATGCCCGTCTGGCTCATCGTGAAGGACACGAAGACGCCGACGATGTACAGCTGGATCAGGCGCGTGACCTCGGCGTCGAACGCGACGATCAGCACGATCGCAGCGCCTGCCAGGGCGATGATCCCATTGCTGAACGCCAGGCGGTCGCCGCGGGTGTGCAGCTGCCGGGGCAGCCAGCCGTCCCGCGCCAGGATCGACCCCAGCACCGGGAACCCGTTGAAGGCCGTGTTGGCCGCCAGCACCAGGATCACCCCGGTGGCCGCCGCCACGAGCAGGAAGGCGGGCGGGAAGTGGTCGAAGATCCCCCGCGCCAGCTGACCGATCACCGGGGCCTGCTTGTAGTCCTCCCCGACCGGGACGCCGTCGCGGAGCAGGTGCACGGCCGGGTCCTCCGCGTAACGAAGCCCCATCATGTTGGCGAGGGTGATCACACTCATCAGCATCGCCACCGAGACCGTGCCGAGCAGCAGGAGCGTGGTCGCGGCGTTGCGGCTCTTCGGTTTGGCGAACGCGGGCACGCCGTTGCTGATCGCCTCGACCCCGGTCAGGGTCGCGCATCCCGAGGAGAACGCCCGCAGTACCAAGAACCCGCCGGCCAGCCCGACCAGACCCTGTTCGAACGCCTCGTCGGGGGCCAGCTCCAGGCCCGCGCTCTCCGCCGCCGGCAGGTCGCCGAAGAAGTACCGGATGAACCCCCACACGGCCATCCCACCGATCCCCAGGATGAACAGGTACGTCGGCAGCGCGAAGGAGGCGCCCGACTCCCGGACGCCGCGCAGGTTCATCCCGGCCAGGAAGAGCACCGCGACCACGGCGACCGTGACCTCGTGGCCGGCCAGCGCCGGGATCGCGGAGGCCGCGTACTGCGACGCCGACGAGATCGACACCGCCACCGTCAGTACGTAGTCGACCAGCAGCGCGCTGCCGACGCCGAGCCCCGCGGTGCGGCCGAGGTTCACGGTGACGACCTCGTAGTCACCGCCGCCGCTCGGGTAGGCGTGCACGTTCTGCCGGTAGGAGGTGACGACCACCAGGAGCACGACGACCACAGCCAGCCCGACCCACGGCGAGACGGCGTAGGAGACCACGCCGGCCATCGCGAGCGTCAGGAAGATCTCGTCCGGGGCGTACGCCACCGAGGACAACGCGTCGGACGCGAACACGGGGAAGGCCAGGCGCTTGGGGAGCAGGGTCTGCGACAGCCTGTCGCTGCGGACCGGACGCCCCACCAGGAGCCGTTTGACGGCGTCCGCGAAGGTGAGCACGAGCGACCATGCTAGGCATGCCCCGCGCGGTGCGCGCAGACGTGTAGCGTTCCGCGCGTCGCATGTCGGGGACTCGGAGGAAGGTCGGCGTTCGTGCACTTCGTGATCATGGGTTGCGGACGCGTCGGCTCGTCGCTCGCGCACGGCCTGGAGGACCACGGGCACGGCGTCTCGGTGATCGACCAGAACCCGGACTCGTTCCGCCGCCTGGGCGCCGGGTTCGAGGGGACGACGGTCACCGGGGTCGGCTTCGACCGCGACACACTGATCGAGGCCGGCATCGAGGACGCCTACGCGTTCGCCGCCGTGAGCAGCGGCGACAATTCCAACATCCTCGCCGCCCGGGTGGCCCGGGAGACCTTCGGCGTCGCCCACGTCGTGGCCCGGATCTACGATCCCGGCCGCGCCGAGGTCTACCAGCGGCTGGGCATCCCGACGGTCGCCACCGTGCCCTGGACGTCCGACCAGATGCTGCGCCGGTTGCTGCCGCAGGGCGCGGCGCCCGAGTTCACCGACGCGACCGGCGCCCTGCGGCTGGCCGAGGTGACGGTGCACCCCGACTGGGTCGGCTGCCGGATGAACGCCCTCGAGCTGGCCAGCGGGTCTCGCCTGGCCTACCTGACGCGACTCGGCGAGGGACTGGTCCCGGACGGCGAGACCCTCCTCCAGGAAGGTGACCTCGTGCACGTGATCATGCGGGGCGAGGACGTCGCCGTCGTCGAGCGGGTGCTGGCCGCGCCCCCGGAGGTCACGCCGTGAGGGTCGTCATCGCCGGCGCCGGCAGTGTGGGGCGCTCCATCGCCCGCGAGCTGCTGGACAACGGCCACGAGGTGCTGCTGGTCGACAAGAGCCCCGCCGCCATGAAGATGGGTTCGGTGCCGCAGGCGGAGTGGCTGCTCGCCGACGCCTGTGAGGTCGCGTCCCTCGGAGAGGCCGGCCTCGACAGCGCGGACGTCGTCGTGGCGGCGACCGGGGACGACAAGGCCAACCTGGTGGTATCGCTGCTGGCGAAGACGGAGTACGGCGTGCCCCGCACGGTCGCCCGCGTCAACAACCCCAAGAACGAGTGGATGTTCGACGAGGCCTGGGGCGTCGACGTCGCCGTGTCGACCCCCCGCCTGATGACCGCCCTGGTGGAGGAGGCCGTGTCGATCGGCGACCTCGTCCGCATCTTCACGTTCCAGCAGGGGCACGCCAACATGGTCGAGTTCACGCTCCCCCACGACTCACCGCTGACAGGCACGACGGTCGGCCAGGTGCCGTGGCCCGACGACACCGTGCTGGTCGGGATCATCCGCGAGGAGCGGCCGATCGCCCCCACCCCGGACGACGCCATCGAGGCCCACGACGAGCTCCTCTTCATCACGGTGCCGGAGAACGAGGAGGCGCTCCGTGCGCTGCTCGCGCCCGGCGGAGCGCCCCACCCCGCCCCACGTTGACCAAGGATCTCCCGGCTGATCGTCGCGGAGTTCCTTGATCGTCGCTACGTTCCTTGATCGACGGGGGTGGGACGGCGGGCGAGGGGGACGGACCGCAGCACCAACCACGACAGGTAGGCCGTCAGCCCGAACAGCGGCAGCCCCATCGCGAGCCTCGCGGCGCCCAGTGCCCCGACCAACCCGGCGGCGTACAGCGGCAGCTGGACGGCGAGCCGGATCAGGAACATCGCCACCCACATCCACGTGACCTGGCGGTAGGCCCGCAGCCGCAGGGGGTCCTGGCGCCACGCGAGGCCCTCCCCGGTGAGCGGGCCGATCAGCAGCCCGATCACGGGCCACGCGCCGGGGCTCGTGCGCCGCTGGGTGAACGGCACGCGGAACGACCGGAAGGCGATCGTCGAGAACGCGTAGACGCTCGCGTACCCGGCGTTGATCAGCAGCCCCGGGAGGTAGAAGTCCCTGGCGTCGCCGGTGCGGGCGGACACCAGGGCGCAGAGACCCACGCCGACGAGGCCGGAGATCGCCTGCGCCGGCGTGTCGCGGGTGACCAGCCGGGCGACGACGGCGAGCGCGGCGGCTCCGACCGAGACGACCAGTGCCTGCTCCAGGTCGCGGGTCACCGTGAACCACACGACGAACAGCAGGCCCGGCAGGATGGCCTCGACCACGCCGCGCGGCCCGCCGAGGGCCTGCTGCATCGAGAAGTCCTCCGCGCCGGCCGCGGCCAGCCCCCCGCGGGCGGACCCGGCGCGGCCGGCGCGCGCCGCACGCCGGGGGGACTCCGGGACGACGGGCTGGTCCGGTTCGCTGATGGTCTGCCCGCTCACTCGGCCGGTCCGGGCAGCAGCTGGTACCGGGGGTTGTAGATCACCTTGCGGCCCTCGCTGCAGGCCACCAGCCCGTCCACCCGGAGCCAGCGGCCGGCCTCGACGCCGTGGATCTCCCGCCGTCCGAGCCAGATCACGGACAGGGTCCCGGTGCCGTCACTGATCTCGGCCTCGAGGGCCGGGACGCCGGCTCGCGGCCGCAGGGTCACGCTCCGGAGCGTGCCCGCGACGACCACGCGGCGGCGGCCGGTCAGCTCACCGCACGGGGTGCCGCCCATCCGGTGCGACCGCGCGGAGTCCTGCGCGGCGTCGAGCTCGCTCCGGGACGACGTCAGGCGTGTCAGGGCCGAGCGGAGCCGACCGTGGGCCGGCGTGGAAACGTCCATGGGACCAGGGTAGGTCAGCGGCGCTCGGTTATCTCGGGTCCCCGCTCGAACGGGAGCAAGGGGTCACCGGCGGGCCCGGACCCGCTCTGAGCCGCCTCGCCGGGCTGGGCCGCCTCGCCGGGCTGGGTCGGCCGACCGGGCGGCAGCTTCAGCTGCAGCAGGTCGCGCGGTGCCATCGCCTCGCTGCCCCGGACGACGACGACGTCCCGGACGACCTGCTCGAGCTCGGCCGCGGCGTCCTCGTCGGCGGCGGCCGGGCCGCTGAAGACGCCACGCAGGAACCAGCGGGGGCCGTCGATGCCGATGAACCGGCTGGCGCGGTGGCCGCTGCGCCCGTCCTTCGTGCGCATCGGGAGGCGCGCCAGGATCTCGCGGCCGAAGACGCCGGGGACGTCGTCCGCCGTCCCGCCCTGCTTGGTCACCTGCGAGGCGATCTCGGCCCGGATGTCGTCCCAGATGCCGTCCCGTCGGGGCGCGGCGAAGGCCTGCAGCTGGACGCTCGACCCCGCGAGGGTGATCGTCGCGGCCACCACGCGCTGGGTCTTCTCCTCCAGCTCCAGTCGCAGCTCCATTCCCTCGCGCGGGGTCAGGCGCAGGGCGCCGAGGTCGATGCGGGAGACCCCGTCGTCCACCTCGGTGACGTCGTGCGGGCCGGACTCACCGCGGCGGCGCTCGTCGTCGTCCACGTCCACGGCCACGTCCACGGCCACGTCCACGTCAGCGTCGAGGTCCTCCGCGGGAGGCTGCTCGACCGACGACTCGCCGGCGTCCTCGGCCCCGTCGTCGGCGCCGTCCGCAGCGCCCCGCTTGCGCCAGAACCTGCTCACTGCCGTTCTCCTCCCGGCCCGGTCGGGCCTGTGTGCTCGTGGTGTGCGGCGCCGAAGCCGCCGGTCGACCCGTGCCCGCCCTCGGCCCGGTCGGAGCCCGGCAGGGCCGCCGCGTCGACGAACACCGCGTGGGCAACGCGCTGGACGACGAGCTGGGCGATCCGGTCCCCGCGGCGCAGCTCGCAGACCTGGTCGGGGTCGGTGTTGACCAGCGTCACGTGGACCTCCCCACGGTAACCCGCGTCGACCGTGCCCGGTCCGTTGAGGGTGGTCACCCCGTGCCGGGCGGCCAGTCCCGAGCGCGGGTGCACGAACGCCGCGTACCCGCGCGGCAGCGCCACGGCCACCCCGGTCGGCACCGTCGCGCGCTCCCCCGGGTGCAGCAGCACGTCGACGCGCGTCATCAGGTCGGCACCGGCGTCGCCGGCGTGCGCGTAGGACGGCGGGGGCAGGTCGGGGTCGAGGCGCAGGAGCAGCACCTCGACGTCGTCGGAGGAGAGGTCACCGGGCACGGTGGGCGACTGTAGCCGGGTCCGCTCCACCGACCGGTCCCGTGCGAGGCTGGTCGGGTGGCCGGTCGGGAGTCGTACAGGGAACGACTGTGGCCGTCCGTCGGTGTCTGGCTCGTCGTCCCCCTGCTCGGTGCCACGGCCGCGGTGGCGGTGCTCCCCGTGAGCACCGTGGGTGCCGTCGTGGCCGCGGTCACGGTGATGGCGGCGCTGACCCTGTGGGCGGTGCGGGCGAGCCCCGTCGTCGCAGTGGACGACGGGCAGCTGGTGGCCGGTCGCGCCCGGCTGCCGCTGCGGCACGTGGGCCGGGTGGAGGCCTGGCGGGGCGAGGACGCGACGGCCCAGCGCGGCCCGCTCCTGGACGGCCGGGCGCACCTGATGCTGCGCGGCTGGGTCGGCCCGGTCGTCACGGTGCGCCTGACCGATCCCGAGGATCCGACGCCGTACTGGGTGATCTCGACGCGAGCGCCGGAACGGCTGCGGGACGCGCTCGTCGGCGCGTCCCGCTGATCCTGATGCCTGGCGAGCCGTCAGGCAGCGCACTCCTTGCACACGAGCCGACCGCCCTTGGAGCTGGCCAGCTGGCTGCGGTGGTGGACGAGGAAGCAGCTCGAGCAGGTGAACTCGTCCTCCTGGCGCGGGAGCACCCGCACCGAGAGCTCCTCGTTCGACAGGTCGGCGCCGGGCAGCTCGAAGCCCTCGGCGGCCTCGGTCTCGTCCTCGTCGACCTTGCCGGAGTTCTTGTCGGTCCGACGCGCCTTCAGCTCCTCGATCGAGTCCTCGTTGAGCTCGTCGTCGGTCTTACGCGGCGCGTCGTAGTCGGTCGCCATCGGTGGTTCACGCTCCGGGCTGGTGTCGGGACTCTGGTCACCGCCGAAGCGGCGTCCTCGTAACGTCGTGGACCCGGCGTTTGTGCCCGGACGACGCGGGGATTGTGCCGTATGAGCCGCCGCGACGGCGAACCGACCCGCCGGACCGGCCCCGCGTCGTCGAGGTGACCCTCGCCACAGGCCCTCGCCGTTCACGCCCAGGTCACCTTCTGGACCCTGTTCCGGGGTTGCCAACGTGACCTCGCCAGCACCTAGGCTGCCCGACATGAGCGAGTTCGCCAGCGAGATGACCGACCGTGTGACCGCGGCCCGCACGTCCCTGGCGGACGCCGCGGCACAGGGCGACGACTACCTGGTCGACGTCCGGGTCGGCGAGCTGGAGTCCCTCGCGCGCGTGGCCGCGGAGCACGACGTCGAGGTGCCCGGCCTGGCCGAGACGCTGGCGGCCCAGGCCCCACCGGACGACGTCCCCCTGCCCGGACGCCCGGACACCGCGTAGGGGTTCAGCTGTCGGCGGCTGCGTCCAGGGCGGTCAGGGCCAGGGACAGCTCGCGGGCCAGGTCCCCCCGCGCGGCGACCACCATCGACTCGTCGGCGTCCAGGCCGGCCAGGCCGGTGACGCTCGCCCCCGACTCGGCCGCGACGAGCCCACCGGCCGCGAGGTCCCAGGGCTGCAGGCCCCGCTCGTAGTACGCGTCCAGCCGGCCGCTCGCCACCGCGCACAGGTCCAGCGCGGCCGACCCGGCCCGCCGGATGTCGCGCACCTGGGGCAGGAGCGCGGCCACGACCTCGCCCTGGCGCCGGCGCCGCTCGGTGGTGTAGCCGAAGCCGGTGCCGACCAGCGCCCCGGACAGCGGTGGACTGCCCGGCCCGCCGACCGCACGACCGTCGAGGCGGGCGCCGCCGCCGAGGGTCGCCGTCCAGGTCTCGCCGCTGGAGGGGTTGTGCACGCACGCCGCCAGGACCCGCCAGGCGCGCGGCTCCGGCTCCCCCTCGACCACGGCGACGCTGACCGCGTAGGCGGGGATGCCGTACAGGTAGTTCACGGTGCCGTCGATGGGGTCGACGACCCAGGTGAGCCCGCTCGTCCCCGGCCGCAGCCCGCCCTCCTCGCCCAGCAGCCCGTCCTCCGGCCGGCCGGAGAGCAGGACGTCGGCCAGCAGCGCCTCGGCGGCGGTGTCCATCGCCGTCACGACGTCGGTCGGGCTGGTCTTCGTCGCCGAGACCGACAGGTCCTCGGGGCGCTGGTCGCGCACCAGGTCACCCGCCGCCCGGGCCGCGTGCTCGGCCAACGAGGCCAACTCAGCCAGAGCCGCCCGGTCACCGCTCACCCGGCCACCGCCGGGTCCTGCCAGTCGGCCCCGCACGCGGCCGGCCGGTCGCCCCTCGGGTTCGGGCAGCACCCGACCGGGCAGACGTCGTGGGACGGGTCGAGCCCGCCCGCGGCAACGCGCGTCACCGCCTCGCCCCGGACGGCGGCCGCGCGCTCGACGACGAGGTCGGCGAGGCCGGCGACGAACGCGGCGTGGGTCCCCGCGGTAGCCGCCCTCGACCACGCCAGGCCCGCGGCCGATGCCGCCGCTGCCGCCTCGATGTCCAGGTCGTAGACGACCTCCATGTGGTCGGAGACGAAGCCGATCGGGACACCCACCGCCGCCACCTGCCCGTCCCGGGCCAGCCCCTCGAGGTGGTCGCCGACGTCCGGCCCGGTCCACGGCCGGCTCGGCGGCCCGGACCGCGAGCAGAAGACGAGGTCGTGGGCGCGGTGGACGCCGGTCCTGCGCGCGACCTCGGCCGAGACCGTGGCGGCGACGTCCAGGTGCTGCGCGACGTAGGCGCCGCCGTCCGGCCCGGCGGTCTCCGCCATCGAGGTCGGGATCGCGTGGGTGACGAACACCAGCCGGGCGCCCGCCGACGACGCCCCGAGACGGCCCAGGGCCTCGATCACCGCGTCGACGTTGGCCGTGACGAAACCCGGGTGGTTGAAGTAGTGCCTCACCTTGTCCGCCGACAGGGCACGGCCCGACGCCGCGAGCTCGAGCAGGGCGGCCGCGACGTCCTCCCGGTACTGCCGGCAGCCGGAGTACGAGGAGTAGGCACTCGTCGTCAGGACCAGGACCCGGCGCGCACCGTCGTCGTGCGCCTGCCTCAGCGCGTCGACCAGGTACGGCTCCCAGTTGCGGTTGCCCCAGTAGACCGGCACGTCGGCGCCCCGCGTCGACAGCTCGGCCCGGAGCGCGTCGAGCAGCGCCCGGTTCTGGCCGTTGATCGGGCTGCGGCCGCCGAAGAGGTGGTAGTGCTCGCCGACCTCCTCCAGCCGCTCCGGCGGGATCCCCCTCCCTGCGGTGACGTTCTGGAGGAAGGGCATCACGTCGTCCGGCCCCTCCGGACCGCCGAAGGAGAGCAGGACCAGCGCGTCGTAGGGCATCAGGGGTGTGGCGGTCACCGCAGGATCGTCCCAAACATCAGCGGTCCTCACGCGGCGGGCGTGGGGTCGGAGCCGTCACCCTGAAGCGCAGGGCCCAGACCCGCACCCCGACGACGACGGCCACGCACGCCACCGTGACCGGCGCCGAGACGGCGTCCAGCTGCCAGGCGACCGCGAGCGCCACAGCCCCGATCAGCGCTGGGATGGCGTAGAGCTCGGAGCGACCGAGCACCGCGGGCACCTCGCCGCACAGCAGGTCTCGGATCGCCCCGCCCCCGATGCCGGTGAGCACCCCGACGATGACCGCGGCCAGCACCGGGGCGCCGATCTCGAGGGCCTTGTACGTGCCGGCGACGGCGAAGACCCCCAGGCCGACCGCGTCCAGCAGCAGGACGGTGCGCCGGATCCGCGACACCCGGGGGTGCAGGAAGAACGTCACGACGCCGGCCGCGCAGGCCGCCCCGACGAGGCGGGGGTCGGAGATGTTGACCGGCGGCACCGCGCCGATCAGGACGTCGCGCAGGATGCCGCCACCCAGGCCCGCCGAGCAGGCCAGGACCAGGACCCCGAAGATGTCGAACCCACGCCGGACGGCGGCGAGGCCGCCGGAGAGCCCGAAGACGAAGACGCCGACGAGGTCCAGCACGAGCAGGGGCACGAGCGCCGAGGGTACTTCGCGGCACGCCCGGCGACCTCCCTCATCTGCGCGGATCTCGGTGGCAGAGTCTGCGCAGGCGGCGCACGGGCTCGGAGGCGTCGACGGCACTCGAGGAAGGGACGAGTCATGCAGGACCTGCAGCTCGTCGGGGTCCACGAAGACGGTGAGCACCTGGTGCTCACCGCGACGGACCACCAGGACGGCCAGCGGTACCGCCTGCACATCGACGAGGCGCTGCGCGCGGCGGTACGCCGCGACCGGGCCCGCGTCGGCCAGCTGCAGATCGAGATCTCCGGTGGCGTGCGTCCGAAGGACATCCAGGCCCGGATCCGGGCCGGCGCGACCGCCGACGAGGTGGCCGACGTCGCGGGGATCCCGGTCGAGCACGTCCGGCGGTACGAAGGGCCGGTCCTGGCCGAGCGGGAGCACGTGTGCGAGCTGGCCCGGAAGATGCCGGTGCGGCAACGGGACTCATCGGGCGACAGCCCTCAGCTGGAGGTGTTGGTGGACGAGCGGCTGGCGGCGCGCGGGGTGGCCGACGGGACCGAGTGGGACGCCTGGCGCCGTGACGACGGCGTGTGGACGGTCCAGCTGACGTTCCGCGCCGGATCGAAGGACCGCCGCGCCCAGTGGGCGTTCGACATGGCACGCCGCACGATGGAGGCCTTGGACGACGAGTCCCGCTGGCTGTCCGCGGTCGAGGGGTCCGACGACGGACCCATCCCCGGGCGCCGGCTGTCGGCCGTCAAGGAGCGCGTCTACGACGTCGAGGCGGACGGCGGCGTCCGGGAGGCCCGCCGCGGCGCCCACGGTCCGCAGAAGGCCCAGAAAGCCCAGAAGGCCCAGGTGTCGCGGCCCACGCCGGTGCCGGACGAGGCGCCCGCGCCGCTGGCGCCGGCACGCCTCGGCGCGCCGGTCGACCTGCTCGACGCGCTCAAGGGGCGCCGCGGACGGCGAGAGCCGGTGCTGGACCTCGACGACCTCGACGACGAGAGCGACCCGGAGGGCCACGACGCGGACAGCCCCGTCGAGGACGTCCCGGCGGCGCACCCGCCGGCGTCCCGACCGGACGAGGCCGTCGACGCCGAGATCCTCCAGCTGCCGGAGGAGCCCGTCCCGGCCGGCCGTCGCCGCGAGCGCGCCCAGGCCGGTGCCGGGCGCAGCAAGGCCAAGCGGGCCAGCGTCCCGAGCTGGGACGAGATCGTCTTCGGCGCCAAGCGCGACTGAGGCCTGCCCTACCCTGGTCGGCGTTGATCAAGGACTTCATGCCCGGTGACCGCAGGGGACGGGAACCTACAGTGGTAGCAACTCGTCCCCAGCGCATGGAGGATCACTCATGTCCGACCCGCTGAACCTGTCCGCGCCGGCCGTGGCGCCCCCCGCCAGCAAGCCGGCGACCGGCACCGACCTGGTGCTGTCCGCCCCGGCCGCCGTCCCGGTGGTCGAGGAGGAGCAGGCCGCCGGCATGATCCCGATCGCGGCCGACACGCGCACCGCCCTGCAGGCCAAGGCCGACGCCTTCGTCGCCGACCTGGTCAGCGTCGACGTCCGCAGCCCCGAGTTCTCGCAGAAGGTCGCCGCGATCACGAGCATGGGCAACCGCGAGGTGCAGGAGAGCTCGCAGGTCTCCAACCGGATGCTGGAGCGGCCGGCGGCCGCGCTCGCCGGCGCCAAGGGCCAGGGCGGCGACGCGCAGGCGAAGGTCGCGACCACCCTGGTCGAGCTGCGCCACACGGTGACCGACCTCGACCCCGGCCAGTCGGACCTGTCCGGCGTCCGGAAGCTCTTCAAGTGGCTGCCCGGTGGCGACAAGCTGCGCGCCTACTTCGACAAGTACCAGAGCGCGCAGCAGCAGCTCGACGCGATCATCCGGGCTCTCGCCTCCGGGCAGGACGAGCTGCGCAAGGACAACGCCGCGATCGAGGGCGAGCGCGCCACGATGTGGGCGCTGATGGAGAAGCTCTCGGAGTACGCGTCCCTGGCCTCGGAGCTGGACCGGGCGACGACCGAGAAGATCGCCGAGCTGGAGGCGAAGGGCGAGACCGAGGACGCCGGCACGGTCAAGTCCGACGCCCTGTTCCCGATCCGCCAGCGCCGACAGGACATCCTCACCCAGCTCGCGGTCGCCGTGCAGGGCTACCTGGCGCTCGACCTGGTGAAGAAGAACAACATCGAGCTGATCAAGGGCGTCGACCGGGCGCAGACGACGACGATCGCGGCCCTGCGGACGGCGGTGATCGTGGCGCAGGCGCTGGCGAACCAGAAGCTGGTGCTCGACCAGATCAACGCGCTCAACACCACGACGAGCAACATGATCCAGTCGACGTCGGAGATGCTCCGTCAGCAGGGCACGGCGATCAACGAGCAGGCGGCGCAGTCGACCGTGAGCATCGAGGCGCTGCAGGCCGCGTTCGACAACGTGTTCGCGACGATGGACGCGATCGACACCTACAAGGCCCAGGCCGTCGACACCATGGCCCAGACGGTCGGGGCGCTCGAGCAGCAGGTGACCCGGGCGCGGCCGTACCTGGAGCGGTCGCACGGGGGTTCGGCGACCTGACGTGGCGGGGTTCCTGGACCGGATCTTCGGCGGTGGCGCGGACCCCTCGGCCACGGCGTCCGCGCCGCCGGCCCCCGCCGCGGAGCCGGCCGACGCGCCGGGGCCACCACCGCCGCGCGACGAGGTCGGCGAGCTGACCCGACGCCTGACCGAGATCGTGCGGCAGACCAACCGCGCCGGCGGCAAGATGCCCGAGGGGGGCGTGCCCGGAGTCCGGGCGATCGAGGACCGGCTGCGTCCCCTGCTGGAGTACATGTCCGCGCACCCTCCGACCGAGGAGGAGCTGATCCCGGTGCGCGCGACACTGACCGACTACCTGCCGACGACGCTCGACACGTTCCTCGCCCTTCCCGCCGAGTTCGCGCGCACCCACCGCAACCGCGCCGGGCGCTCGCCCGCCGAGGAGCTGGTCGAACAGCTCGCCCTGCTGGAGTCCGGCGTCGTCGAGTACGCCCAGTCGATCTACGCCGGCGACGCCCAGCAGCTGTCGAACCAGGGCCGGTTCCTGCAGACCAAGTTCGGCAAGACCGACCTCACCCTCTGACCCGCCGTCCTCTGTGCACGTTGCGCGGTTTCGATGCCACTTGAGGCAGCGCAGCGTGCACAGAGGACGCGGATTTACAGGTACCTGACGGGGTCGAAGGACTCGAGCGGGATGATCCGCACCCGCGGCAGCGCGCCGGTGAAGGCCCCGACGCGGTCCTCCAGGTCGAACATCTCCACCCCCGATGCGGCGAGTGCGGAGAAGCCGGCGTTCATGAACTCCCGGAAGCCGAGCATGCCGACCCGCCGGTCCCCACCCAGCAGCGCCTCGACCTGCGGGAGGAAGTCGCCGTCGTGGCTCGCGAGCAGCACGTCCCCGGGCCTCGACTCCAGCGCCTCCAGGGTTCGCTGGATGCCGATGTCGACCACCTTCTCGCCCGGGGCGCCGGCCAGCGGGATCGGCCGGTAGTCCATCGCGAGGAGGGCCTGGACGAACGACATCGGCATGTGTCCCGACGACGCGTTGAGGAAGAACAGCCCCTTCACCGGCTGCCCCCACACGTCGCCGGCGAAGTCGCGGACCTTCTCCCAGCGCGGTCGCTCGTCCGGGTTGGGACGCCGGCCCAGCACCGACGCGCCCAGCGTCGCGTCGATGTTCTCGCCGTCCACGATCAGGTAGGTGACGCCGTCCGACTCAGCCATCCCCGCACCCTAGAGGTGCGCGGTAGACATGGGGGGTGGCCACGAGACGCAGCGCCGGGATCCTCCTGTTCCGCCGGAGCACCGGTACGGTCGAGGTGCTCCTGGGCCACATGGGCGGGCCGTTCTGGGCACGCAAGGATGCCGGCGCGTGGTCGGTGCCCAAGGGCGAGTACGACGTCGACGAGGAGCCCGAGGCCGCGGCACGCCGTGAGTTCACCGAGGAGCTCGGGCTCGGAGTGCCCAGCGGCGAGCTGCTCCGGCTCGGTGACGTCACCCAGTCCGGCGGCAAGGTGGTCACGGCGTGGGCCCTGGAGGCCGACCTCGAACCGCGCGACGTCACGCCCGGCACGTTCGAGATGGAGTGGCCGCCCGGGTCGGGACGCCTCCAGCTGTTCCCCGAGGTCGACCGGGTCGAGTGGCTCGACCTCGACGCCGCCGCGGTCAGGATCGTCCGGAACCAGCGCGTCTTCCTCGACCGCCTCGCCACGTTGCTCAGCTGACCCGCGCCCCGTCCTCCCCCCGGGCAGGCAGCGGTAGGGGACGTGCGCTCGATAGCGTGAGGCCTCGGTACTCGAGACCCAGGAGGACAGTGGTGGGGGCGAGCCTGCGCAAGGGCGGCAACATCCTCCTGACCGCTGCCGACCCACCGGTCCGTCGGGTCCTGGTCGGGTTGAGCTGGAACCCTCACACCGCATCCGGAGCGGGCGTCGACCTCGACGAGACCGTGCTGCTGTGCGGCGAGGACCGCAAGGTGCTCTCCGACGCCCACGTGGTCGGCTACGACGACCTGGAGCCACCCGCGCCCGGCGGCGGCGACCGGGCGGTGGGCGACGACGACGAGCAGGTCGAGATCGACCTGGAGACCGTGCCGGACGACGTCCAGAACATCGTGTTCGCGATGGCGATCCGCGGGGCCGAGGCGCGTCGCCAGACCTTCGGCACGGTGCGGGACGTGGTGATGCGCCTGGTGGACCTGCGCTCCGGCGCCGAGGTCGCCCGCTACGAGATCGAGGCCGAGACGGCGACCGAGACGGCGATCGTCTGCGGGGAGCTGTACCGGCACCCCAGCGGCTGGAAGTTCCGCGCGGTCGGCCAGGGCTGGAGCGACGGTCTGGCCGGCATCGCCCGCGACTACGGCGCGAGGCTCTGACCGTGGCCCCGGTCGACCTGACCTTCATCCGGCACCGACCCCGGCGGACGGCGGCAGCCCCGCCGGCGCCGCCGGTCCCGGCGGACCTCACCTTCATCCGGCACCGGCCCCGCCGTCCGCGGCCCGCGCCGGAGCCGCCGCCCACGAAGAAGCCCGCGCCGGTGAGCAGGCCGCCCAGGAAGACTGCGCCAGCTGCCGACGCGCCACCTGCCCAGGAGCCCCCGCCGACACACGACGGGCCGGCCCTGACCGGCCGCACCAAGCTGTCGTCGTCCGTGCCCACGGTGACGATCGGCGGCAGGCAGGCCCGCGGCGGGGCCCTGCACCTGACGCTGGGCTGGAGCAACCAGCCGACCGACGCGCGCAGCGCACGGGCCGGCCTCAAGCGCAGCACCGACGTCCACCTCGGCTGCCTGTGGGAGATGAACGACTCCGACTCGGGCGTCGTCCAGTCCCTCGGTGAGGGGCCCGACCACGCCCCGGGTCACGGGGCCACGGTGCTCCGGCTCGGGCCGCGCAGCGAGACCCAGGGCGAGACGATCACCGTGGCCCTCGCCCAGGTGCACCGGCTCAAGCGGCTGGTGCTGTTCGCGTACGCCTACTCGCGCCGCCCGGAGTGGGGCCCGCTGGCGCCGGTGCTGGTCGCGGAGGTCAAGGGCGCGACGATCGAGATGCGCGTCGACCGCGAGGCCGAGTCCATCGCCCCCGCCCAGCAGAACGGGTCGATCTGCGTGCTGGCGTCGATCCACCGCGTCGGAGGCGACCTGGTCGTGCGCCGCGAGGCCGAGATGTTCTACGGCCAGCAGGCCGTGGCGGCCGGGGCCTTCGGGTGGGACCTGGCCTGGGCCGACGGGCGCACCGTGCCGCCCCCGCGCACCGTGCGCTAGACCGGCGGCGTCGCAGCGGGCGGGACCACCGGGCAGACCGCCAGGTCGAAGGGCAGGACGTCGGGGGACATCGCCGCGCTCCGTGCCGCGTGGGCCGTCATCCGACGCATGTGGTGACGCCGGCACAGGGTCTCGTAGCCGACCTGGTGGCCTGCCTCGTCGACCGGGCTGGCCGCGTCCACGTCGCCGACCACCACCTGGGCGCCCTCGACGACCATCACGCCGTCGACGGTTCTCGCGTTGTGGGTGGCCCTCCCGCCGCACCAGCACAGGGCCTCGACCTGAAGCACCTGCACCCGGTCGGCGAGCTCGATCAGCCGCTGCGACCCCGGGAACAGCTGGGTGCGGAAGTCGGTCGTGATGCCGAAGGCGAACACGTCGACGCCCAGCTCGTCAACGATCCGGGCCAGCTGCTCGACCTGCGCGGGTGAGTAGAACTGGGCCTCGTCGCAGACCAGGTAGTCGACCCGAGCGCCGTGGGTGCGTCGCCGCGCGACCTCGTCCCAGAACTCCGTGGAGTCGGTCACCTCGACGGCCACCGTGCTCAGCCCGAGCCGGCTCGACAGCACGGACTGCCCGGCCCGGTCGTCCCGCGTGAAGATCAGCCCGGCCCGCCCCGCGACCGAGTGGTTGTGGTCCATCTGCAGCGCGAGCGTCGACTTCCCGCTGTCCATCGTCCCCGAGAAGAAGACCAGTTCCGCCACGGACGACCATCCTGCCGCAGTCCGGTTCGGCGCCTCTCGTGGCACCGCCGGTCATGCCGTCAGGACGGCTTCCCCTGACCCGGCGTCGTCCCGTGACCCGGCGGCGTCCCCTGACCCGGCGGCGTCCCCTGGTCCTTGTCCTTGTCGTCCCGGTCCTCGGGCGCAGGCGGCGGCTTCGAGGAGGGAGACGCCGCGGGAGCAGGCGTGGGCTCCGTGTGCGGATCCGGAGCCGCCGGCGCGGGGGTGACGTCCGCGACCTCGGGTCCCGGTGCGGGCCGCTGCCGGGCCGTCGGTACCTGCGACGCCGGGACGCCGCTCTGTCCGGTTGGCTCCGGGGGCTCCGTGGCATCCGGCCCGACCCTGTCCGTCAGCACCTCGAGCGAGGGCTGCGCCACGTCGACCAGCGCGCCCGCGCCGGGGACGACGACCGCGCCCACGGCGATGGCCGTCGAGGCCGCGACGGTGGTCGCAGAGGTGCCGACACCGCCGGCAGCCGCGCCAAGCTGGCTGCCGGCCAGCTGCAGCTCGCGCAGGAAAGGCAGGTGCACGAGCAGGGCGAACGGTCCCATTGCCCACAGCAGCCGCGGCAGGGAGATGGCGAGGAACGATCGGACGACAACCGGGTCGAACTGGGTGCCGGCACACCGCGCGAGCTCGGCACGAGCAGCCACCGTCGACATCGGCTGCTTGTAGGGGCGCGCGGACGTCATGGTCTCGAAGCAGTCGATGACGGCGACCATCCGGCCGGCGAGGCAGATGTCGTCGCCCTTCAGTCCTCGGGGGTAGCCGGTGCCGTCGTACTTCTCATGGTGCTCTTCGATGCCCTCGCCCCACGACCCCAGCCACGGCAGGACCGGTGCGGCGAGCTCGGCGCCCCACAGGGGATGCAGGCGCATCCGCTCCCACTCGTCCTCGCTCAGCGCCGCAGGCTTGTTGAGGACGCGGGGGGCGATGTGCAGCTTCCCGACGTCGTGGAGAAGGGCGGTCCACCGGAACCGGTCCCGGTCGTGCGCCGCCAGCTTCATCTCACCGGCGAGAAGGTCCGCGAACATGCGGACGCGCTCCGAGTGACCCCGGGTTCGCCGGTCGTGCTGGGTCAGGGCGAGATCAGCCCGAGGACCACCTCGCCAGCGGAACGACTCTGCTCACGGCCGTCCCGGAGCAGCCGCTCGATCTGCCGGTTGCTGGCCCCGATCCCGGCAACGGCCAGCCTCGACGGGGCACGGTCGGGGAACACCATGGTCATCCGCAGGAGCCCGGGCAGGGGCAGCAGGCGGCGGCACGCGCGTTCCGCACCCAGGCCCGCGAGGACTGCGGACACCCCCATCGCCAGCACGTCGACGAGCCAGTGCCAGCCGAGGGCGTCCAGGACGAGGTGGTGCAGCACCTGGACGACGACGTAGCCGGCCAGCAGCGGTGTCGCGAGGATGCTCAGGCGCAGCACCGTGGCCAGCACCGGTCGGTCAGCCCACTCGTGGGACTGCTGACGTGATTGTGGCCTGCCCATCCGCCTCTACTTTCGGGGTTGCTCCGCACCCGCGCGACACGGGGTAAATCGGCAGCAGCGGGCCGAAGGTGAAGGCGAACGCCCGCGGGACCACCCGGTCGGCCGATCGGCGGGTCAGGCCGACGGCGGGACGACGAGCAGGGGTACGCGCGTCTCGGCCGGCGTCCGGGCGCCGTGCATCCCGGTCAGGGTCAGCAGCTCGGGGCGCTGGTGGCGCGAGTCATGAACCGACACCGGGTCGCGCGCGGCACCCACCACGTCGCCGATCCGTGGCCGGGCCAGCGGCGCCACCGGCCCGAACCAGCCGGCGGCCACGGCCTCGTCACCGGAGAGGACGTCGAAGCTTCTCCCGAGCCGTGCCCGCCACGTCGCCAGCACGTCGGCGGCTGCCCCCGGCTCGCAGTACAGCATCGGCGCCCGCGGTTCCCCACCCGTGAGGCGGATGCCGGCCGACAGCTCGGCGTCGCCCGCGATGTCGAGCCGGGCAGGCCGGGGCACGTCGACCATGCCATGGTCGGAGGTGACCAGCAGCAGCGTGTCGTCGGGCAGCCGGGCAGCGAGGGTGCGGACAGCGCGGTCGACGCGCCCGAGCTCCTCCCCCCACTCCCAGCTGGCGCAGCCGTGGGTGTGCCCGACCTTGTCGAGGTCTCCCCAGTACACGTAGACGAGCGAGCGCGGGGACGACGTCACGGCGGCCACCGCCTCGTCGACGCGACGGTCGAGCCGCTGCGCTGCCACGAAGCGCGCCCCCCGCAGCGCCGCCTCCGTCAGCCCGGACCCGGCGAAGAAACCGGGCCCGACCTGGACGACGTCCACCCCCTCGGCTGCCACCCGCTCGAAGACCGTCGGCGCCGGCTGCCAGAGGTACGGATCGGTCGCCGGCTCCCACGACAGCTCGTTGAGCAGCTGGCCCGTGGCGGGGTTGAGCACCTGGTACCCGAGCATCCCGTGCGTGCCCGGCATCAGGCCGGTGCCGAAGGTGCCCATCGACGTCGCCGTCGTGGACGGGAACCCGCACTCCAGCACCGGTCCCGAGCCCAGCAGCGACCGCAGGTACGGCGCGTGGCCTCCCCGCTCGACGAGCTGCCGCTCCCCCATCCCGTCGACGAGCAGCACGCACACCCGGCGGGACGGCGGCAGCTCGATGCCCGGCACGACCCCGTCCAGGGCACCGAGCGACCGCGCCGCCGCAGGCAGGACGTCGCCCAGGGTGCCGGTGGGCACGTGGCCCCCAACCGGCAGTCTCACGAGGCCCGCGGCCCCGTCGCGGCGGACAGCACGCGCGCGAAGTCGAGCGCGCCCGCGACGGCGCCGGATCCCTCCGCGTCCGCGCTGACCCTCACCACGATGTCGTCGGCGGTCAGGGTGCCGGTGTACCCGTGGTCCGCCTCGCAGTCCGGGTCCGCGCACATGGCCGGCGTGAGGTCCGCGCGCAGCACGGCACCCCAGCACACGGTCAGCGTGACCTCGCCGGGAGCGGACCCCGTCCGGTATCCCTCGGGCTTGGTCACGACGTGGGACAGCACGACGGACCGCACGTGGTGGAGAGGAACCGCCTCGGTCGACGCCACGGCATAGGGCTGCGAGAGCTCGTCGTCGGCGGCGTGGTCGTCGGCGTGAGCGAGCACGAGCCGGGTCGGGGTCACCGCCATCACGGTCACGTGGCGACGGACCTCCTCGGAGTCGAACGTCGTCTCCTGGTGCACGAGGTGGGCGGCGATGTCCTCCCCCGCGAGCGCGGTGGAGACCACGTCCGCCACCAGCGCCGGGTAGTACCCGGCCCGCTCGATCTCGGCGCGCAGCTCCTCGGGCAGAGGTGCCATCACGGGTCTGGTGCGTCGGGCCGCCATGGCGACATCCTGGCACGCGGGGTCAGGCCAGGCTTCGCCGTCCACCGCTGTCGGCCCGTGCGGCGGTGCGGGCGACGCGCGCCTCCGCGGAGAGCACCGTCACCCCCCGCTGGGCGACGACGACGGGCCCCAGGTCCAGGTGCGCCAGCTCGGGCACGTCGTCCGCCAGCTGGGAGACTGCCGCGATCAGGTCCTCGAGGCTCGCGACGTCCAGGGGCGGTGTCCCGCGGTACCCGAAGAGCCGGGGAGCCGCGCGCACCGTCCGCACCAGGTCCGCGACGTCCACGTCTGTCAGCGGCGGGATCCGGTGCGACACGTCGCCGAGCAGCTCGCTCGCGTCACCGGCCATCCCGAAGGAGACGATCGGGCCGAAGAGCGGGTCCTCCATGGTGCGGACGACGACCGGGACGCCGGCCGGGGCCATCGGCTGGACGACGAAGAAGTGACCTCCCGCTGGGGCCGTCTCCCCCGCCGCGTCGAGCCGTGCCGTCATGGCCGCGAGGTCGGTCCGCAGCTCGGCCTCGTCGGCGACGTCGAGACGTACGCCGCCGAGGTCGCGTCGCTCCCGCAGCCGCTCGTCCGCGAACTTCACGGCGATCGGCCACCCCAGCTCGTCCGCCGCGGCCACGGCGCCCTCGGGGTCGCGGGCCACCCGCGAGGGCCACAGCCCGATCCCGTAGCAGCCCAGCAGCTCGGCGACGGCGACGGCGGGCACCCGGACGCCGGACGGGTGCTCCGGCGCGCCGGCCAGGGCCGCGGAGACGACCGCCCGCGCCTGCCCCGGGTCGCAGCCGGTCAGGTGCGGCCGCAGGCCCGGGTCCCTGCGCTTCCACTGCGCGTAGCGGGTGACGGCGGCCAGCGCGCGGACGGCGTCCTCCGGGCTCGGGTAGGACGGGACGACGCAGGTCTCGCCCTCGTGCGTCCCGGGCACCGAGAGCTGCGCGCTGACGACACGGGTGCCGAGGAAGCAGGCCACGGTCGTGGTGCCCGAGCCGGCGGAGACCTCGGCCAGCGCGGTGGCGACGTCGGTGTCGTCCGTGGTCAGCGGCGGGATGAAGCAGGCCACCACGGCGTCCGCCGGACCCTCGGGGTCGCCGCCGAACACGCCCTCGAGTGCGTTCCGGAACTCCTCCGCGGTTGCCTCCGGATGCAACGACACCGGTGGCCGGGCGAGCTCCAGCCCCCACGACACCGCCGCGTCGGCGACGAGCGCGGCGAGCGCCTCGGAGTTGCCGACGACGCCGATCCGCTGCCCTGCCGGCAGCGGCTGGTGCACGAGGACCTGCGCGACGTCGAAGAGCTGGTGGATGTTCTCCACCCGGATCACGCCCGCCTGGCGGAGCATCGCGTCGAGCGCCTCCCGCGGAGCCCGGGTGGCGCGCACGGTGTGACCGGGTGGCACGCCGTACCCGCTGATGCCCGACTTGACGACGACCACCGGCTTGGCGCGGGCGAGCCGCCGGGCCACCCGGGAGAACTTGCGGGGGTTGCCGACACTCTCCAGGTAGAGGCCGACGACGGACGTGGCGGGGTCGGACTCCCAGTACTGCATCAGGTCGTTGCCGGAGACGTCCGCGCGGTTGCCCGCGGAGGCGAAGCTGGACACGCCAAGGCCCCGGCGCGCGGCGCTGGAGAGGACGGCGACGCCGAGGGCGCCGGACTGGCTGAAGAGGCCGAGGCCCCCGGACGGCGGCAGCTCCGGCGCCAGCGAGGCATTGAGCCGGACCGCCGGGTCGGTGTTGAGGATGCCGAACGAGTTGGGGCCGACCACGCGCATCCCGTGGGCGCGCGCCAGCCGCACGAGCTCGCGCTGGCGGGTGGCCCCCTCCTCGCCCGTCTCGGCGAAGCCGGCCGAGACCACCACCACGCCCCGGACGCCGACGGCGGCGCAGTCGCGGACGACGTCCGGCACCGCCTCGGCGGGGACCGCGACGACGGCCAGGTCGACCGGGGCCGGCACGTCGCTGACCCGCGGGTACGACTCGACCCCGCCGATCTCGAACGCCTCCGGGTTGACCGCGTGCACGGCGCCGGTGAACCCGCCCTCCACGAGGTGCGCGAGGACGGCCGCTCCCACCGAGCGCCGGTTGCGGCTGGCTCCCACCACCACGACCGACCGCGGGTGCAGCAGCGCGTGCAGGCTGCTCGCCTCGGCCCGGTGCTCGCGGGCGGCCATCACCGCGATCGAGGCCTCGGTCGGGTCGATGTCGAAGGCGAGCGAGACGACGCCGTCGCCGTAGGAGTGGGTGACCTCGAAGCCGGCGTCGCGGAACACCCCCACCATCTTGCGGTTCTGCGGCAGCACCTCCGCGACGAAGCGGCGGACCCCGTGCTCGCGGGCGGCGAAGGCCAGGTGCTCCAGCAGCACCGACCCCAGCCCACGGCCCTGGTGGCTGTCGGCGATGTTGAAGGCGACCTCGGCCTCGTCGGGGGCCACCCGGTCGTAGCGGCCGACGCCGACGATGTCGTCGCCGACCGTCGTCACCAGGGCGACCCGGTCGTGGTGGTCGACGTGGGTGAACCGCTCCAGGTCTCGCTCGGACAGCCGGGGCATCGGCGCGAAGAACCGGAGGTAGACCGACTCGGCAGACTGGGCCAGGTGGAAGCGCTGCAGCGCCTCCGTGTCGTCCGGCGTGATCGGCCGCAGGTGGGCGGTGCCACCGTCGGTCAGCACGACGTCCGCCTCCCAGTGCCGTGGGTACGCGGGAGCGGGCTCGGCCACGTCTCCGAGCCTAACCACCCCGCTCGTCGACCCCAGTGATCGTCGGCAGTGGGTGGCTGTGATCACAGCCACTGGGTGCCGACGATCACTGGGGGTCACGGGTAGCGACGACGGGCACGCGGTGCCAGGGTCGGAGGATGGACGCCTACGAGCTCGTCCGAGCCTCGCGCGACCGCCTGATCGAGCTGCGCGCCGACGCCGACACTGCCCGCGCAGAGTTCACTTGGCCGAGACCGGAGCACTTCAACTTCGGCCTCGACTGGTTCGACCGGGTCGCCTCCGACCCGGTGACCGCGGGCCGGACGGCCCTGTGGGTGGTGGAGGACGACGGCAGCGAGGCGCGGGTCTCCTACGCCGAGATGGCGACGCGCTCGTCCCAGGTGGGGGCGTGGCTGCAGTCGGTCGGTGTGGGGCGCGGTGACCAGGTGCTGCTGATGCTCGGCAACCAGGTCGAGCTGTGGGAGGTGCTGCTGGCGTGCATCAAGATCGGCGCGGTCGTGATCCCCGCGACCACCCTGCTCGCCCCTGCCGATCTGCGTGACCGGCTCGACCGCGGCCACGTGCGGCACGTGGTGGCCCGCAGCGACGCGGCCGACAAGTTCGCCGACCTGTCCGGCGGGTGGACGCCGGTCGCGGTCGGCGATGCCGTCGAGGGCTGGATCTCCTACGCCGACAGCGAGTCTCACGCCGAGCCGCTGGCGACAGAGGGTCGACAGACCCGCGCCGACGACACGTTGCTGCTCTACTTCACGTCGGGGACGACGGCCGAGCCCAAGCTGGTCGAGCACACCCACGCCTCGTACCCGATCGGCCACCTGTCGACCCTGTACTGGATCGGGCTGCGGCCGGGTGACGTGCATCTCAACGTCTCGTCGCCCGGCTGGGCCAAGCACGCCTGGAGCAACGTGTTCGCGCCCTGGCTCGCCGAGGCGACGGTGCTCGTCGTCAACCAGCCGCGCTTCGCCGCCGCGTCGCTGCTCGAGACGATGGAGCGCTGCGGCGTGACAACGTTCTGCGCCCCGCCGACCGTGTGGCGGATGCTCGTGCAGGCCGACCTCGGGGCGTTCCGCGGCCGGATCCCGCTGCGCGAGGTGGTCGGTGCCGGCGAACCGCTCAACCCCGAGGTGATCGAGCAGGTCGAGGCCGCGTGGGGCCTGACCGTGCGGGACGGGTTCGGCCAGACCGAGACCACCCTGCAGGTCGGCAACCCTCCGGGCCAGCGGCTCGTGCCGGGCTCGATGGGCCGGCCGGTGCCCGGCTACGAGGTGGTGCTGCTCGACCCCGTCACCGGCGCCGAGCGGACCGGGCCGGCCGAGGAGGGCGAGATCTGCCTGCGGCTGGACGGCGCCGACGGCCGCCCGCTCGGCCTGATGGTGGGCTACCACGGTGACGACGAGCGCACGGCGGAGGCGATGCGGGACGGCTCCTACCACACCGGCGACGTGGCCACCCGGGACGCCGACGGGTACATCACGTACGTCGGCCGCAGCGACGACGTGTTCAAGGCCAGCGACTACCGGATCAGCCCGTTCGAGCTGGAGAGCGTGCTGATCGAGCACGAGGCGGTGGCCGAGGCGGCCGTCGTCCCCTCACCCGACCCGACCCGGCTGGCGGTGCCGAAGGCGTACGTCGTCCTCGCGGCCGGGCACGAGCCGACGGCCGAGACGGCTGCCTCGATCCTGGCGTACACCCGCGAGCACCTGGCGCCGTACAAGCGGATCCGGCGGATCGAGTTCGCCGAGCTGCCCAAGACGATCAGCGGCAAGATCCGCCGCGTGGAGCTCCGCGGCCGCGAGGGCGAGGTGCACGGCGAGGGCAGCGACGCCGCCAGCCGGGCCAGCGCCACCGAGTTCTGGGAGACCGACCTCCCTTCGTGATCATGCTGTGAGTGTGGGGGTGCGGTCCTGGCCTGGATCGTTGAGAGGATCGGTGCTGGTGTCCTCGCGTGACTCGTGATCATGCTGGCCGCTTCGGTGTGCCTTTGAATTGACCTGTCTGCGGGGACGCCGGCGCCGACCCTGAACACAGTTGGCTTGATAGAAGCCTGTCCGGATTCCTCACCCCGAGGGGTTCGTGACCCGTCACAGTACTGCCGCATGTGTTCTCACCGGGCCGGCGCCGACCGCGACCGTCCACCGACAGGAGAACGTCCGCATGACCATGTTGGCAGACCGCGTCGACGCCGTCATCGGGGTCGATACCCACACCGATACGCACACCGCGGCGGCCTGCGACCCGCGCGGCGGTGTGCTGGCCGAGATCACCGTTGACAGCGACGAGGCCGGGTTCGGCCAGCTGCTGGACTTTGTCCTCAAGCACGCGCCTGGGCCTCGGCTGGCGTGGGCGGTGGAGGGCACCGGCAGCTACGGCGCCGGCCTGGCCGAGGCACTGCGCGAGGTCGACCAGGAGGTGATCGAGGCGCCCCGGCCCAGGCGGGAGCGGGGCCAGGACAAGAACGACGCCGCCGACGCGATCAAGATGGCCCGTGCGGTGCTCGGGCTGGCCCGCCATGCCCAGCCCCGGCGCGGGCAGGTCCGCGAGACGATGCGGCTGATCACCTTGTCCCGCAGCGCCGACGTCAAGGCCCGCACCCGGCTGACCAACCAGGTCAAGGCGGTGCTGGTCACCGCGCCGTCAGCGCTGCGAGACCGGTTCCGAGGACAAGGCACCGCCGCCCAGCTGACCCTAGCCAGGCGCCTACGTGGCCCCCGCGACGGCGACCTGCGCACCCAGACCTGCGTACAGATGCTGACCAAGCTCGCCGCCCAGATCAGCGCCCTGGACAAGTCCATCACCGCTGCCGAGCGACAGCTCGACGACCTCACCGGCACCTTCGCCCAGCCGCTGCGCGACCTGTACGGCGTCGGCCCGGTCAGCGCCGCCCAACTGCTGATCACCTGGTCTCACCCCGGCCGCTTCCGCAGCGAAGCCGCCTTCGCCGCCATCGCCGGCACCAGCCCCCTGGAGGCCTCCTCCGGGCGCACCGTCCGCCACCGCCTCAACCGCGGCGGCGACCGCCAACTCAACGCCGCCCTGCACCGCGTCCTGCTCACCCGCCGCCGACACAACCACGACGAAACCCGCGCCTACATCGACCGACGCACCGCCGAGGGAAGAACCAGCCGCGAGATCGAACGCTGCCTCAAGCGCGCCCTGGCCCGCCGCCTTCACCGCCTCCTCGAAACCATGCCCGCCCTGCCTTGACAGGACATAGAAGCGTCACTTCCGCGTGATCATGCATTCCGTCGAACCCGTGCCAGGCTGGGGTCGTGCCGAGACTTGAGCCCTTCCTGGCAGCGGGCACGCTCTGCCGGTCCGAGCAGCCCGCGCTCGACGGGGGCACCGCGCGGCTGCGCCCCTGGCGCGACGACGACGTCCCGACGGTCATCGCCGCGTTCACCGACCCCCAGATCGCGTTCTGGCACCACCGGCGCATCGATGACGCCACCGAGGCGCGCGAGTGGATCGCGCAGCAGCACCAGGGGTGGCGGGACGAGTCCACCGCCTGCTGGGCGGTCTGCGACGCCGAGGCCGACGTCGTCATGGGTCGGGTCGCCGTGCACGTCAACCTCGTCGACGGCGTCGGCGTTCTCGGCTACTGGACCCTCCCCGGCAGCCGGGGCCGAGGGTCGGCGCCAGCCTCCGTCCGGATCGTCACGGCCTGGGCGTTCGAGGACGTCGGCCTCGCGCGGCTCGAGCTCGGCCACTCGACGCGTAACACCGGATCGTGCCGGGTCGCCGAGAAGGTGGGGTACCTGGCGGAGGGCACACTGCGGAGCATGTTCCATCACGCGGACGGCAGGCACGACGTGCACCTCCACGCCGCCGTCAACGGCCGTCCACAGGCCGGACACGGCGGTCCGGGCCTGTCGGGCACGCTGGCCCCGTGAGCAAGCGACGTCGCAAGCCGACCCGCGCCCGACCAGGACCGAGCCCGAGGTCGAGGCCGCGAGAGCCGGACCACACCCCGCTGGCCCTGGTGCCTCTCCCGGACGAGCCGAGTCCGGACGACGGACCGGGCGAGCCGAGAGCGCACGCCCCGATCCGCACGGAACAGGTGCAGGCCCTGGTCGGGATCATCGCCACCGGCGGCCTGGACGAGCACTTGCCCGCCCTGTCGACCGCGATCCACGAGCGGCACCGCCACCTCGTCCGCGCCGAGGCGAACCAGGCCGCTGCCCGGATCGCGATCGGTGACCGGGTCCGGCTCAACCACTCCATCCGCCCGCTGTACCTGCACGGCGCCACGGGCACGGTCGTCGACTGGGCAGGCCAGCGGGCCGTCGTCCGCCTCGACGAACCGACCGGCCGGTTCACCACCGGTGAGGTTCGCTGCCCACCGCTGGGCCTCGACCGGCTGCCGACATGACAGGCCTCGACAGTCGGCCGCCCGACTCGTACGATTCGTACATGACGGAGATGGCGGTCAGCAAGGCACGCGACCAGCTCGCTGCTGTGATCGACGCGACCCGCCGCAGCGGCGAGCCCGTCTACGTCACCCGGCGGGGCCGCCGCGTCGCCGTGATCCTCGACCCCGAGACGTACGACAAGCTCTTCGACGACGCCGAGGACGCGGTCGATCGCGCAGAGCTCCACGCCGCTCGCGAGGAGAACGACTACATCCCGTGGGACGAGGTCAAGGCAGAGCTCGGCCTGTCGTGAGGGGGCCGTACCAGGTCAGGATCGCCCGGCGGGCCCGCAAGTCCCTCGTGGCACTCCCGCGACGGGAGCAGCAGCGTCTGCGTGCAGCCATCGAGCTGCTCGCCGAAGCCCCACGACCTCCGGGATGCGCTGCCATGGCCGGCGAGCAGTCGGTGTACCGCGTCCGGGTGGGTCACTACCGCATCGTCTACGAGGTGCTCGACGACGTCCTCGTCGTGCATGTCGTGCGGGTGGGTCATCGCCGCGAGGTGTACCGCTAGTGGAGCTGGGCGAGGTGATCCGGCGCCGCCGGATGGTGCGGGCCTACGACGCCGACCGTCCCGTGCCGCACGACGTGGTCGACCGGATGCTCGACCACGCGACCCGCGCCCCGAGCGCGGGGTTCAGCCAGGGCTGGGACTTCGTCGTGCTCGACTCGGCAGCGGACCGCGCCCTGTTCTGGCGAACCACGACTACTCAGCCAGGCGAACCTGATTCCTGGCTGCGCGGCCTGATGAGCGCCCCCCTGCTGATCCTGTGCCTGAGCGACAAGCAGACCTACCTCGACCGCTACGCCGAGCCGGACAAGGGCTTCACCGACCGCGACGAGAACCGATGGTCGATGCCGTACTGGCACGTCGACACCGGGATGGCCGCCCTCCTGATGCTGCTGACCGCCGTCGACGAGGGGCTGGGCTCGTGCTTCTTCGGCGTCCCGAAGCCCCGCCACGCGGCGGTGCTGGACGCCTTCGACGTCCCCACTGACAGAGCACCGGTCGGCGTCGTCAGCGTCGGCTACGCGGCGCCCGACCGCCGCTCACCCAGCCTGAAGCGGGGACGGCGACCCGGCGCCGAGGTCGCCCACCGCGGCCGCTTCGGGGTTCCCTGGTAGCTGCCGGGCGCCCACGGTGACAGGGTGGAGCGCCCGGTGACGGCTCGATGCTGGAGGCAGTGATGTCCGTGGAGTACAAGGTCGTCGAGCTCCGTGAGGGGATGATCGGCGGCAAGATGTCCGGAGACAAGCTGGAGAAGGTGCTGAACGAGCACGCCGCCAAGGGGTGGGTGCTCAAGGCCCTCACCTCCGTCGAGGTCAAGGGCCGGATCGGCCCGGGCGGCGTCGACGGGGTGCTGGTCACGTTCGAACGGCCGCGCTGAGCGACCCTGCGCCTGATGGCTCAGGCGGAGCGCAGGTGGGCGACGACCGCGTCGCGGACGACGTCCGGTGCCTCGACGTGCGGGCTGTGCCCGACGCCGGGCAGCACGACCTCGGAGTAGCTGCCGCCGGCGTCGGCGTAGGCGTCCAGCAGCGCCCTGGTCTGGGCGACCATCGGCTGGGGCGGGCACGCGTCGGTGCCCGGCCACCCCGGCACCGCGCCGAGCGCTCCGAGCTGGGCGAGGTCGAACATCGAGGTGTCCGAGACGATCTGGTCGAGCTCTCCGCGCAGCCACAGCACCGGCGGCTTCGGCGACACGTCGAGCACGCCGTCGAGCCGGCACACCGTGGGGGCCATCGTGTTGAGCACGCCCCGGCCGCCCGGCGCCACCGCGGGCCAGTGCTCGCTCGGGGTCGAGTCGCCCGGGTAGTTGCCCTCACCGGTGACCGTCGTGAGCATCGAGGCGACGTGCAGGTCCTCGTCCTCGAGCGTCCGTCCGGGCGCGACGTAGAAGGCCCGGTAGACGTTGCGCGGGCTCGCCGGGTCGTCCAGCCCGGCGTCGCCGGCGGCGAGGAGCTCCACGAACCGAGGGTTCGCCGTCCCGCCGCCCGAGCCGGCCCCGTCCGGGTGCAGCAGGGCCCCGTCCGTCCCCGCCGTGCCGCCGAAGCCGTACGGCGAGACCGGGGACTGCAGCACGAGCGTGCGAACCCGCTCGGGAGCGTCGATCAGCACCTGCATCGCGACGCCCGCGCCCATGCTCCAGCCGAACAGGTCGAAGTGCTCGAGGCCCAGGGCGTCGGCGAGCGCGAGCACGTCGTCCGAGAAGTCCCCGCAGGCCGCGGGAGGCGTCGACGGGCAGTGCCTCGGTCCCGCCGAAGCCCCGCAGGTCCACCGCGATCGGTCGGACGTCGGCCGGCAGGTCGGCGACCAGCCGCTGGAAGAAGTCGGACGACGACACGTTGCCGTGCACGAGCAGCAGCGGCCGGGCGTTCTCTGACGCAGCCTCGGCGACGAGCACGCGCTGACGGAGCCGCCGGGTGGGCACGATGATCTCGACGACGCCCGGCACGAGGTTCGGCATTGGTAGTCAGGGGCGCAGGAACCGCGTGGCGGCCCTGTTTCCCCATCCCCCTTTCAAACCGTGCGTGCGGTTTTCCCGCACACGGCTTACCGACGGTCTTCTGGACATGGTTACGCAGCCTTCGGGTAGCGGATG
>DASROP010000037.1:0-2977 GCA_035646835.1 Actinomycetales bacterium | reverse complement strand
CGAGCTTGCTCGGGAAGTGCTGGTAGAGCACCGGCTTGCTCACGCCGGCCCTGTCGGCGATCTCGTCCATCGCGGCCGCGTGGTAGCCCCGAGACACGAAGACCTCCTGCGCCGCCCCGAGCAGTTGGGCGCGCCGGGCGGAGCGAGGGAGCCGGGCGCCCCGCGCGCGGGTCGCTTGGGTGGTCACGGCCCTCATCGTACGGGCGGACGGCGTTCCCTCGGCCGTTCGGCCGACCCTCGTCCGGGTGAGTGCCGACGATCACCTCCCCGATCGGGACGTCGGGATGTCAGACTCCCACCACGCCGGACGTCGGCGTGTCTGAGGAGGGGTGCGGTGGCGCAGGCGGCAGCACGGCCTGTCGGAGGCGGCGACCAGGTGGTCGACGCCGTCCGTGCCGCGCTCGCGGTGCCCGGCGTGGCCGCGCTGCGCGTGGAGCCGGACACGGCGGACGGGCTGGCCCTGCTGCGCCTGGAGCTGGCGCCGGGCGCCAACTCCGCGGACGTCGCCCGGGCGGTCGACGAGCACCTGCGGCGCAACGCGGGTCGGGGGCACTCTCCGGCGCAGCCCGGCCCTGCCGTCGGCGCGTCGCCGGTGCCCGAGACCGGTGAGCCCCTGGCGATCGTGACGTCGGGACGCCTGCCGCAGCGGGATCAGACCACCCAGACCCAGCCGGGTCACCAGACGGCCGGGTCCGCGCCGCCGTCAGCGCCCGCGGATCCCCGCCTCCGGACGTCCCGCGGGACCCAGACCCACGCCGGCCGGCCCCGCCCCTGGGAGGCGCCGCCGGTGGTGCTGCCGGACGACGGCTCGCCGACGTCGCGGCTGACCCTCGACCGGGTGCAGGTGATGACCCGGGGTCTGGACGTGACCGCGACCGTCGTCCTGACCGACAACGGGCGCCAGCACACCGGGGTGTGCGAGGCAGCGGCGACCGTCGGCGGTCACCACCGCAGTCTCGCCGGTGCGACGGCGCAGGCACTGGAGTCCGCCGCCGGCGGACGGTGCCGGTTCGAGGTCGAGGCGGCCGACGTCTCCTCGGTCGCCGGTCAGGAGACCGCCGTCGTCGTCCTGTCGATCCTGTCCGGGCGCGGTACCGAGAAGCTGACCGGGGCCTGCCCGGTCGGGAACGACCCCCAGCAGGCCGTCGTGAAGGCGACGTTGGCGGCGTCCAACCGACGGATGGCCCTGCAGCTCGTCCGCGGCTGAGGGCCCTGCGACGGTGACCGAGCCGCTGGCCGTGCGACCATCGGAGGATGCACTCCGCGCGGCGTCGCACGTCGCGGTGGCTGCTCGTCGCCGCGCTCGTCGTCGCACCCCTGACGGCCTGCGGTGATGAACCGCCGGACCCGATGCCGGACGCCGAAGCACCAGCCGGCGAGGCCGCGAGCGGTCCGGGCGTGCCGTCGTCCGAGCCTTCCCGCGAGCCGGTCCCGCGACCGCCGTCACCGGACCAGCTGGCGGGTCTGCTCAGCCACGAGGTCCCCGACGAGGGCACCGGCGAGCTGCAGGTGGCGCCGGGGGTCGCCTCCGCCCCCGGCGCCGGCGAGGTCTGGCAGGTCAGGGTCAGCGTCGAGGGCGGGCTGGACGTCGACGGCGTCGCGTTCGCGTCGATGGTGATGGAGACGCTCAACGACCCGCGGGGCTGGCCCCAGGACGGCTACACGTTCGCGCGAACCGACGGTGACGGGCACGACGTCGAGGTCGTGCTGGCCAGTCCGGACACCTCGGAACGGCTGTGCCGGCCACTGGTCACGCGGGGCACGCTGTCGTGCCGCAGTGGTGACCAGGCGGTGATCACCCTCTACCGGTGGGTCCACGGCACCGACGACTACGACGACGACCTGACCGGGTACCGGCGGTACGTCGTCAACCACGAGGTCGGGCACGCGCTCGGGCACGGGCATGTCGACTGCCCGGGCGCCGGCCAGCGCGCGCCGGTGATGATGCAGCAGACCCTCGGCCTCGATGGCTGCGCCCGCAACCCCTGGCCGTACCCGTGAGACCGCTCGTCGAGACCGGCGCGGAGCTGACGACGGAGGAGGTCCGTCGGTACTCGCGGCACCTGCTGCTGCCGGACATCGGGATGTCGGGGCAGCAGCGGCTCAAGAACGCACGCGTGCTCGTCGTCGGCGCCGGTGGGCTCGGGTCGCCCGCCCTGACGTACCTGGCCGCGGCCGGGGTCGGCACGATCGGGGTGGTGGACGACGACGTCGTCGAGGAGTCGAACCTGCAGCGCCAGGTGGTGCACTCGGTCGCCGACCTCGGTCGCCCCAAGGTCGACAGCGCGGTGGATGCCCTGGCGGCGCTGAACCCGCTCGTGACGGTCGTGCCCCACCCGGTGCGGCTCACCGCGGGCAACGCGCAGCAGGTGCTGGCCGGCTACGACCTGGTCCTGGACGGCGCCGACAACTTCTCCACCAGGTACCTCGTCAGCGACGCCTGCACGATGGCCGGCCTGCCCGAGGTGTGGGGTTCGGTGTTCCGGTTCGACGGGCAGGTAAGCGTCTTCTGGTCCGGGCAGGGGCCCACCTACCGCGACCTGTTCCCGGAGATGCCACCGGCCGGGTCGGTGCCGTCGTGCGCCGAGGGCGGTGTGCTGGGCGCGATGTGCGCCGCCGTCGGGGCGGTGATGGCGACCGAGGCGGTCAAGCTGATCACCGGTGCGGGAACGTCGTTGCTGGGTCGCCTGCTGGTGCTCGACGCGCTCGACATGACCTGGCGCTCGGTGCGGGTACGGGCCCCGGCGACGCCGACCGTGGTCGAACGGCTGGTGGACGAGGTGGCCGTCTGTGCCCCGGAGCCCCCAGCGTCCGGGGTGATCGACGCGAGGGAGCTGGCCTCCCTGCTGGCCGCGCGCGACCGCGGCGAGGCCGACTTCGAGCTGGTCGACGTGCGGGGCGCGGACGAGGCGGCGGTCGTGTCCATCCCGGGGGCGCGCCTGGTGCCCCTGCCGGTCGTGCTGGGCGGAGACCACCA
>DASROP010000036.1:0-14779 GCA_035646835.1 Actinomycetales bacterium | reverse complement strand
GCCACCTCGTCTTCGGCGCGGTCAAGCTGGTCGGGTACGGGGAGACGTCGGCGTGGCTCTTCGGCGTGGTCGACGTGGTCGTCCTGATCCTGCTGCTGGTGGGGAGGCCCCGCCGCGACTGAGCCTTAGGGTGGTCGCGTGCCGATCGTCCTGAGCACCGCTCCCGCCGAGGCGGAGCGGCCCGTGTCGGATACTCGCTCCGAGCTGCAGACGCCGTGGGTGACCATCGTCTGGAACGACCCGGTCAACCTGATGTCCTACGTGACGTACGTCTTCCAGTCCTACTTCAGCTACCCGCGCCCCGCGGCGGAGAAGCTGATGCACGACGTGCACACCAAGGGCCGGGCCGTCGTGTCCACCGGGAGCCTGGAGGAGATGGAGCGCGACACCGAGGCGATGCACGGCTTCGGCCTCTGGGCGACCTTCTCGCAGGACCGCTAGTGGCTCGTCGGTTCCGCCGCTCGCACAAGGGCATCACCGTCTCGCTCGACGAGGTCGAGGTCGACCTGCTGGCGCGGCTGTTCGCGGACGTGGCCGGCATGCTCGCGCCGGTCGACTCCGAGGACGCCGACCCCCTCGCGGCGATGGTCGGCATCACCGAGGACGCGCGGATGCCGGACGACCCCGCGCTCGCGCGGCTGCTACCGGATGCCAACCGCGACGACCCGGACGCCGCGGCCGAGTTCCGCCGGTTCACCGAGCGGGGCCTCCGCGACCGCAAGACCGAGGGCCTGGCCACCGCGGCCGCGACGCTGGACCGCGGCCAGCCCCTCACGCTCTCCGACGACGAGGCGAGAGCGTGGCTGACCGCGCTGACCGACGTCCGGCTCGTCGTCGCCGAACGGCTCGGACTGCGCACCGACGACGACACCGAGGCCCTGCACCTCGAGCTCGCCGACCTGCCGGACGGCGACCCGCGCGCCTGGCTCGGCGCGGTGTACGACTTCCTCACCTGGCTCCAGGAGAGCCTCGCCGAGGTGCTGCTGGCGGGTCTGCCCGACTCCGACGCCACGGGCGCCTAGGCTCCGCGACGTGCCTGGCCCTCACCCTCCGACGGACGCGCCGATCGGCATCTTCGACTCCGGGTTCGGCGGCCTCACCGTCGCGCGCGCCGTGCTCGACCAGCTGCCGCACGAACCGGTCCTCTACGTCGGTGACACCGCACGCCAGCCGTACGGTCCACGGCCGATCGCCGAGGTCCGGGAGTACGCGCTGCAATGCCTCGACGAGCTGGTCGAGCGCGGCGTCAAGCTGCTGGTGATCGCCTGCAACTCGGCGAGCGCCGCCGTCCTGCACGACGCCCGCGAGCGTTACGACGTCGCCGTCGTCGAGGTGATCAGACCCGCCGTTCGCCGGGCCGCCGCCGTCACGCGCGCCGGCCACGTCGGCGTGATCTGCACGCACGCCACGGCGACGTCGGGGGCCTACGAGGACGCCTTCGCCGCGGCCCACCACGTGAGGGTCACCACCCGGGCGTGCCCGCGGTTCGTCGAGTTCGTCGAGGCGGGCGTCACCAGCGGGCCCGAACTGTTGGCCGTGGCGCACGAGTACCTCGACCCGGTGGCCGAGGCGGGGGTCGACACCCTGGTGCTCGGGTGCACGCACTACCCGTTGCTGACCGGAGTCATCTCCTACGTGATGGGGGACGGCGTCACGCTCGTGTCCAGCGCCGAGGAGACCGCGCAGGAGGTGTACCGCCAGCTCGTGCGCAGCGGCGCGGCGCGGCCGGACGACCTGCCGCCGCCGTCCCACCGCTTCCTCACCACGGGCGACCCGCACGCCTTCACCGACCTCGCACGGCGGTTCCTCGGCCCGGAGGTCGCGGTCGCCGAGACCGCCGGGGTGGACTCGTGAGGCTGACGGTCGTCGGGTGCTCCGGATCGTTTCCCGGCCCGGAGTCCCCGGCCTCCTGCTACCTGGTGGAGGCCGACGACGCGGACGGCCGCACCTGGCGCGTGGCGCTCGACCTGGGCAGCGGTGCCCTCGGGCCCCTGCAGCGGTACGTCGCCGTCGCCCAGCTCGACGCCGTGCTGCTCACGCACCTGCACGCCGACCACTGCCTGGACCTGTGCGGCCTGTACGTCGCGCTGAAGTACGACCCGGCGGGACGGCGCCCGGACCGGGTGGCCGTGTACGGGCCGGCCGGGACCGCCGAGCGGATGGCCCGCGCGTACGACATGCCCGCCGCACCCGGGATGACCCGCGAGCTGGAGTTCCGCGAGTGGTCCGCCGGTGGTCGGGTCGAGCTCGGCCCGTTCGTCGTCACCCCGGCCCGCGTCGAGCACCCGGTGATGGCGTTCGGGCTGCGGGTCGAAGGCCCGGCGGAGGACGGCTCGGGCCCGCGGACGCTCGTGTACAGCGGGGACACCGACGCGTGCCCGTCGCTGGTCGACCTCGCGGCCGGCGCGGACCTGCTGCTCGCCGAGGCCGCGTTCCACGAGGGGCGGGACACGCCGCGCGGCGTGCACATGACCGGCCGCCGCGCGGCGCAGGTTGCGGTGGACGCCGGCGTCGGGTCGCTGCTGCTGACGCACCTGCCGCCGTGGAACGACCCCGAACGGGCGCTCGCCGAGGCCCGCGAGGTGTGGACCGGGCCGCTCGCACTCGCCGAACCCGCCGCCGTCCACCTGCTGTAACCGCGTCCTCTGTGCACGTTGCGCACTCTCATCGCGTGTTGAGACCACGCAAAGTGCACAGAGGACGGGTGGCTAGGGTCGCGGGTCATGACACGACACGACGGCAGGGCCCCCGACCAGCTGCGCGACGTCACCATCACCCGCGGGTGGCTCGACCACGCCGAGGGCAGCGTGCTGGTGGAGTTCGGCCGCACGCGCGTGCTCTGCGCGGCGTCCCTGACCGAGGGGGTGCCGCGCTGGCGCAAGGGGTCGGGCCAGGGCTGGGTGACGGCGGAGTACGCGATGCTCCCGCGCGCCACGAACACCCGCTCCGACCGCGAGTCGGTGAAGGGACGCATCGGTGGGCGCACGCACGAGATCTCCCGCCTGATCGGCCGGTCGCTGCGCGCCGTCGTCGACACGAAGGCGTTGGGGGAGAACACCCTCGTGCTCGACTGCGACGTCCTCCAGGCGGACGGCGGCACCCGCACCGCCGCCATCACCGGCGCCTACGTGGCGATGGCGGACGCGATCGCCTTCGCCCGGGAGAAGGGCTTCGTCAAGCGCGACCCGCTGCTCGACACGGTCGCCGCGGTCAGCGTCGGCATCGCCGGGGGCACGCCGGTGCTCGACCTCGACTACGTCGAGGACGTCGGCGCCGAGACCGACATGAACGTGGTCGCCACCGGTCGGGGCCTGTTCGTCGAGGTGCAGGGCACGGCCGAGGGCGCACCGTTCGACCGGCGCGAGCTCGACGCCCTGCTCGACCTGGCGACGGCGGGGTGCGCCGACCTGACGCGGGCGCAGCTGGCGGCGCTGGACGGCGGCGCGTGACGGCCCGCCTCGTGCTGGCCACCCGCAACCCGCACAAGGTCGTCGAGCTGCGGGCGATCCTCGCGGCGGCGCTCGCGGACGACGCACACGTCGACCTCGACGACGCCGTCGTCGGGCTGGACGGCTTCGACGTCCCCGAGGTCGTCGAGAGCGGCATCACGTTCGCGGCCAACGCGTTGCTCAAGGCCCGCGCGGTGGTCCGGGCTACCGGTCTTCACGCGATCGCCGACGACTCCGGCCTCGCGGTCGACGTGCTCGGGGGAGCCCCGGGCGTCTTCTCGGCCCGCTGGTCCGGACGGCGGTCCGACGACGCCGCGAACACGGAGCTGCTGCTGGCCCAGCTGCACGACGTGCCGGACGCCGACCGGGGCGCCGCGTTCGTCTGCGCGGTGGCCCTGGTGACGCCCGACGGTGCCGAGGTGGTCGAGCACGGTCGCCTGCCGGGAGCACTCGTGCGCGAGCCCCGGGGGAGCGGTGGCTTCGGCTACGACCCGATCCTCGCCGTCGGGTCCTCGGGCCGGACCCTGGCCGAGTTCGATGCCGACGAGAAGAACGCGATCAGCCACCGGGGGCAGGCGGTGCGTGCCGTCGTCCCCGCCCTGCGTCCCGTGCTCGCCGCGCACCCATCCGGCTGACGATCGGCGCCGAACGGGGAGCGGAGCCGTGACCGGCACCCTCCCGCCGGTCACGGCTCCCGCCATCGCGCCGATGACCGACGTCACCGTCTCGTGACCGCCGTTGACCCATCCGGACCGGTCGGAGGGGACGAACATGGGGGGATGGACACCCCGCGCCCGCCCCGCCGACGCGCCGCCGTGCTCGCCGCGTCCGCGGGCGTGCTCGCCGGTGCGCTCGCGCTGGGCGTCGCCGAGGTGCTGGCCGCGCTCGTCGCGCCGACGTCCGCCCCCGTCCTGGCCGTCGGGTCGGCCTTCATCGACCTGACGCCGGCGTGGCTCAAGGACCTGGCGATCGACCTCTTCGGCACCAACGACAAGGTCGCCCTGCTGGCCGGGATCGGCGTGGTCATCACGCTGCTCGCCGCGGCCGCCGGGGTGCTCTCACTGCGGCGTCGGTGGCTCGGGTCCACGCTCGTGGTGCTGCTCGGCGTGGTCGCCGCGGTGGCGGCCACGAGCCGTCCGGACGCCGGCAAGCTGGCCGTCGTCCCGAGCCTGCTGGGTGTCGCGGCCGGCGCGGTGGCCCTGAAGGCCATGGTCGACCGCGTCGGCGACGGCGCCGCCCGGCTCGGGGGTGGGACGGACCGCCGCTCGTTCCTGGCGGCGGCCGCGGCCACCGGGGTACTCGCTGCGCTGGCGGGGGTCGGCGGGCGGCTGCTGGGGCGGGCGACGCGCGACGTCGACGCCAGCCGGGAGGCGATCATGCTGCCGCAGGCCGACCCACCGCTGCCCCGGGCCCGGGACAGCGTGTCGGCCGACGTCGAGGGGATGCCGCCCTGGCAGACACCGAACCCGGACTTCTACCGGATCGACACGGCCCTGCGCGTGCCGAGGCTCGCGACCGACGACTGGCGGCTGCGCGTGCACGGGATGGTCGAGCGGGAGGTGGAGATCGGCTTCGACGACCTCCTCGCCGGGCAGATGCTCGAGCAGTGGGTGACCCTGGCCTGCGTCTCCAACGAGGTGGGCGGTGACCTGGCCGGCAACGCCCGGTGGCTGGGCTGCCCCCTCTCCGAGCTGCTCGAGCGGGCCGGGCCGCTGCCCGGTGCCGACATGGTGCTGTCCACCAGCGACGACGGGTTCACCGCGTCGACGCCGCTGCAGTCGCTGACCGACGACCGCGGGTCGATGCTCGCCATCGGGATGAACGGTGAGCCGCTGCCGCTCGAGCACGGGTTCCCGGTGCGGATGGTCGTTCCTGGCCTGTACGGGTACGTCTCGGCGACCAAGTGGGTCGTCGACCTCGAGGTCACCACGTTCGCCCGGCAGACCGCGTACTGGACCGACCGCGGCTGGGACGAGAGAGGGCCGATCAAGATCGCCTCGCGGATCGACGTCCCCCGGCCGTTCGCCACCCGGCCGCCAGGCATGGTCGCGATCGGCGGGACCGCGTGGGCGCCGCGTCGCGGCATCGACACGGTCGAGGTGAAGGTGGACGACGGCGCCTGGCAGCCGGCGAAGCTCGCTGCCGAGGCCGACATCGACGCCTGGCGGCAGTGGTCCTTCGTCTGGGACGCCACCCCGGGCCGCCACGCGGTCACGGTCCGGGCCACGGACGGCGACGGTCAGGTGCAGACCTCCGACGCCGCGCCGCCGTTCCCGGACGGCGCGTCGGGCTGGCACTCGATCGAGGTCAACGTCGCCTAGGACTGTCAACCGGACCGCCGGCATCGGCGTCATCGGGGTGCGGGGGCACGCACCGATGAAGGAGGTCCGCGATGGTCGTCGCGCCGGCCGTGAGTGCTGCCCGTACTGCAGCATCAGGTGGCCGGTGGTGACGTCGCGGGTACACGGTCAGGTACGTCAGCCAGGTGGCCTTCGACGGCTCGGGTGAGGTCGTGCCCGTGCGTGGTGGTGCCCGGCTCGAGGTGATCGCCAGGGTGCCGGCCCGGGGGACGGACGCGATCTTCCTCCCCAGCGGCGAGCTGGTCGACGTCCGCAGCTACCGGACGTTCCGGCACGTCGCGTGGGCCGGCAGCTTCGAGGGCCAGACCACGGTCGGGCTCGGTGTGCGGGCGCGGCTGCCGTTCCGGGTGTTCGTCCTCGATGGTCCGGGCGGCGGCTCGCGGCTGGTGGTCGACGTCGCCCACCGCTGGTATGCGCCCCCACTGATCGTCGGACCGTACTGGTTGTGATGACAGCCAGTACGGTCCGACGATCAAGGGGTTCGGTGGTGCGGGAGGCGGGACTCGAACCCGCACGCCCGAAGGCACAGCGACCTAAGCGCTGCGTGGCTGCCAGTTACACCACTCCCGCGTGCTCCCAGCCTACGGCCGGAGGGGATCGACGTGCTTGATCACGCCCTGAGGGGTCAGGCGAGGCCGAGGTCGCGGCGGAGCTTGGCGACGTGGCCCTTCGCCTTGACGTTGTAGGCGGCGTGGGCGACGCGGCCGTCCGGGTCGACGACGACGGTGGACCGGATCACGCCGACGTACGTCTTGCCGTAGTTCTGCTTCTCGCCCCAGGCGCCGTACGCCTCGAGCACGTCGTGGTCGGTGTCGCTGGCGAGCGGGAACGTCAGCGACTCGTCGCCGGCGAACTTCGCGAGCGTGCCGATCGCGTCGGGCGAGACGCCGACGACGTCGAATCCCTTCGCCGTCAGCGCTGCCAGCGAGTCCCTGAAGTCGCACGCCTCGGTCGTGCACCCGGGCGTCGAGGCGGCCGGGTAGAAGTAGACGACCACGCTGCGGCCACGGTGGTCGGCGAGTGAGAACTTTCCGTCGATGGTGGGCAGGGTGAAGTCGGGGGCGGTGTCACCGGGGGAGAGTCGGGTCATAACCACCATTCAACCCCATCCAATCCTGGCCTTGTTGCGAAGAGTTCGCAACAAGGCCAGGATTGATCGCGTGCACGTACCCGACGGCTTCCTCGACCTGCCCACCTCGATCGCCACCGGCGCCGTCGCCGCGGGTGCCGTCGGGATGGCCCTGCAGCGGGCCGAGCGCGAGGTGAAGGAGGCCGGGGCGCCGCTGGCCGGGCTGACGGCGGCGTTCGTGTTCGCCGTCCAGATGGTGAACTTCCCGGTCGGCCCGGGCACCAGCGGGCACCTGATGGGTGGCGCGCTCGCCGCGGTGCTGGTGGGGCCGTGGACGGCGGTGCTGTGCCTGACAGTCGTGCTGGTCGTCCAGGGACTGCTGTTCGCGGACGGCGGCCTGACGGCGCTGGGGACGAACGTCACCCTGATCGGTGTCGTCACCGTCGTCGTCGGCTACCTGGTCGCCAAGGCCCTGCTCGGCGTGCTGCCGCGCCGCTCGGGCAGCGTCGTCCCCGCCGCGGTGGTCGGGGCCTTCGTCTCCGTGCCCGCGGCGGCGGCGGTGTTCGTCGGGCTCTACCTCGTCGGCGGGTCCGTCGACATCCCGGTCGGCTCGCTGGCCGCGGCGATGCTCGGCTGGCACTCCCTGATCGGGATCGGCGAGGCCGTGATCACCGGGGCGGTGGTCGGTGCCGTCGTCGCCACCCGCCCCGACCTGGTCTACGTGGCCCGTCACCTGCGCCCGGACCTCGTCCTGACCGGCCCGGACGGCGAGACCTCCGTCGTCCGGCCCGACGCACTGCGGGTCGAGCGGACGACGAGCCGTCCGCTCGCGGTGGGTCTCGCGGTCAGCCTGATGGTCGCCGGGGCGGTCAGCCTGTTCGCGTCGGCCGATCCGGACGGTCTGGAGTTCGTCGGCGAGCGGCTCGGCTTCGGGGCGTCCGCGGCCGACTCGGCGGTAGCCGGCAGCCCGCTGGCCGACTACGGCGTCGTGTTCGTCGACAACCCGTTGCTGTCCGGCGCCCTGGCCGGCGTCGCCGGCGTGCTCGTCACCGTGGCCCTCGGGTTCGTCCTGACACGGCTCGCCCGTGGCCGCGACGAGCCCGCGGACGCCACCCGGGTCTGACGTGGGGGGAGCCCACGGCGACGGCCTGCTCGTCGCTGCCGACAGCCCCGTGCACTCCCTGCCTGCGCAGTGCAAGGTCGTGGCCCTGCTCGTCGGTGTCGCCGGGGTGGTCGCGACGCCGCCGCGGCAGTGGTGGGCGTTCGTCGTCTACGCGGTGCTGGTCGGTGCCGTCGTCGCCGTCGCGAGGGTCCCGGTGCCGACCGTCGTCCGCCGCAGTGTGGTCGAGGCGCCGTTCGTCGTCTTCGCGCTGCTGCTGCCGTTCATCGCCACCGGGCCGCGCACCGAAGTCCTCGGCCTGTCGCTCTCGGAGTCCGGGCTGCTCGGCGCCTGGAACCTGCTCGCGAAGGCGACGCTCGGTGTGGTGGCGGCGATCGTGCTCGCCGCCACCACCACCCCGCGCGACCTGCTCGGCGGGCTCGACCGGCTGCGGATGCCGCGGCTGCTGGTGGCGATCCTGGGCTTCATGATCCGTTACGCCGGGGTGGTGGCGGGCGACCTGCAGCGGATGCGGGTCGCACGGGAGTCGCGGGCCTTCCGCGGCGGTCACCTGCGGCACCTGCGGGTCGAGGCGGCCGGCGTCGGCTCCCTGTTCGTGCGCAGCTACGAGCGGGGCGAGCGCGTGCACCAGGCGATGGTGGCCCGCGGCTTCACCGGCCGGATGCCTGCGCTGGCAACGGCGGGGGCGTCCGGCCGGCAGTGGCTGGTCGCGGGCGCGTTGCCGGCGGTGGCGGTCGCCGTCGCCCTGAGCGCGTGGGTGGTGGCGTGAGCGCTCCGTCGATCGAGGTCCGCGGGCTCGCTTTCGCCTACCCCGACGGGCGCCAGGCCCTGTACGGGGTCGACCTGCACATCCACCGCGGCGAGCGGGTGGCGCTCCTGGGCCCCAACGGCGCCGGCAAGACGACGCTCGTGCTGCACCTCAACGGGATCCTCGGCACCGTGGCCGGCGGCGCAGGGACGGGGTCGGTAGCGGTCGGCGGCCTCGCCCTGACGGCGGAGAACCTCGTCGAGGTCCGCCGCCGGGTCGGCCTGGTGTTCCAGGACCCGGACGACCAGCTGTTCATGCCGACCGTCGCGGACGACGTCGCGTTCGGCCCGTCGAACCTCGGCGTCAGCGGGGCGGACCTCGACCGGCGGGTGCACGCGGCGCTGTCGGCGGTCGGGATGGTCGACGCCGCCGACCGGCCCCCGCACCACCTGTCGTTCGGGCAGCGGCGCCGCGTTGCCGTGGCGACGGTGCTCGTGATGGAGCCCGAGATCCTCGTGCTCGACGAGCCGTCGTCCAACCTCGACCCGGCGAGCCGCCGCGAGCTGGCCGACATCCTGACCGGCCTCGACACGACGCTGATGATGGTCACCCACGACCTGCCGTACGCGCTGCAGCTGTGCCCGCGGGCGGTGCTGCTCGACGAGGGCCGCGTGGTCGCCGACGGTGCGACGCGTGACCTGCTCGCCGACGCCGACCTGATGGCCGCGCACCGGCTCGAGCTGCCGTACGGCTTCGACCCGATGTCGGTGCCGGGTGCCCGCTGACCGCCTGACCCCAGTGATCGTCGGCAGCAGATGGTCGTGATCGCAGCCATCTGCTGCCGACGATCACTGATGCCGGTAGCGTCGATCATGATCGCCCCGACGAGGAGGTACCGATGACGACCGCCAGTGGCCAGGGCGCGCCCACCGGACCCCCCGCGCACACACACGACCAACCGCCGATCCCGCGCGAACCGGCCGCGATCCAGGCCGCGATCGAGGAGCGGCAGCGGCGGCTGGCCAGCACGGTCGACGAGCTGACCCACCGGGTGAGCCCGAAGGAGGTCGCCCGGCGCGGCGCGGCGAGCGCGCAGACCAAGGCCCGCGAGGCCGTCACCGCCGAGGACGGGTCGCCGCGGACGGAGCGGATCGCCGCCGTCGGCGCCGCCGCGCTCGCCGTGGTCGGTGCCCTGATGTGGCGCCGCCTGCGGTGAGCACCCGCTGGCGGCCGACCTTCCCACCCCCCCGCGGTGTCGTCGCGAAGGCGCCTGGCCCGGGCCAGGAGTCGGTCTGGGACTACCCCCGGCCGCCGCGCGTCGAGGCGGTCTCGCGCCGGGTCGTCGTCCGGCTCGGGGGCGGGGTGGTGTTCGACACGAGCTCACCGCTGCGCGTGCTGGAGACCAGCCACCCGCCCACCTACTACCTGCCCCTGGCCGGCGCGGGCCCCGGGGCGCTGCGCGAGGCCGACGGCGAGTCCTTCTGCGAGTTCAAGGGACAGGCGCGCTACCTGGACGTCGTCGGGCCCGACGGCACGGTCGCGGCGAAGGCGGCGTGGACGTACCCGGACCCCGACCCGCAGTACGCCGCCCTGGTCGGTCACGTCGCGCTCTATCCGGGGCTGATGCAGGAAGTCACCCTGGACGGCGAGCCGGTGGCCGCGCAGGAGGGCGACTTCTACGGCGGGTGGGTGACGCCGGAGGTCGTCGGGCCGATGAAGGGCGGGCGTGGAACCTGGGGATGGTGACTGCCCGGTACCGTCGTGCCCGTGCCCGAGCCTGACCCCGACCGGCTGCCGATCCGGATGCTGCACGACCGGGTGCTGGTGTCGCTGGCCGAGGACGGCGGGGAGCGCCGCTCGAGCGCGGGCATCGTGATCCCCGCGACGGCCGCGGTGGGCAAGCGACTCTCGTGGGCGAAGGTGGTCGCCGCCGGTCAGCACGTGCGCCAGGTCGAGCTCGGTGACCGCGTGCTCTTCGACCCGGAGGACCGCGGCGAGGTCGAGCTGCACGGCAAGGAGTACCTGCTGCTGCGAGAGCGCGACATCCACGCGGTGGCCGCGCCGCGCCTCACCGACGGCCAGACGGGGCTGTACCTCTGACGCGGCGCAACGCGCGGTACACGGTCCTGGACGTCGACGGGCCGGTCCCGCGGGAGATGGTCGCCGCGGTGCCCGCGATCCGGTCGAACCCGTTGCGGTACCTCGAAGACGTGACCGCGCGGCACGGTGACATGGTCGCGTTTCCGCTGCCCCGGACGCCGGTGCTGCTCGTCAACACGGTCGCCGGGGCCCGGCGGGTGCTGGTCGACAACCAGCGCGGCTACTCCAAGCAGACCGTGCAGTACGGCGCGCTCTCCATGGTGACGGGCGTCGGTCTGCTGACGGCGGACGGCGACGCGTGGCGGACCAGGCGTCGGCTCGACCAGCCCGCGTTCCACCACGGCAGCCTCGACGTCGTGGCCGCGCAGTCGGTGGCGGCGGCGGAGCGGCTGCGTTCGTCGTGGCCCGCCGACGGCGTCGTCGACGTGGACGCCGCCGCGCTGCAGGCGACCCTGGAGGTCGTCGGCCGCACGCTCTTCGGTTCGGACCTGGCGGCGGACGGCGAGCGTCTGGTCGCCGCCGTGCTCGCCGCGCTGGAGGTGGTGGTCGCGCGGGCCCGAACGCCGGTGCCGGTGCCGTCGTGGGCGCCGACGCGGGGCAACCGGCGGCTGCGTCGCGCGGTGGCCACGCTGGACGAGGCGTGCGCTGCCGTCGTCGGTCGCCGTCGCGCTTCGGGTGTCGGTGAGGCGGACGCCGACCTGCTGGCCCTGCTGCTGCGCGCGGCCGACGCCGGGGAGCTGACCGACGAGCAGGTCCGCGACGAGCTGGTGACGATGGTGATCGCCGGGCACGAGACGGTCGCGTCGTCGCTGACGTGGACGCTGCACCTGCTCTCGCTCCACCCGCCGGCGCAGGAGCGGCTGCACGCCGAGCTGGACGCCGTCCTCGGCTCGAGGGCACCGGCGTGGCCGGACCTGGCATCGCTGACCTGGACACGCGCGGTCGTCGATGAGTCCCTGCGCCTATACCCGCCGGCCTGGGTGCTGACCCGCCGGGCGGTGGCTGACGACGTCGTGGACGGCGTCGCGGTGCCGGCCGGGTCGCTGCTGATCATCAGCCCGTGGCTGCTGCACCGGCGCGCTGACGTGTATCCCGGCCCGCTGGTGTTCTCGCCGGAGCGGTTCGCCGGGGGCACGGCGCCGCCCCGGGGGGCCTACATCCCGTTCGGTGCCGGCAGCCGGCTGTGCATCGGCCGCGACTTCGCGCTGGTGGAGTCTGTGCTGGTGCTCGCGTCCCTGCTGCGCGGGCACACCGTCGAGCCGGTGCCCGGGCGGCGCGTCGGTGTCGACGCCCTGGTCACGCTGCGCCCTCGCGGCGGGCTGCCGCTGCGGCTTCGTCGACGCTGACGGCCGCCTCCTCGAACGAGTCGAGCAGGTCCGCGAGGCCACCGCCGGCCCGGCCCCGACGCCGGGCGCTGGTGACGACGGTGGGCTGCACCGGGCGGACGACGCGTGCTCCGGCCCTCGTGACGGCGTCCACCAGGGCGGTGTCCTCGCCGACCGGCACGCGCGGGAAGCCGCCGGCGCCCCGCCACGTGCTGGCGCGTACGCCGAGATTGGCGCCGTACACGTGCACGTGGGTCCCGTCGGTCCTGGCCTGCGAGGCCATGTGGGCCGCGTACCCGAGCCGCGCGACGGCCGACAGCGACGGGTCGTCGTCGAGCACCGCGAACCCGGCGACCAGGTCGGCGCCGGCATCGGCGAACCCTCGATGGCGTTCGAGCCAGTCGGTACCCACGTACGTGTCGGCGTCCGTGTTCGCCACCCAGACGGCGTGCTCGGGCAGCGCGAGCAGCTCCAGTGCCGCCTCGATCCCGTCGTCGCGGACGTCGGCCACGCACCGCGCCACGGCGTCGACGACGCACCACGGCCCGGTGTGCGAGCGCATCGCCTCCCGGGCCACGTGCGCCGAGTCGTCCTGACAGCAGTCGAGGACGACGACGACCGCCACCGGCACCCGGCAGGCCCGCGCGGCCGCCCGCACCGAGGCCAGGCAGCCGGCCAGGTGCTCGGCCTCGTCGCGGGCCGGGACGACGACCGCCACGGCCTCGACGCGGTCAGGCGTCACGGCGCCACACCTGTAGGACGAACTCGCGCTCGACGTGGCCGACCACCTCGGTCAGGCCCTGCGCGCCCAGCCGCTCGTGCACGACGTCACCCGCCGTGGCGAGGCGGTCGGCGTCCAGGCGCCAGTGCACCGCCACCAGGTCGCCGCCCACGGTCAGGCGACCGGGCAGCGCGGTGGCGAGGGCGTCGACCCGGGCGGGCGGGATGAAGTAGCCGACCTCGGAGAGCACGACCAGGTCGTACGGGCCGGCGGGCAGCTGCTCCGGCACGGCGGCCTCGACCAGGCTCACCCGGCCGGCGGGCAGGTCGGCCAGCTCCTGCCGAGCAAGCTCGAGCGCCCGCGGGGAGGCGTCCAGGGCCTCGAGGTGGCCGCACCGCCCGGCGAGCGCCCGGGTCGTCACGCCGATCGAGCAGCCGATCTCCAGCCCGGTCGCGTAGTGCTCCCGGGGCAGGCAGGACAGGACGACGGCCAGCTTGCGCCGCTCGTACCAGTCGGTGCGGACCCGCCAGGGGTCGGCGTCCCGCGCGTAGAGCTCGTCGAACGGCTCGCGGTCGCTCGTCACGCCCGCACCAGGACACCGTCCGGACCCAGCAGAGCCTCGGTCTCGGCGGGACCGATCAGCGGGCCGTGGCCCTCGAAGCCGCGCACCTGGGAGGCGTGTGACGCGAGCGCGCGCTGCCGGCGGCTGGCCGCCGCGGCGTCGAGCCGCACCCGGCAGGCGGACCCCCACGGGTGCCGTGGGTCGTCGGCGGGCCACCAGGCGAGCGACCACAGCGGTGCCACGAACGTCGGGTCGCCGGCGGCCGCCGCGACGACGGCCGCACCGGCCGCGCCGTGGTCGGGGTGCGGGTCGTCCGGCCACAGGCCCAGCGCCAGGTCGGCGTCCTTGACGGCCGGCTCGACCGCGGCGCGGACGTCGTCCGGTCGACCGGTGAGTCCCGAGTCGGGCAGCCCGGCGAAGGTCGGCGGGCTCCCGGCCGCGCCGACGAGCAGGTGCCAGGCCGCGACCAGCTCGCCTCGCCGCACCAGGGCGAGGCGGGCGCGCGCGTCGTCGTCGGCGTCGGGGTAGGCGGCCTCGCCGTCGGTGAGGACCAGCAGGTCGAGCCGCCATCCGTTGCGGGCCAGCTGGTCGAGCGGACCCGCGAGGGCGAGGGTCTCGTCGTCCGGGTGGGCCACCACGACCGCCGCGCGTCCGGTGCCGCTCGGGGCCTCCCAGACGGGCAGCGCCGCTGCCGTGTCGCGCCAGGTCACGCGCGGCGCTCGAGGGTGGCGCGCCCGAGCCGGGCCAGGTCGGCCTCCGCGTGGTGCTGGCGCACGAAGACGGTGAGGTCGGCGACGCTGCGCGCGTAGGCGGCGTCGCGGCACAGCGGCCCGGCTCCCGTGATGCGGCCGGCTCGGCGGACGACCTCGTCGGCCACCTGCTCCATCTCGTGGCGCACGTGCTGGGAGAGCGAGCGGTGGTCGCCGCCGGGGTCGGCGTCCACGGCGACGGCGGCCCGGTCGAGGACGGCCGCGCCGCGGGTCACGGCGGAGGCGCACGCGCCGAGGTGGGCCAGCTGGTGCTCCGTCGGGTCACGCTGGGTGAGCGCGGTGGTCAGCGCGTCCACGATGCCGCGGGCGCCGCCCCACCAGACCGCTGCGACACCCATGCCGCCGACGGACAGCCCGGGTCGCTGGACGTAGAAGCCCGGCGGCCCCACCGCGGCACCGGCCTCGACGTGCGCGGAGCCGACCGTCACGTCGAGGCTGTCGCTGTCGTCCATGCCGACGGCCTGCCACGTGCCGGGTACCGGCGTCACCGCGTCGTCGCCCAGGTCGAGCACCAGCAGCAGCCGCCCGTCGGGGGAGTCCGCAGTGACCAGGGCG
>DASROP010000035.1:0-6725 GCA_035646835.1 Actinomycetales bacterium | reverse complement strand
GATCACCGTGACGGGTGAGCGGGCGGGGTCCAGCCAGCGCAGGACCCGCTCGAGGTCCGCCTCGGGGATCGAGACACAGCCGGCCGTCGCGCCGGAACCGTTGACGTGCAAGAAGATCGCTGCCCCGCGGCCGGGGACGGCGTCCGGTCGGTTGAAGTCGATCACGACGGCGTGGTCGTACTGCGGGTCGTAGGTGACCAGCTGCTCGGACGGTGGGCCGACGTCGAAGCCGCCCTGCGACGCGAGCCGCATCTCGTTGTAGTGCGCGGAGTCCACGTCGCCCACCCACCAGTGCTCCGGGCCGACGACCGTGTAGGGCAGGGCGGTCCCGGGGTCGGCCTCCCGGCCGAAGGCCGAGGTGAGCGAGAACATCCCGGCCGGCGTCGTCCGCGACCCCTGGACCCGCTCGGCGGCGACGTCCATTCCCCGCGAGCCCAGCCGGGCGCCGACGTCCAGCACCGTCGTCCACGTGCCGCCGTCCCGCTCGAGGGCCTGCAGCCTGGCATGGCTCGTCGACCAGCCGTCCGCGGTGACGAGCAGCACCTGGTCGCTGGCCTCCGGCACCGCGAAGCGCGTGACCCCTGGCACGCCGGCGGGTGACGGAGGGACGGCCGTCAGCGCCGACGCCGGCGGTGTCGACACCTCGCCGGCCGGTGCGCTGACGGGCGGGGCGGACGACGACGGCGCCGCTGTGCCCGCGGGTGCGGCGTCCGGGCCGGAGCCGCAGGCTGTGAGCAGCAGGAGCGGCAGCAGGAGCGGGACGAGCAGGATCCTCACAGCGGGATGTTGCCGTGCTTCTTGGGGGGCAGCGTCTCGCGCTTGGTGCGCAGCACCCGCAGGGCGCGGGCCACGTACGAGCGGGTGTAGGACGGCGGGATCACCGAGTCGACGTAGCCCCGCTCCGCGGCGATGTAGGGGTTGGCCAGCGTGTCCTCGTACTCGGCGACGTACCCCTTGCGCGCGGCGTCCACGGAGTCGGCGTCGCCCGACGAGCCCGCCTCCTTGAGCTGGTTGCGGTACAGGATGTTCACCGCCCCCTGCGCGCCCATCACCGCGATCTGCGCCGTCGGCCACGCCAGGTTCACGTCGGCTCCCAGGTGCTTCGAGCCCATCACGTCGTAGGCGCCCCCGTACGCCTTGCGGGTGATCACCGTGACCTTGGGGACCGTCGCCTCGGCGTAGGCGTAGATCAGCTTGGCTCCGCGCCGGATGATGCCGTTCCACTCCTGGTCGGTGCCGGGCAGGAAGCCGGGGACATCGACGAACGTCAGCACCGGCACGTTGAAGGCGTCGCAGGTGCGCACGAACCGTGCCGCCTTCTCGCTGGCGTCGATGTCGAGGGTGCCGGCGAACTGCATCGGCTGGTTCGCGACGACGCCGACGCTGCGTCCCTCCACCCGGCCGAAGCCGATCAGGATGTTGGGCGCGAACAGCGGCTGCACCTCGAGGAACTCGCCGTCGTCCAGCACGTGCTCGATCACCGTGTGCATGTCGTACGGCTGGTTCGCCGAGTCGGGGATGAACGTGTCGAGCTCGGCGTCGTCGTCGGTGATCTCGAGCCCGGCGCCGTCGGTCTCGAACACCGGCGGGTCGCTCAGGTTGTTGCTCGGCAGGTACGACAGCAGCTCCTTGACGTACGCGATCGCGTCGTCCTCGTCGGTGGCCATGTAGTGGGCGTTGCCGCTCTTGGTGTTGTGGCTGCGTGCCCCGCCCAGGTCCTCCATGCCGACGTCCTCGCCGGTGACGGTCTTGATCACGTCGGGTCCGGTGATGAACATGTGCGACGTCTGGTCGACCATCACGGTGAAGTCGGTGATCGCGGGGGAGTACACGGCGCCGCCCGCGCACGGCCCCATGATCAGCGAGATCTGCGGGACGACGCCGCTCGCGTGCACGTTGCGCTGGAAGATCTCGCCGTACAGGCCGAGCGAGACGACGCCCTCCTGGATGCGCGCGCCACCGGAGTCGTTGATGCCGATCATCGGGACGCCGGTCCGCATCGACAGGTCCATCACCTTGACGATCTTCTCTCCGAACACCTCGCCCAGCGACCCGCCGAACACGGTGAAGTCCTGGGCGAAGACGCACACCCCGCGGCCGTCGACCGTGCCGAAGCCGGTGACCACCCCGTCGCCGTAGGGGCGGTTCTCCTGCTGGCCGAAGTTGGTCGACCGGTGCCGGGCGAGCTCGTCCATCTCGGTGAAGGAGCCGTCGTCCAGAAGGGCCTCGATCCGCTCCCGCGCGGTCTTCTTGCCCTTGGCGTGCTGCTTCTCCACCGCTCGGGCCGAGCCGGCGTGCACCGCCTCGTCGTTGCGCCGGTGCAGGTCGGCCAGCTTGCCCGCCGTCGTGTGGATGTCGATGTCGCTGGGCACGTCGGTGCCACCCATCTCCGGCTGGGAGCCTTGCTCGGGCGCGGCGTCGGCCATCGCTCCTCCATCGCCTCGTCGACGTGCTGCGGTCGCGCGGCAGCCTAGCCACGGCCGCCGGGCGCCTACGCTGGCGGCGTGGCCGGACCAGGAGTCGGAGGGAGTCCGGGAGCCGGAGCACGTGCCCGCTGGCAGCGCCTGGACCGGCCCCCGCTCGACGCCGCCGCCCTGCGCGCCGCGCTGACGCCGCCGTCCGGACCGTTCGCCCGCGTCGACGTCGCCCGGGAGGTGGCGTCCACCAACGCGGACGTCGTCGCCGCGGCCGCGGGACCGGACTGGCCGGGCTGGCCCGACCTGTCCGTGCTGACCGCCGAGCACCAGCGCGCCGGCCGCGGCCGTCTCGACCGCGGGTGGACGACGCCGCCCCACGCCGCACTGACGACCTCGGTGCTGCTGCGCCCCGGGGTGCCGGTCGCCCGATGGTCCTGGATCCCGCTGCTGGCCGGCGTCACGCTGACCGAGACGCTCCGGACGGTCGCCGGCGTCCAGGCCGAGCTGAAGTGGCCCAACGACGTGCTGGCGACCGAGCCCGACGGCGACGACGTGGCCCGCAAGGTGGCCGGCGTCCTCACCGAGGTCGTGCCGACCCCCGACGGCAGCGCCGTCGTGGTCGGTACCGGTCTCAACGTGTCCCAGCGTCGGGGCGAGCTGCCGGGCCCGGCCGCGACCTCGCTCCTGCTGGCCGGCGCGCGCACCCTCGACCGCGACACGCTGCTGCGCGCCACGCTCCGCGCTCTCGCCGCGGGCTACCGCGAGTGGGTGGACGCCGGCGGCGACGCGGTCGCCTGCGGCCTGGCAGCACGCGTCCGCGAGACCTGCTCGACGATCGGGGCCGGTGTGCGGATCGAGCTGCCGGGCGGGGCCGATCTGACCGGTGTGGCCGACGGTGTGGACGACGAGGGGCGGCTGCTCGTCGACACGGGCTCGCGCGTCACAGCAGTGGCGGCCGGCGACGTCGTGCACGTGCGGCGGGCCTGAGCCGGTGGGGACGAGCCGGATGACCGAGGAGCGGGTGGTCGTGCACCTGCGGGCGCACGCCTCGAGGTTGCTGCCGCCCGCCGTCGCGCTGCTCGTGCTGGCCCCGGTCACGGGGGCGGTGCTGGGGCGGACCGAGGGGACGGCGAGCTGGGTCGTCGGCGCGCTCGCCGCGGTGCTCGGCGTCCGATTGGTCCTCTGGCCCTTCCTCCGCTGGTGGACGACGACCTACGAGCTGACCTCCCGCCGCGCGTCGCTGCGCTGGGGTGTGCTGTCGCGGCACGGCCGCGACGTGCCGTGGCGGCACGTCGCGGACGTCGCCCTGGACCGGTCACTGCGCCAGCGGCTGACCGGCTGCGGCACCGTCGTCCTGCTGTGCCGTGACGACAACGAGATGGTGCTGGCCGACGTGCCCCAGCCGGAGCGGCTCTGGCGTGCCGCCGCGGACCTTGCCGCCGCCGGTACGGCCGTGCGCCCGTGAGCGCGGGCGACGAGCACGTGCTCGGCGGGGCCCGGCACCTGCGCAGCCGTCAGGTGTCGGGCGAGGCCGGCGTCTCGCTGCGCTCGGCCCGCCGGTTCTGGCGCGCCCTCGGGTTCCCCAACGTGGACGACGCGCTCGAGGCGTTCACCGACGCGGACGTCGCGGCGCTGCACCGGGTGGCCTCTCTCGTCCGTGCCGGGGTGGTCGACGAGGCGACGGCGCTGGCGATGACCCGTGCGGTCGGCCGCTCGGTGGACCGCCTGGCGTCGTGGCAGCTGCACCTGCTCGCCGAGGTGGTGGCCGAGCAGGCGGCCGGCGAGCAGGCCGACGACCTGGCCGCCGGCCCGCTGACGCCGGACGAGGAGGCGCGTCGGGTCGCCGACCTGATCACACGACTGGCCGACGACCTGGAGCCGCTGGTGGTCTACGCGTGGCGGCGGCACCTGGCGTCGTCCCTGGAACGGTTCGTCACCGAGCGCAGTCCCCAGCCGGACGCCCGGCAGATCGTCCGTTCGGTGGGCTTCGCCGACCTGGTCTCCTTCACCAGCGTGGTGCGGCGCCTGTCCGAGCGCGACCTGGGGGCGCTGGTGCAGCACTTCGAGGCCACCGCGTCGGACATCGTCGCCTCGCACGGGGGCCGCGTGATCAAGACGATGGGCGACGAGGTGCTGTTCGTCGCGCAGAAGGTCCCGGCGGCCGCGGCGATCGCGCTCGACATCGCGACGGAGATGGGCGTCGACGAGATGCTGCCCGAGGTCCGCGTCGGCATCGCGACCGGCACGGTGGTGGCCCGGCTCGGCGACGTGTTCGGCACCACGGTGAACCGGGCCAGCCGGCTGACGTCGATCGCGCGTCCCGGTGCGGTGCTCGTGGATGACGGCACCGCGGCGGTTCTCGGTGAGATGTCGGGCTTCAGCTGCCAGCCGCTGCGCCGGCGCTCGCTGCGCGGGCTCGGCCCGGTGTCGCCGTGGCTGCTCCGCCGGCGCAGCGGCCGCGGTGGATAACCTGCCCGGATGACCGTGCGCACCGAACGTCACGACGCCGGCGTGGTCGAGCTCGTCCTCGACCGGCCCGACGCCCTCAACGCCGTCTCGACCGAGATGGCCCGCGCCCTGGCATCGGCCACCACCTCCCTGGCGGCGGACCCCACGGTGCGGGCCGTCGTGGTCAGCTCGAGCTCGGAACGGGCGTTCTGCGTCGGGGCCGACCTCAAGGAGCGCAACACGTTCTCCGACGACGACCTGCGGCGACAGCGCGAGGTGACCCGCGCCGCGTACTCCGGGGTGCTCGCCCTTCCCGTGCCGGCGGTCGCCGCCGTGTCGGGGTTCGCCCTCGGCGGCGGACTCGAGATCGCGCTGTCGTGCGACCTGATCGTCGCCGACGGCGGTGCGGTGCTCGGGCTCCCGGAGGTGTCCGTCGGGGTGATCCCCGGCGGCGGTGGCACGCAGCTGCTCGCCCGCCGCATCGGCTGGTCGCGTGCCGCGGACCTCGTCTTCACCGCCCGGCGCGTCGACGCGGCCGAGGCCTACCGCCTCGGCGTGGTCGACCGCCTGGTGGACGGCGACGCGCGAACCGCCGCCCTGGAGCTCGCCGCCACCATCGCCCGGCACTCCCCGGTGGGACAGCGCAACGCGAAGAAGGCGATGCGGCTCGGGCTCGACGTCGACCTGGCGTCGGGGCTGGAGATCGAGGACGGCTGCTGGCGCGCCACCGCCTTCTCGGCCGACCGCGCCGAGGGGGTCCGGGCGTTCGCCGAGAAGCGCGCCCCCGACTGGCCCGGCACCTGACCACCCAGCACCCCTGCGGTGATCAAGGACTCCATGCCCGCCGGTGTGCACTGCGTCCGCACTTTCCGTCGCCCGAGACGTACTGTGCGGACATTGGTCGGTGCTCGCCACACCAGGGTCCCGCGGCTCAGCCCGCGCGCACGTACTGGCCGATCGCGCGGCGGATCGCCTCGGAGACGCTGATGTGCTCCTCGGCGGCGCGCAGCAGTAGGTCGCGCTTGAGTTCGGGATCGAGACGGACGGACTCCACCGAGGACGCCGCCGTCCCCATCGGTGGACGCCCGCCACGACGACGCTTGATCGCATCGACGTCGTATCCCTGCTCGGCCTCGTCCGCCATCGCCTCGACCGCCTGATCGGTGATCGAGGTGCCATCCGCTCTCGTGCCGTGATCCGCCGACATTGTCACCACCCTTCCGGTAGCAGGCTTCGATACTTCGTACTCATCGCCATCGCGTGGATGACTGCGGGCCCCTGAGGCCGGTCCAGCACAACCAGCTCCAGGAGGTTCCCAGCCCGGTCCGGGCCGAGGACCAGGTAGCGCGTGGGATCCTCGCCGATCTCGTCGATGACGAGCGCGCCACGGAGCCCGTGCTGGATGTCCTCATCGACGACTCCGTGACGGAACGCCGAGCGGAGAACGTCCACGCATCAAACGTACTACGAAACTGGCCGCAAGGGCGTTCCGTCCACAACCGAGGCCACGTCGGCTCTCCTGGTGCTGAGTACTCCTGCGGCGGATCTGAGTAGCGGTACCCCTGTGCCGAACGGAGTGACCGGCCGATGCTGCTCGTATGGACGACCAACGAACCCGCCTCGACGACACGACCCGCTGCCCGGACTGCGGCCTGCCGCTCGGCTCGTGGCGGTGCGTGGCCTGCGGGCTCGAGCTGCGCGGTCCGACGGCCCAGCGGCTGTACGAGGCGTCCGTGCAGGCCGAGCACTGGCTCGGCGAGCGCCGGAACCTGATCTCCGTCCTGCGCGACGAGGGTGAGGCGCGCCGCAGGGTCGAGACGCCCGCCGTCCCGCCACCCGCCGTCCCGCCCACCCCACCCC
>DASROP010000034.1:0-2132 GCA_035646835.1 Actinomycetales bacterium | reverse complement strand
AGAGCTCGGTCGCCCTCCAGCTCGAGGTGGTTGAGGCGACGCCGCGACGGATCCGGATCCGTCCGGTCCAACGAGGCGCCAGCGGCAGGTGGGTACGCACCGGCATCTCCTGGACCCAGATCCAGTACGACTACGGCCGGCCACGGGATGACCGAGAGCGCCTCGCCGTGCTGCGCGCCATCTACGCCGCGCAGCTCTCCCGCAGGGGCGGCTACTACGCCTACGACACACCGGTCCACCTGGACGACCTGGGACCGTCGCTGTGGCGGCTGCTGGCACAGGCGACCGACGCCGGGCTCGAGCTGGTGTCGCCCAAGGCCTCGGCCGGCCCGGTCGTGGTGGCCGACGCGGCCACCGTCTGCCTGGACCTGCGACGCGCGTCCCCGTCGTCCGGAGCCACGCTCGACCCGCTGGTCACCATCGGCACACACACCCTCGAGGCCGCCGGGGTGGACCTTCTCGGGGACCCGGCACACGGCCTGTTCGTCACGGATCCCGGTGAGCTCGCGAGCATCACCGGCACCGAGGAACTCACCCCCAGCCTGCTCCTCGCTGCGCTGGACGAGCGTCCCGACGAGCACGTCGCCGGCCTGCTCCGAGCCGGCCAGGGTCTGGAGATCCCGGCGCCGGACCTCCCCCGGTTCCTGCAGGTCTACTACCCGGGCCTGCGCCGGGCCGTCACGGTGACCTCCACGGACGACTCGGTCGACCTGCCCGAGGTGCTGCCCCCGCGACTGGCCCTCACGGTCACCTTCCGGCCGGACAACGCCGTCAGCCTGGAGTGGGGGTACGCGTACCAGGTCGCGGACGGCGTCGCCTGCCTGCCGCTGGACGGCGCGGGCGACGGCGCGGGCGGCGACGGGGTGGACGGCGTCGCCCGCGACCTCCGGGCGGAGCAAGGGCTGCTCGACGACCTCGACGCGCCGACGCGCCGGCTGGTGCGTCCCGCGCTGTCCCTGACCGGCATGGACGCGGTCACCTTCACGCAGGACGTCCTGCCGACCCTGCGGGACTCCGACGACGTCCGCCTGACGGTCGTCGGTGAGCCGCCGGAGTTCCGGCACGCGCAGACGCCCCCCGTCGTCCACCTGTCCACCACCGACTCCGACGACACCGACTGGTACGACCTCGCCGTCGCCGTGTCCATCGAGGGGGAGGAGATCCCGTTCGACGAGATGTTCGTGGCGCTGGCCGGAGCCCAGACACACATGGTGCTGGCCAGCGGCACCTACTTCAGCCTCGCCCGCCCCGAGCTCGAGCAGCTGCGCTCCCTGATCGAGGAGGCCCGCGCCCTGGCCGACCGCGAGTCGGACGGCCTGCGGCTCAGCGTGTACCAGGCGGGACTGTGGGAGGAGCTGGCCGAGCTCGGCGTCGTGGAGCAGCAGAGCGAGCGCTGGGCGAACGCCGTCCAGGGACTGCTGGGTGTCAGTGAGCTGGTTCCGCCCGCTCTGCCGACCGGCTTCGACGCGGACCTGCGGCCCTACCAGGTGGACGGCTACCACTGGCTCGCCTTCCTCTGGCAGCACGGCCTCGGCGGGATCCTTGCCGACGACATGGGGCTGGGCAAGACGGTCCAGACGCTGGCGATGTTCTGCCACGCCCGCGAGGCGGGCGAGACGCCCGAACCGTTCCTCGTGGTCGCCCCGACGAGCGTGGTCGGCAACTGGGAGCGCGAGGCCGCCCGGTTCGCGCCGGGGCTCAAGGTGCGCACGGTCACCGAGACGGTCGGACGACGGGGCACGCCGCTGGCCGAGGACGTGGCCGGTGCCGACCTCGTCGTCACCTCCTACGCGTTGTTCCGCATCGACTTCGATTCGTACCAGGGGGTGGCCTGGGCCGGGCTCGTGCTCGACGAGGCGCAGTTCGTCAAGAACCACCAGGCCAAGACCTACCAGTGTGCCCGCCGGTTGCAGGTGCCATTCAAGCTCGCCATCACCGGAACTCCGCTCGAGAACAGCCTGATGGATCTGTGGTCGTTGCTGTCGATCGTGGCGCCGGGGCTCTTCCCCAGCCCGCAACGGTTCACTGAGTTCTACCGCAGGCCGATCGAGCGCGGCACCGACCCGGCGCTGTTGGCCACGCTTCGCCGCCGAATCCGCCCACTCATGCGCCGTCGGACGAAGGAGCAGGTG
>DASROP010000033.1:0-4783 GCA_035646835.1 Actinomycetales bacterium | reverse complement strand
GCGGCAGGCCGCGCAGGCGAGCGATCAGGGCGTTCAGCGCACCGCCTTCTCACGTCGGCGCAGCGCCACGGCGCCACCGGCTGCGAGCACCAGCAGCAGCCCGCCGGCGACCCACCCCTGGTTCGACGTGCCCGTCACCCCGGTGTCGACGCTCAGGCCGTCGTTCTGCCCGTCGTCGGCGGGCGGAGCAGCCGCGGCCGGGCACGTCGCTCCGGTCGCGTTCAGGGCGGCGGCCGCGCCACCACCGTCAGCGGACCGACGCGGCTCCTCGTCCGGCGTCACCGGGCTGTTGACGTCCATGAAAGCGGTCAGCGCCTCCAGGTCGCTCTGCCCGAGCTGCTGGGCTTCGAGGCCCCCGCCGAGAGCGGTGAAGTTGTCGCCACCCGCTGCCAGGAACTCGTTGATCGTCACCCTGTAGGTGGACGCCGGTAGCACCGGCTCCCCGTTCAGCGTGATCGCCGTGATCCGAGATCCCTCCGGAAGGCTCGAGTCGTACTCGAAGAAGAAGCCTTCGGAGACACCGAGCGCCAGGAATGGCCGCTCAGCCGTCGACGGCTGCCACTGCTGCTCGAGGGCCAGCTTGATCGAACCCTGCCGCCAGAACTATCTTGATGTCAAGAAACTTGACCAGGTGGGTACCGTGTCCGGCATGGAGCGCGACGAGGTCGACCGCATCGTCGCGGCCTGGCGTCGGGAGCGTCCGGACCTCGACGTCGCGCCGCTCGAGGTGCTCTCGCGCGTCAGCCGGCTGGCCCGCCACCTGGACCGGGCCCGGCGGGCGGCCTTCGCCCAGCACCACCTCGAGCCCTGGGAGTTCGACGTCCTCTCCGCGCTGCGCCGGGCCGGTGCCCCCTACCAGCTGTCGCCGGGACGGCTCGTCACCCAGACCCTCGTCACCAGCGGGACGATGACCAACCGCGTCGACCGCCTCGCAGCTCGCGGACTCGTCGCGCGCCACCCCGACCCGGGCGACCGCCGCGGCGTCCTGGTCCGCCTGACCCCGGCCGGCTTGGAGCGGGTGGACGGTGCGATGGCCGACCTGGTCCGGCGCGAGCACGAGCTGCTGGCGACCCTGCCACCCGCGGACCGCGACCGCCTGGCCACGATGCTCCGCGCCCTGGTGATCCCCTTCGACGCCTGACCGGGTCACCACGTGCCCGCGGAAGGACCAGCTCAGCGGTACCGGGACCGGGTGTAGGTGTCATCGAGACCCAGTGCCGCGAGGAGCCCGTCGTCGACCCGGCGCATCGTCTCGACGGACAGGCGTCCGTGAGGGCTGCAGTGGTCGTGCCCCAGCTCGATGATGCTGTCGCAGAGCACCCGCCCCTGCAACGGCCCGTCGTCGAGCAGCTCGACGATGGAGTCGATGGCTGGTTTGCGCCGGGTGGTGACGCGCACGCCCAAGAAGCTGGGGAGCGCCCCGTTGCGCGGGTCGCCGGAGATCACCACGTAGTGATGACGCCCGTAGCCGATGTCCGTCGTCACGACGTCCCCGCGGGTGAAGGTCATGCGTCGGCCCACGTGGCGGCCTGCCGCCGACGGTGTGCGTCTGCAGCCTCCTCGTAGGCACGTTCCTCCGGGTCACTCATCGACTCGGCAAGGGCCGCGTAACCGGCGGCACGCTGGGCCTCACGCACCCGCTCGGCACCGAGGGACACCAGGCGCGCCATGATCCGTGCTTCGCTGGCGGGCAGCTCCCCCAGCAAGGTCCGGACGCTCTCGGACGACGCGCTGCCCGGGTCGCGCAACGCGTCGAGCAGCAGCTGGGTGTCCTCGCTGACCGGGACCTGGACACGGCGGAGACCGGCGCTCATGCGCCAGAGTGTACCAATCAAGCGGTACAAGACTTGGACCACTTCCCGCACCGGTTTCGCGACGTGTCAGCCGGTGAGGCCGGCAGCGGCCAGCCACTGCTCCTCGACGCCCTCCCGTTCGGAGTGCACCGCACGCAGCTCGGCGTCCAGGGCCAGCACGCGCTCGTGGTCGGACGCCGCCGCGGCCATCGACTCGTGCAGACGCTGCTCGCGCTCGGCCAGCCGCGACAGCATCCGTTCCAGCCGGGCCAGGTCCTTGCGCGCCGCCCGCTGCTCCGCCGCCGACACCCCCGTGGCGTCCGCAGAAGTGGTCGCCGGAGCAGCCACGTCGGCGGACGCCAGGGGGGCGGAGCGCAGGCGCAGGTACTCCTCGACTCCCCCGGGCAGGTCGCGCACCGCACCGTCTCCCAGCATCGCCACCTGCCGGTCGCAGACCCGCTCGAGCAGGTACCGGTCGTGGGAGACCACCACGAGGGTCCCGGCGAACGAGTCGAGCAGGTCCTCCAGCGCCGCCAGCGTGTCCGTGTCGAGGTCGTTGGTCGGCTCGTCGAGGAGCAGCACGTTGGGCTCGGTGACCATCAGCCGGGCGAGCTGAAGGCGCCGACGCTCACCACCGGACAGCTCCGAGACCGGGGTCCAGGCACGCTCGGCGCCGAAGCCGAGCCGCTCGACCAGCTGCGATGCGCTCACCTCCCGCCCGTCCACCACCGCCGAGCTCTGCACCGCCTCCAGCACCCGCAGGCCCCGCACCTCGTCGAGCTCACGCAGCGACTGCGACAGCACCGCCGTCCGCACCGTGGAACCGCGGCGGACCCGTCCGGAGTCCGGCGTCAGCGACCCGGCGAGCAGGCCCAGCAGCGTCGTCTTGCCCGACCCGTTGACGCCGACCACCCCGTAGCGGTCACCGGGCCCGAGCCGCCAGGTGACGTCGTCCAGCAGCACCCGCCGCGCGTCCCCTGCCCCCACCGCGAACGAGACGCCCTCGACGTCCAGCACGTCCTTGCCCAGCCGGGCGCTCGCCGTCGACACCAGGGCGACCGAGTCGCGGGGCGGGGGCTCGGCGGCGACCAGTGCCTCGGCGGCGTCGATCCGGAACCGGGGCTTCGAGGTCCGCGCGGGCGGGCCCCGCCGCAGCCACGCCAGCTCCTTGCGCAGCAGGTTCGCGCGCCGAGCCTCGGTGAACGCCTCGACGCGGGCACGCTCCGCCCGGGCCAGCACGTACGCCGCGTATCCACCCTCGGAGGCCTCCACCGACCCCCGGTGCACCTCCCACGTGCGGTCGCAGACGGCGTCGAGGAACCAGCGGTCGTGGGTGACGACGACGAGCCCGCCGCGCCCCGTCGGCCAGCGCGACCGCAGGTGCTCCGCGAGCCAGGCAACCCCCTCGACGTCCAGGTGGTTGGTCGGCTCGTCGAGGACGACGACGTCGTGGTCGGCGACCAGGACGGCGGCCAGCGCGACCCGTCGCCGCTGGCCCCCGGACAGCTCGGTCAGCGGCGCCTCGAACCCGCCCGGCACCGCGGCCTCGACGTCACCGAGCAGCCCCGTCAGCACGGCGCGGACGGCGGGATCGGAGGCGTAGGCGTGCTCCGGCGCGTCGCCGACCACCGCCGACCGCACCGTTCCGGACGCGTCAGCTGTGTCATCACTCTGGTCGAGGACGCCGACCCGCAGGCCGCGCGAGTGCGTCACGCGGCCGGCATGCGGCGCCTGGTGGCCGGCCAGGACCCGGAGCAGCGTGGACTTGCCGTCCCCGTTGCGCCCCACGACCCCCACGCGAGCCCCGTCGTCCAGGCCGAGCGAGACGCCGTCCAGCACCGTGCGGGCGGCGAAGGCCACCGTCACCGACTCGAGGTTGAGCAGGTGCGCCATCAGCGGTGGACGACGGGCTCGACCACGCGGGCACCGGGCACAGGACCGCTCGCCCGCGTCACCTCACCGACCGTGCCCGAGGCCGTCAGCGCGACGCAGAGGTCGAGCGCGGACTCGTTGTCGCGCACCAGGAACGCGACCGTCGGGCCGGACCCGGAGACGACGCCCCCGAGCGCCCCGTACTCCGACCCGACGTCGAGGGTCTGGACCAGCGAGGGCATCAGCGAGCACGCCGCCGGTTGCAGGTCGTTCACCAGAGCGCCACCGAGGGCCTCGGCCGCGCCGGACCGCAGGGCCTGCATCATGGCGTCGGGCACCCGCGGCTCGGGCAGCACGCGACCCGACTGGAGCCGGTCGAACTCGGCGTACACCTCCGGCGTGGCCAGGCCACCGGACGGCAGGGCGAGCACCCAGTGGTAGTCGCCCCGGGCGAGGGCGGGAGTGAGCTGATCGCCACGCCCGGTGCCCAGCGCGGTGCCGCCCAGCAGCGCGAACGGCACGTCCGAGCCGAGCCCCGCGGCGAGCTCCCGCAGCTCCTCCTTGGCCAACCCGGTGCGCCACAGCGCATCGCAGGCGACCAGGGCCGCGGCGGCGTCGGCCGAACCACCCGCCATCCCACCGGCGACCGGGATCCGCTTGCGGATGCGCAGGTGGACGCCGACGTCCACCCCCGTGCTGTCCGCCAGGAGCGTCGCGGCCCGGACGGCGAGGTTGGTCTCGTCCTCCGGGACGTCGTCCGCCCCCTCGCCGTGGGCCTCGACGGTGATGTCGTCGGCGGAGGTCGCGGTGACATCGTCGAACAGGGACACCGCGTGGAACACGGTGGCGAGGTCGTGGAAGGAGTCCTTGCGCACGCCGCCGACGCACAGCGCGAGGTTGATCTTCGCGGGTGCGCGCACGCACACCTCGTCGACGTCGCGCGTCATGGCCCGACCCTAGGGCGCCTGCGCGGCGCGTGCGTCGGCGAGGCGGGCGAAGTCGGCGACGTCCAGCCGCTCTCCGCGGAGCGAGGAGTCGATGCCGGCGTCGGTCAGTGCGCGCTCGCGTCGTGGGCCGGGTCGCCGGACGCCGCCGAGCGCGCACTGACCGACGCCGGC
>DASROP010000032.1:0-9386 GCA_035646835.1 Actinomycetales bacterium | reverse complement strand
GGGACGGGTGCGGTGGTCGGGGAGGGCGCCGGCGTCGGCGTGGTCGCGCTGGGGCTGGCGGCCGGCTCGGGCTCGCACAGTGCCGAGTCCTGGAACAGGTCGTCGACGATGCGCCGGGCATCGCCGAGGTCGTCGGCGGGGATCAGATCCTCGACGCGCTCGCGGTAGACGCGGTCGAGGTCGTCGAGGGCGATGTCCTGCGTCTCGTAGACGCTGGAGAGCCCGATCGGGCCGATGTCCTGCGTGAGCCCCCGGTAGATCGCGACCTGCCCGGCGTCCGGCCCGACGTAGTACTGCTGCTGGCTCCAGGCGTAGGCGGCGTAGCCGCCGCCGAGCAGGACGGCGAGGACCGCCAGCGCCGCGACGAGGCGCAGTGCCTTTCGGCCGCGGCGAGGCGACTCGGTCTCGGGGTCGTCGACGTCGTCGGACTCGTTCGGCGGTGCGACCGCGGCGGCGCGGGCGGCGGCACCGCCGCTCGCGACCGACGGCCGGGACCGTTGCAGCGCCGCGGAGCCGACGATCTGCGGTGTCGACGAGGGTGCCGAGGAGACCGCCACGACGTCCGCGACGATGCAGGTGACGTTGTCCGGACCTCCCGCGCGCAGGGCGAGCTGCACCAGCTGGTCGGCGCACTCGCCCGGGTCGGCGACGTCCCGCAGGGTGTCGGCCACCGTCTCGTCGCTGATCAGACCGGACAACCCGTCCGAGCACAGCAGCCACCGGTCGCCCACGCGGGCCTCGCGCACCGAGGTGTCGAGCTCGTCGCTCGTCTCGTTGTCGCCGAGGACGCGCATGATCACGTTCCGCTGCGGGTGGTGCTCGGCCTCCTCGGGGCTGATCCGGCCCTCGTCGACGAGGCGCTGGACGTACGTGTGGTCGGTGGTGACCTGGGCCATCTCGCCGTCGCGCACCAGGTAGGCACGCGAGTCGCCGATGTGCACCAGCGCGAACTTGCCGCCGGATCTGAGCAGCGCCGTGAGCGTGGTCCCCATCCCCGCCAGGTCGGGCTCCTCCTCCACCCGTCGCTGCAGCAGGGTGTGGGCGCGGTGCACCGACTGCTCGAGGTGACCGAGCGCGTCGGAGCCGTGGGACTCGCCGTCCAGACCCGCGAGCTCCCCGACCGCGATCGACGAGGCGACATCACCGCCCGCGTGGCCGCCCATGCCGTCGGCGACGACGAGCAGGTGCGGGCCGGCGTAGGCCGAGTCCTGGTTGTTCTTGCGGACCAGCCCGACGTCGGAGCGCGCCGCGTAGCGCAGGGCGATCGCCATCCGGGGCTACTTCCGGAGCTCGAGCACGGTCCGGCCGATGCGCAGCTGGGTTCCGGGCTCGACGGGGGTGGGTGCGGTGAGCTGGGTGCGTCCGACGAGGGTGCCGTTCGTCGAACCGAGGTCCTCGACCATCCAGCGTCCCTCGCTCGGGAACAGCCGCGCGTGCCGCCCGGAGGAGTAGTCGTCGTCGAGGACCAGGGTGCACTCGGGCGACCGGCCGATCAGCACCGGGCTGGACGCCAGGGCGATCGTCGTCCCCTTCAGCGACCCTTCGGTCACGACGAGGGACGTCGGCACGCGGCGTTCCCCGCGGGCCGGCTTGGCCGGCTTCGCCGGCTTGGCGGGTCTGGACGGGGAAGCGGCAGGGCGGGTCCGGCCGGCCTGGCGCTGCACGACCCGCGTGCCGAACAGGTCGCGGCGCAGCACGCCGACGATGCTCACCACGAAGACCCACAGCAGCACCAGGAAACCGAGCCGCAGCACGGTGAGGGTGAGCTCACTCATCGTCGTCCGTGCGGTTCGTCCGGGAGTGGAACGTGATGCGGGTCCGACCGATCGTGATCGTCGCGCCGTCGGTGAGGCGGGCGGCCTCGGTGCGCTCGCCGTTGACGCTGGTCCCGTTCGTCGACCCCAGGTCGCGGACGACGGCGCCGCCGCCCTCGAGGGTGATCTGCGCGTGGTGGCGCGAGACCCCCGCGTCGTCGAGCACCACGTCGGCGTCGGAGCCGCGACCGATGACGGTCGTCGTGCCGGTCAGCTGGTAGCGGCGGCCGTCGACGTCCAGCACGGGGTGGCTCGGGGTGGCCGTGGCGGCGGTGGCCGGGGCGATCGTGCCCTTGACGCGGGCGCCACGGACCCGGAAGACGCCGGTGTCGAGGCCGTCGTCCCGCTCGAACCGGACGCTGACCGGGCCGACGAAGGCGTACCGCTGCTGCCGGGCGTGGGCGGTGACGCTGTCGACCAGCTCGTCGGCGAGGGAGTCCTCCCAGTCCGCGACCTTGGTGTGGTCCTCGCTGCCGAGGGTGATCGTGTACGAGTTCGGCACCAGGGTGCGGTCGCGGGCCACCACCGCGGTGTTGTTGTCGGCCTCGCGACGCAGCGCGCTGGCGAGCTCGACCGGTTGCACCTCGCTGCGGAAGGCCTTCGCGAAGGCCCCGTTGACGGCGCGCTCGATCCCGCGCTCGAACTTGTCCAGCACTCCCACGACGCACCTCCTCCGCTCTGGTCTGCCCGCTCCGTCCCGGCCCCGGGCAGGACGCAACGCCGGCGGGTCGCCGGTCCGGCCACTGATCGTAACGGGCGCTGCTCCCCCGCGGCTCCGGGTGCGTTCTCGCGCCGGCTCGGGGGCCTTCGCTGCGTGTTAGCCTTTGCGGGCTCGCGCGAGTGGCGGAATAGGCAGACGCGCACGGTTCAGGTCCGTGTACTCGAAAGGGTGTGGGGGTTCAACTCCCCCCTCGCGCACCCACGGGGTGTTCACAGAACATCCGCGTTCGGACTCACCGGCTCCGGGCGCAACTCAGTCCAGAGCCAGAACCACCAGGAGCGCAGCGTCCAGGGCTTGCAGCTCGGAGAGGTCCAGCCTGCCCGCGAACTCCCCGAGACGTGTCTGCGGATCGATCACGGTGAGCTGCTCGGCCAGCACAAGGGTCTTGATGCCGTTGACCTCGATCTCGGGACGGAACGATGCCGGCCGTCGTCCGGTCGAGGTAGGTGCGATGAGGCAGGTGGAGAGCGGGAGGTCGTCGGACTGGACCATGACTGCGTATCGGCCGCCGGCTTGTTCGTGGCCGAGAGCGTCCTTCGGTGCTTTCAGTCTGTACAGGTCACCACGCACGGACGGCGTCCATCTCGGCCGTCAGCTCTCGCGACGCGGCCACGTCGTCGGGGTCGTTGCGCAGACTCTCGGCCTCGGCTCGCAGTCGCGCCTTCCGATGGGTGCGCTCGGCCGCCAGGATCGCCGACCGCGCCGCCTCGGAGCGGGATCGCCCATCGCTGGTGAGGGCCTGCAGTGCCCGCTCCACCTCGTGGTCCGTGCGGATTGTCAGCGTACTCACACTGCGTACTGTAACACCGGCCAGGCGCTCGCCCGCACGTCGTCGAGCTCGTCGACGGCCGGCACAGCCGTGCCACTCAGCCGCCACCAGCCGCCGCAACGTGCCGCTCAGGCGGCCTGGGACGGCGGTGTCCGTACTGACCGCCGACCGCCATGCACTGGCGTCGTGGTCCGGACCCTTGCCCGGGGAGCACCGTGTGCCTGTAGGCGTACGCGAGCCGGACGTGCCCGGGCACCGTGGTGCTTCCGCACGCATCGGCGTGTCGATCGGAGCGGGCGCTGTTCGACCTGGGGGTGAGAGGGTCCGTAGGGGACCTGCGCACTGAGGGAGAGAACCGATGAAGTACATGCTGATCATGCGGGCAGCCGACGACTCCTGGGCAGGCGCCGAGGACTTCGACATCGAGCAGATGCTCGCGACCGTCGGCCGGTACAACGAGGAGCTGATCCAGGCGGGTGTGCTGCTCGCCGCCGAGGGCCTGGACCCGAGTCCCGGCGTCGTCGTGGACCACTCCGGTGAGACGCCGATCGTCACCGACGGCCCCTACGGGGAGACCAAGGAGCTGTTCGGCGGCTTCTACCTGCTGGACGTGGCCTCCCAGGAAGAGGCGGTGGAGTGGGCGAAGCGGTCGCCCCTGACGGGTCCGGGCCTGAAGACCGAGATCCGCCGGGTGACGACCATCGACGAGTTCCCGCAGGACAACGAGTGGGTGCAGAAGGAGCGCGAGTGGCGGGAGTCCACGGGCAACCGGTGAGCAGTGGCCGGCAGAGCGTCGAGGCGGTATGGCGGATCGAGTCGGCTCGCATCGTCGGCGCGCTGGCCCGCTACACCGGCGACTTCGCGTTGGCCGAGGACCTGGCCCAGGAGGCCCTCGCGGAGGCGCTGGTCAGCTGGCCTCGTCACGGCGTCCCCCGCAACCCGGCCGGGTGGCTGCTCACCGTCGGTCGGCGGCGTGCGATCGACGTGTTCCGCCGCCGCGCCGCACTCGACGAGCGGTACGCCACCCTCGCCCGCGACCTGGGCGAGGGCGGCACCGTCGGCGGCGCAGGTGGGGGACCGCCCGCAGGAGAGGGGGACGACCTGCTGTGGGACCCCGACCGGATCGACGACGACGTCCTCGCGCTCGTCTTCGTCGCCTGCCACCCCGTGCTGAACCGGGAGGCGCGGGTCGCGCTGACGCTACGGGTGGTGAGCGGCCTGGGGAGCGACGAGATCGCCCGGGCGTTCCTGCTCCCGACCGCGACCGTACAGGCGCGGATCACCCGGGCGAAGAAGGCGCTGACGGCGGCAGGCGTGCCGTTCGCGGTGCCGACACGGGGTGAGCAGCGCGAGCGGCTGGGCTCGGTACTCAGCGTGGTCTACCTCGTCTTCACCGAGGGCTCGAGCGCGTCGTCGGGGTCGGAGGTGATCCGCACCGACCTCGCGCACGAGGCGATTCGCCTGTCGCGCGTGCTCGTGCGGCTCATGCCCGATGCCCCCGAGGTCCACGGGCTGCTTGCTCTTCTGGAGCTGACGGCCGCGCGGTTTCCCGCTCGTGCCGGCCCCGACGGCGAACCGGTGCTCCTGGAGGCCCAGGACCGGCGCCGCTGGGACCGGTCCGCCGTCAGGCGCGGGCGGGCATCGCTGGCCACCGCGCAGCGGGTCGGCAACGGCCTCGGAGCGTACGGCGTGCAGGCCGCGATCGCCGAGTGTCACGCGCTCGCCCCGTCCGTGGACGACACCGACTGGCAGCGAGTCGTCCACCTCTACGACGTGCTGAGCCAGCTGATGCCCTCGCCCGTGGTCGCGCTCAACCGTGCGGTCGCGGTGTCCATGGCCGACGGACCCGCGCTCGGGCTGGCCGCGGTCGACGTCCTGGCCGACGATCCGATGCTCAATCGGTCGCACCTGCTCCCCACGGTGCGCGGCGAGCTGCTCACCCGCCTGGGTCGTACCGACGAGGCGCGCGTCGCGTTGCGTTGCGCACTCGAACGCTGCGTCAACGAGCGAGAGCGCGACCTTCTCGCCGCCAAGCTTGCTGCCCTGCGCTGACCCGTGGAGGTCTCACGACGGTCGGCGAGCACGGCGCCGCCGTTGCGTCTCCCCGAGCCGGACCGCCACGACCCCGGCCACGATCAGGACTCCGCCGAGCAGCTGCACCGGCGCCGGGAGCTGGTCGATCAGCAGCCAGGCGAACAGCACCGCGAACATCACCTCGGTGAGCGCCACGAACGAGCCCACCGTCGAGCCGAGGCGGCGCACGGCCATCACGCCCGTGACGTACGCGAACGCGGCGGTCAGCAGGGCGAGCTCCAGGCCGGCCACCCACCACGGCACGCCGAGGCCGGCCATCGCCACGTCGGCGGTGGACGCACGCATCGGCAGGATCCCGGTCACGCCCGCCAGGACGAGGACCGCGGCCCCGATGGTGAGACCGGCGCCGGCCAGCGCGAGGGGAGGCACCGCGTCGTCGCCGTCCGAGCCGTGGTCGGACAGCAGGAAGTAGGCCGACAGGCCCATCGCGGCGCCCAGCGCCCACAGCACGCCGACCAGGCTGACCTGCACCTGCCCGGTGAGGTCCAGGACCAGCGCGAGACCGGCCAGCGAGAGCACCCCGCCGATGACGGTCAGCCGGTTCGGCCGCCTCCCGGTGCGCGCCCACAGGTAGCCCACGATGAGCACGGGAGCGAGGTACTCGATCAGCAGGGCGACGGCGACCGACAGGTGCTGGATCGCGCTGAAGTACGCCAGCTGGGCGCCGGCGACGGCGAACACCCCGTACCCGAGCACCACGCCGGCGTTACGGCGGAGCGCACCCCACCGCCCCCGCAGCGCGAGCAGCGTCGGCACGCCGAGCACCACGGCGGCGACCCCGACCCGGAACGTGACCACCGCACCGGGGCTCCACCCGGTGTCCAGGAGGGGGCGGGCGACGGCCCCGGAGGTGCCGAACGCGGCCGCCGACGCCAGGGCCAGCGCGATGCCCGGACCGGTCCGGGTGGCGCCGCGCCTCGCCGTACCGGGTGTGGTGCCCTCGACCGGCAGCGCCTGGGTCATTGCCGTCCTCCGTCCTGCGTCCGTCGCCCGGGTGTCAGGGCCAAAACCCCGTTATGCTGGTGACGGTAGAGGTCGCACCGGTCAGGAGTCAAGATGCTTTTCAGTCATGACACGGAGTGCGCGCTGCAGGCTGCGGCGGCGCTGATCAACACGGTGTCCGAGGCCCAGGGTCAGGACGGGATCACCACCGTCGACGAGCTGGACACCTGGCTCGACGAGTGGGAGTTCAGCGGGAGCCGCGACCACAACGAGGCCGAGCTGGCGGCCGTCCGTGACCTGCGTCCCCGGCTCCGGCGGATCTGGACCGCCGGCGAGGACGAGGCCGTCGACGCCGTCAACCTGCTGCTCGCCCAGGCCGGGGCGCTGCCGCAGCTGGTCCGCCACGACGCGTGGGACTACCACCTGCACGCCACCGCGCCCGACGCCCCGGTCGTCACCCGCCTCGCGGTCGAGGCGGCGATGGCACTGGTCGACGTCATCCGCGGACGCCAGATGGACCGGCTGGGGGTCTGCGCCGCCGAGGACTGCGACGGCGTGGTGATCGACCTGTCCAAGAACCGGTCCCGTCGCTACTGCGAGGCCGGCTGCGGCAACCGGGTGCACGTCGCGGCCTACCGCGCCCGGCGCGCGCTGGAGCAGAACCTCGAGCGTCGCGCCGACACCGGTCAGCGACGGTAGACCTCACGGCGATGCCCCAGCTCGACGACCAGCACGACCAGGGTCTCGTCCTCGATCAGGCACAGGATGCGGTAGTCGCCGACCCGGTAGCGCCAGAAGGTCGAGTCCTTGAGCGGCTTGCCGATGCCCAGCGGGTTCGGTGACTGGTGCACGCGCTCGTGCATGAAGCGCACCAAGGAGCGGGCGACGGGCCGATCCAGCCGAGCCAGCTGGCGTTGGGCCCGACGCGACCATTCGACGGAGTAGGTCACCCGCCGTAGCGCGCCATGACCTCCTCCATCGACGCCGTGGCGCCGCCGGAGGAGTAGTGCTCGCGCAGCGCGTCCTCGGCCAGGTATAGGTCCTCCAGATCCTCGAGATGGTCGAGGATCGCCTCCCTGGCGTAGAACGACTTCGTTCGCCCCGTTCGTCGGGCCAGACGTTCCAGTCGCTCCTCGACCTCGGGCGGCAACCTGAGTGCCAGCATCGCGACCACCTCCCGACGTAGCATACACGTATAGCATCCGGGTGCTGGCGGCGCTGACGCGCTGACCGACCTGTACCGCCGGACCTACCGAAGCCTCGTTGTCGTCGTCCCAGGCGCTGTGTCGGACAGTTCGGTAGGTGCGGGGGTACGCCGCCGGGTGCCTACCGAGCGGAGGCTCAGGCCCAGTCGGGACGGAGCGGGAACCCGGAGACGCCGGCCACCGGCTTGACCGCCAGCACCTGGTGCACCTGTAACGCGTTCTGCTCGAACGAGAGCCGCGAGCCGGCCATGTACAGGCCCCACACGCGGGCCCGCTCGACGCCGACGAGCCGCACCGCGTCGTCCCAGCTCGCCGCAAGGTTGGAACCCCACTCCCGCAACGTCATCGCGTAGTGCTCGCGCAGGTTCTCGACGTGGCGGACCTCGAGACCGGCATCGTGCGCCGCGGTCACGACGCGTCCCGGTGGCGGCAGCTCGCCGTCCGGGAAGACGTACCGGTCGATGAACGCGCCAGGCTTGACGGAGCCGTGCGAGTCAGGCCGGGTGATCCCGTGGTTCAGCAGCCGGCCGCCCGGCGCGAGGAGGTCGCGGAGGATGCCGAAGTAGCGCGGGTAGCGGCGGATCCCGACGTGCTCGATCATCCCCACCGAGGAGATCGCGTCGTAGGGCCCGTCGGCCACGTCGCGGTAGTCGGTCTCCAGGATGCGGACCTGCCCCGCCAGTCCCTCGCTGCGGACGGCGTCCCGCGCGTACTCAGCCTGCTGCGGCGACAGGGTGATGCCGGTCGCCTCGACCCCGTGGTGGCGCGCCGCGTGCCGCACCATCGACCCCCAGCCGCAGCCGACGTCCAGCAACCGCATGCCGGGCTGCAGCCCGAGCTTGCGGCAGATCAGGTCGTGCTTGGCGTCCTGGGCCTCCTCGAGCGTCGCGTCGTCCTTCTCGAAGACGGCACACGAGTAGGTCATGCTCGGCCCGAGCACCAGCTCGTAGAACGGGTTGGAGAGGTCGTAGTGGCGCCGGACGGTGCGCGCGTCGGTGATCCGGGTGTGGTGCCGGACGGCGCGTCGCCAGCGCGGCTCGGCCTCAGCCTCGGGACGGGTGCGGGAGAGCAGCCGTCGGACGCCCGCCGTGCGGGCCAGGTCGACCAGGGCGGACGGCGGCAGGGCGAACCGCCAGTCCTGCACGAGCCGCAGCGCCTCGTACGGGTCGCCGGGGTGCACGCCGGAGAGCTCGAGGTCGCCGGACACGTAGGCCCGCGCGAGGCCGACGTCGCCCGGCGCGGTCAGCAGCGCGGCGAGCGCGCGCTCGTTGGCGACGTGCAGGGTGATCGGGCTGCCCGGCGGCCCGGTCCGGCTGCCGTCCCAGGCGGTCAGGCGCAGCGGCAGGCCGCCGTCCGCCAGCCTCGCCACGTCGTCCGCGACGCCCATCCCGGCCACCACCCCGTGATCTCGATCCGCTCCAAGGGTGGCAACCACCGGGGGCCGTTGTCCATGCCCGGTCACCGAAGGTCGATTTCGGCGGACGCCGGGGCACGGGCATCAGTGGCGCTGGAGCACCAGGACGGCGAGGTCGTCGCGCAGCCGGCCGCGGGTCCACCGGCGGACCGACGTGACGAGCTGCTTGAGGCCGCTCGGCAGGGGGCCCACGCCGAGCGCCGATCCCACCGCCTCCTCGGCCGGGAAGAACCTGCCGGACGACCGGTCCCAGAACCGGTGTGGACGCCGGGCCTCCAGCAGCCCGTCGGTGACGATCACCAGCCGCTGGGTCCGCGCCAGCGTGGTGGTCGTCGTCCGGACGGAGGCCCCCAGCAGGCCCAGCGGCGGCTCGGGCGACGTCTCGAGCTCCACGGCCGGGGCACCGGTGGGGGCCACGACGTAGGGG
>DASROP010000031.1:0-15357 GCA_035646835.1 Actinomycetales bacterium | reverse complement strand
TCAGAAGTCCCCGGCGTCCCGCCGCAGCCCGGCGAGGACGTCGACCAGGACGGCCAGGTCGCCGTCCGGCATCCCCGGGGCGCGGAACACCGCCGCGTTGAGTCGATCCGTCGCGTCCAGGGCCAGCCGTCGTCCGTCGTCCGTGAGGGAGACGAGCGTCGTCCGACCGTCGCTGGGGTGGGGCCGGCGGGCGACCAGACCGGCCCGTTCCAGCCGGTCGACGGCGTTGGTCACGCTCGTCGGGTGCACCTGAAGGCGGGCGCCGATGATCGTCATGGGCAGGGCGTCCGAGCGGCTGAAGTGCAGGAGCATCAGCACCTCGTAGCGGGCGAACGTCACGCCCAGCGGCCGCAGCACCGCCTCCACGCGGGCCAGCACGATCTGATGCGCCCGCATCAGGGACGTCACCGCCGCCATCCCCCCGGCGGCCTGCGACCACCCGTGCGCCGCCCACTGACGCCGGGCCTCGGCGACGGGGTCGTACGGCAGGGGCTGCTGCGGCGGCACCGAGCGATGGTAGCGCGAGATACTAGGATGTCCTACTATTGACGCCATGCCTGAGCTCCACGTCCCCACCCACCCGGTGCGCTTCGTCACCGCGGCCAGCCTCTTCGACGGCCACGACGCCGCGATCACGATCATGCGGAGGCTGCTGCAGAGCCAGGGGGCCGAGGTGGTGCACCTCGGTCACGACCGCAGCGTCGAGGAGGTCGTCACCGCCGCGTTGCAGGAGGACGTGCAGGGCGTCGCCGTCTCCAGCTACCAGGGCGGGCACCTCGAGTACTTCTCCTACCTCGTCGAGCGGCTGCGGGAACGGGGTGCGGGGCACGTTCGCGTCTACGGCGGCGGCGGCGGCGTGATCGTGCCCGACGAGATCGCGACGCTCGCCGAGCGGGGCGTGCACATCTTCAGCCCGCAGGACGGCCAGCGCCTCGGCCTGCCCGGGATGATCAACCAGCTGATCGCCGAGTGCGACGTCGACCTCTCCGCCTCCGGGGCCGACCTGGCCGGGCTCCTGGCGGGCTCGGAGTCTGCCGTCGCCCGGGGGCTGACCGTGCTCGAGGCCGGCGCCGACCCTGCGTTCGCCGAGAAGGTGCGGTCGGCCGCGGCCGCGCGCACGGTGCCGGTGCTCGGCATCACCGGTACCGGGGGATCGGGCAAGTCGTCGCTGACCGACGAGCTGGTGCGACGGCTGCGACGTGACACCGAGGACAAGGTGCGCGTCGCCGTCCTCGCTATCGACCCCAGCCGCAGGCGCGGTGGCGGTGCCCTGCTGGGCGACCGGATCCGGATGAACAGCATCGACCCGGACGTCGTCATGTTCCGTTCGATGGCGACCCGGACACCGGGCACCCAGATCCCCGAGCACCTCGACGACGTCATCGCCGGCTGCAAGGCCGCGGGCTTCGGCCTCGTCATCGTGGAGACGCCCGGGATCGGCCAGGGCGACGCGCCGGTCGCCGACCTCGCCGACGTCTCGCTGTACGTGATGACGCCGGAGTACGGCGCTTCCAGCCAGCTCGAGAAGATCGACATGCTCGACCTGGCGGATGTGGTGGCGATCAACAAGTTCGAGCGCCGAGGAGCGGACGACGCCCGGCGTGACGTGGCCCGCCAGATGGTCCGCAACCGCCTGCAGTTCGGCACGCCGTGGGACGAGATGCCGGTCTTCGGAACGAGCGCCGCGCGGTTCGACGACGACGGGGTGACGGCGCTGTACCACCACCTGAAGAGCCTGCTGGAGCCGCACGGCCTCGGCGACCTCGGCGGGGTGCTGCGAGAGGTCGACACCCGGGTTTCGACCGACCTGCAGGGCGTGCTGCCGGCGGGGCGCGAGCGCTACCTGTCGGAGGTGACCGAGGTCGTCCGCGGGTACCACTCCGCGACCGCCGAGCACGTCGAGGCCGCCCGCCGGCGCCAGCAGGTCGCCGCGACGCGCGACCTGCTCGCCGATGACGACCCGGCGGCCGAGTCGGTCGCAGCGCTGCTCGAACGGGTCGAGGCCGAGATGGAGGGTTCCGTGCGCTCCATGCTCGAGGCGTGGCCCGGCGTCCGGGAGCGCTACGACGGCGACGACCTCGTCTACGTCGTGCGGGGCAAGGAGGTGCACACGCCTCTGACGAGGGAGACGCTGTCGGGCACGAAGGTGCCCCGGGTGGCGCTGCCGCGGACGGCGGACGACGGCGAGACGGTGCGGTTCCTGCGCAGCGAGAACCTGCCGGGCTCTTTCCCCTTCACCGCGGGGGTGTTCCCGTTCAAGCGGGCCGAGGAGGCGCCGGCCCGGATGTTCGCGGGCGAGGGCGACGCGTTCCGCACCAACCGCCGGTTCCACCTGCTGTCACAGGGCCAGCCGGCGACCCGGCTGTCGACCGCGTTCGACTCGGTGACCCTCTACGGACGCGACCCCTCGCAGCGCCCCGACGTCTTCGGCAAGGTCGGCACCTCGGGGGTCTCGATCGCCACCGTCGACGACATGCGTGAGCTGTACTCCGGCTTCGACCTGTGCTCGCCGACCACGTCGGTCTCGATGACCATCAACGGGCCCGCGCCGGCGATCCTGGCGATGTTCCTCAACGCGACGATCGACCAGCAGGTCGACCGCTTCCGCGAGGCGGAGGGCCGCGAGCCCAGCGGTGCCGAGGCCGACGAGATCCGCGCCCGGGCCGTGTCGACGGTGCGCGGCACCGTGCAGGCCGACATCCTCAAGGAGGACCAGGGCCAGAACACCTGCATCTTCTCGACCGAGTTCGCGTTGCGTTGCATGGCCGACATGCAGGAGTGGTTCATCGCCAACCAGGTGCGCAACTTCTACTCGGTCTCGATCTCCGGGTACCACATCGCCGAGGCCGGGGCGAACCCCATCAGCCAGCTCGCGTTCACCCTCGCCAACGGCTTCACCTACGTCGAGGCGTACCTGGCGCGCGGGATGAAGATCGACGACTTCGCGCCGAACCTGTCGTTCTTCTTCTCCAACGGCATGGACGCCGAGTACACCGTGATCGGACGCGTCGCCCGGCGGATCTGGGCGGTCGCGATGCGCGACCGGTACGGCGCGGGGGAGCGGGCCCAGAAGCTGAAGTACCACGTGCAGACCTCGGGCCGCTCGCTGCACGCCCAGGAGATGGACTTCAACGACATCCGCACCACGCTGCAGGCGCTGTGCGCGATCTACGACAACGCGAACAGCCTGCACACCAACGCCTACGACGAGGCCGTCACGACGCCGTCAGCCCAGTCGGTGCGACGCGCGCTGGCGATCCAGATGATCATCGACCAGGAGTGGGGGCTCGCCGACACCGAGAACGCGCTGCAGGGGTCCTACGTCGTCGACCAGCTGACCGACCTGGTCGAGGAGGCGGTGCTCGCGGAGTTCGACCGCATCGCCGAGCGAGGTGGCGTGCTCGGTGCGATGGAGACGGGCTACCAACGCGGGCGCATCCAGGACGAGTCGATGCTGTACGAGCACCGGAAGCACGACGGCTCGCTGCCGATCGTCGGGGTGAACACCTTCCTCTCCGAGCCGGCCGGTGCCACGCCGACGCACGTCGAGCTGGCCCGGGGGACCGACGACGAGAAGAACTCGCAGCTGGCGCGCCTGGCCGACTTCCACGAGCGGCACCGCGGTGACGCGCCGGCCGCCCTGGAGGAGCTCAAGGCGGCGGCCACGGACGGCGGCAACGTCTTCGCGGCCCTGATGGACGCCGTCCGCTCCTGCTCCCTCGGTCAGATCAGCGAGGCGTTCTTCGAGGTCGGGGGCCAGTACCGCCGCAACGTCTGAGCACGAAGTCCTTGATCACGACACTGGCGTTGATCAAGGACTCTGTGCTCGGTCAGGTGGGCAGGACGTGCGCGACCACGTAGTCCTGCTCACCGTCCGCCGCGGCCACCAGGGCGGCGTGCACCTCGACCGGGACGTCGTGACCCGCCGCGTGCCGGTACCTCTTGCGCACCCGGTGAGACGTGGCGGACCCGGAGCGGAGCGCGGTGAGGTTGCCGGCGTCCCTGGCCAGGTCGTCGGGATGGGTGATGTCGGCGACGCGCAGTCCCACCAGCTCGTCGACCCCCCGACCGACCAGCGTCGAGAAGGCGGTGTTGGCCCTCAGGATGGTGCCGTCGAGCGCGGTGAGCGCCATCCCGATCGGGGCGTCGGAGAACGCGTGGCGGAAGAGCGTCTCGCTGGCGGCCAGCGCCCGCTGCCGCACCACGATCTCGGTCACGTCGCGGAAGACGCCGAGCACCTCCCGTACCGATCCGGACTCGTCGAGCAACCGCTGCACCGTGCCCCGCAGCCATCGGTCGGTGCCGTCACGGTGACGGACCTGCACCGTCGTCTGCCCCTCGGGGTCGTCGTCCGGCACCAGGTGACGCACGCGTCTGCCGATGACCTGCGCCGGCGTGAAGCCCAGCACCGACCGTGAGGACGACGAGACATAGGTGACGATCCGGTCGGGAGTCGTCACGACCACCAGCTCGTCACGACCACCAGCTCGTCGCTACCGGCGAGCGCGACCGGCGGGGGGCTGTCCGGGTCGAACGACGGCGGCGACCGGTCGTCGACGTCCACGGCGTCGGGCGACGTCGCGTGCCCGAACAACCAGCCCTGCGCCGAGTCGCAGCCGATGGCCACGAGCTGCCGGGCCTGCTCGGGAGTGCTCACGCCTTCCGCGCACACGCGCAGGCCGAGGTTGTGCGTGGCGTCGACGACGAGCCGCGCCAGGACGGCATCCCCCGCGTCCGTGGCCACGCGCTCGACGAGACTCCGGTCGATCTTCACCAGGTGGACGGGAAGGTGACGCAGCAACGTCAACGAGGAGTGACCGGTACCGAAGTCGTCGAGCGCCAGGCGGACTCCGAGCCGGCGAACCTGCCAGAGACGGGCAACGGCCTCGGTCAGGTTCGACACGACGGCGGTCTCGGTGACCTCCAGGCACAGACGACCGGGCGGAAGACCGCTGTCGAGCAAGGCATCGGCGACGTCGTCCGCGAACGTCGGTTCCAGCAGCTGCATCGGCGACACGTTGACGGACATCACCGGCGGGAGGCGATCATGGTCCGCCGACCAGAGCGCGGCCTGGCGGCAGGCCGACCGCAGCACCCAGCGGCCGAGGGCCACGATCAGGCCGGTGCGCTCCGCCAGGTCGACGAACTCCTCCGGCGGGACGCTGCCGAGCTCCTCGTCGTCCCACCGGGCCAGGGCCTCCACCCCGGTGACGCGACCCCCGGGAAGGTCGACGACCACCTGGAAGTGCAGGTGCAGGCCGTCGTGATCGATCGCCCACCGCAGGCGGTCCTCGGTCGTTGGCGGCGCGGCACGGGTCCGCGCCGCAGCCTCCTGCCGGTGGGACATCTCCGCAGGGTAGTCGGGTGGGCCGCCAGGGCGGCTAGGGTCGGCGCCGTGTCACCGACCGACCTCGCCGCGTTCAACGCCCTGCCGGAGAGCGAGGCGCGCCTGCGGCTGCAAGGGGTCTGCGCGTCGGCATCGTGGGCCGACACCGTGGCCGCGGCCCGTCCCTTCGCGGAGCGCGACGACCTCTACGCGGCTGCGGACGACGCGCTCGCCGCGCTCCGCGAGCCCGACCTCGACGAGGCTCTCGCCGGTCACCCGCGGATCGGCGAGCGCGGCACCTCGGCGGACTCGCGTCGCGAGCAGTCCGGAGTCAGCGACGCCTCCCGCGAGGCTCTGGCCGACGGCAACAGGGCCTACGAGGAGCGGTTCGGCCACGTCTACCTCGTCTGCGCCAGCGGCCGCACCGGCGACGAGCTGCTCGCGCTGTTGCGAGAGCGCCTCAGCAACGACCCCACGGCCGAGCGGCGCGTCGCCCGCGACGAGCTGGGGAAGATCAACCGGCTGCGGCTTCGGCGACTGGTGGAGAAGTCATGACCGGGGTGACCACCCACGTGCTGGACACGGCCCGCGGCCGGCCGGCGTCCGGCGTCCCGGTTCGGCTGGAGGCGCCCGACGGCAGCGTCGCGGAGGCGGTGACGGACGACGACGGCCGGGTGACCGACCTGGGGCCGGCCACGACCCAGCGCGGTACCTACCGCCTGGTGCTCGACACGGCGACCTACTTCGCCGAGACCGGCCAGCAGGGCTTCTACCCCGAGGTCGTCATCGTCTTCGAGGTCACCGAGCCGGGGCACCACCACGTGCCGCTGCTGCTGTCGCCGTTCGCCTACTCCACGTACCGGGGGAGCTGACCTGTGGCGATCTCGTTGGGACACAACCGATACGGCAAGGCCGAGACCCGTGTCGTGCGCATCTACCGTGACGACGAACGGCACGAGATCAGGGACCTCAACGTCTCGACGTCCCTGCGTGGCGAGTTCGCGGACGCCCACCTCCTCGGCGACCAGGGCAACGTCCTGCCGACCGACAGCCAGAGGAACACATGCTTCGCCTTCGCGAAAAGCCACGGCATCGGTGAGATCGAGACCTACGCCCTCGCCCTGGCCCGGCACTTCGTGGACGACGTCACACCGGTCGCCGAGGCGCGCGTCGAGGTGGAGGAGTTCTGCTGGGACCGCGTCGCGGTCGACGGCGTCGACCACGCCCACACCTGGGTGCGGCGCGGTCAGGAGGTGCGCACGGCCGCCGTCACGGTCGGCGCGGACGGCGCCTGGGTCGTCAGCGGCCTCGAGGACCTGGTGCTGCTCAAGTCCACCGGGTCGGAGTTCGCCGGCTTCCTGACCGACCCCTACACGACGCTGGAGCCGACGCACGACCGCGTGATGGCCACCTCGCTGACGGCCCGGTGGAGACACACCGGTACGGACGACGACTGGCAGGCCTCGTACGCGTCGGTCCGCCGGTCGCTCGTCGAGCGGTTCGCGGCGGTGCACAGCCTCGCCCTCCAGCAGACGCTGTGGGAGATGGGGCGCGCCGCGCTCGAGGCCCATCAGGGTCTGGCCGAGATCCGCCTCTCCGCCCCGAACCGGCACCACAACCTGGTGGATCTGACGCCCTTCGGCCTCGACAACCCCGGCGAGGTCTTCCACGCCGCGGACCGGCCGTACGGGCTGATCGAGGCCGCCGTGGTCCGTGACGACGCGCCGCCGGCCCCGGGGGCATGGCAGGACCTGCCAGGTTTCGTCTGACCTCCTCTCGGCACCGGGTGGGTCGAGATGCTGTCGCGCAACACCTCGGCGCCGTAGCGTGCTCGGGTGGAGTTCCTGCAACCGGGCACGCTCGCGGACGCGCTGGCGGTCAAGGCCTCACAGCCCGAGGCGGTGCCGATCGTCGGTGGGACCGACGTGATGGTGGAGATCAACTTCGACCGCCGCCGTCCGCCCGCGCTGCTGGACCTGACCCGGGTCGCCGAGCTGGCCGACTGGGGGCCGGACGACGGCATGGTGCGCCTGGGCGCCACCGTCACGTACGCGCGGGTGATCACCGAGCTGGGTGACCGCCTGCCCGGCCTGGCGATGGCGTCGCGCACGGTCGGCTCGCCGCAGATCCGCAACCGCGGCACGGTCGGCGGCAACCTCGGATCGGCCTCCCCGGCGGGCGACGCGCACCCGGCCCTGCTCGCGGCCGGCGCCCAGGTGGAGCTCGCGTCGGTCCGAGGGACCCGGTTGGTGTCCGTGGACGACTTCTTCACCGGTCCGAAGCGGCACGTGGGCGAGCCCGACGAGCTGATCACCGCCGTCCTCGTCCGTCCGGCGTCCGGGCCCCAGCAGTTCGCCAAGGTGGGTACGCGCAACGCGATGGTGATCGCCGTGTCCGCGTTCGGGTTCGCTCTGCACCCCGACCGGCGCGAGGTCGGCACGGGCATCGGCTCCGCGGCACCGACTCCGCGCCGCGCCGCCGACGCCGAGCGGTATCTCGCCGCCGCCCTCGACTGGGACTCAACGGGTGCGCTGGATGCCGACGCGGCACGGGAGTTCGGTGCGCGGGTGGCGGCCGCGACCGACCCGATAGACGACGTGCGAGGCACCGCGGCCTACCGTCGGCACTCGGTCGCGGTGATGGCCCGGCGCTGTGCCGGCTGGGCATGGGACGACCTCCGGAGGGGTGCGTAGGCGATGCGGGTCACGGCGACGGTCAACGGCGAGCCGCGTGAGGCCGACGATGTCTGGGAGGGCGAGAGCCTGCTGTACGTGCTGCGCGAGCGGATGGGCCTGCCGGGTTCGAAGAACGCGTGCGAGCAGGGCGAGTGCGGCTCGTGCACCGTCTACCTCGACGAGGTACCCGTCTGCGCGTGCCTCGTCGCGGCGGGTCAGGTGCAGGGGCGGGACGTGGTGACCGTCGAGGGGTTGACGGACGGCGAGGCCCTGCACCCCGTGCAGCAGGCGTTCGTCGACGCCGGCGCGGTGCAGTGCGGGTTCTGCACGCCGGGTCTCGTCGTCGCGGCGCACGACCTGCTGGCACGCGACCCGCAGCCGACCGACCCGGAGGTCCGCGAGGCCCTGGCCGGCAACCTCTGCCGGTGCACGGGGTACGAGAAGATCCTGGACGCCGTCCGGCTGGCCGGTGACCGGATGCGGGCCACCCCGACCCCCCGCGTTGATCAAGGCCCTCATGCACGGGGGCGAGCATGGAGTCCTTGATCATCGAGGGGTGTGGGGTGGCGACGGTGGATGCCGCGCGCACCGAGCACGCCGACGGGCACGTGGTGGTCGAAGGCTCGCGCATCGTCGCCGTGGGAGCGGGTTCGGCCCCCGACCTGCCCGGCGCGCAACGCGTCGACGGCAGCGGCTGCCTGCTGACGCCGGGGTTCGTCAACACCCACCACCACCTGTACCAGTGGGCGACGCGAGGGTCCGCGGTCGACGAGACCCTGTTCGGCTGGCTGACGACGCTGTACCCGGTCTGGGCGCGCATCGACGCCGACGTGGTGCGGGTCGCGGCCACCGCCGCGCTGGCTCACCTGGCACGGACCGGCTGCACGACCAGCACCGACCACCACTACGTCTTCCCGCGCGGCGGCGGCGACGTGCTGGGTGCCACCGTGGACGCCGCCCGCGCGGTGGGCCTGCGGTTCCACCCCACGCGCGGGTCGATGGACCTCGGCCGCAGCGACGGCGGTCTTCCCCCGGACGAGGTCGTCGAGGACCGCGACACCGTCCTGGCCGCCACCGAGGCCGCGATCGACCGGTGGCACGACCCCTCGCCGGACTCGTTGCTGCGGATGGCGATCGCGCCCTGCTCGCCGTTCTCGGTGACCGGTGCGCTGATGCGCGAGGCCGCCGCGCTGGCCCGCCGCAGCGGGACCCTGCTGCACACCCACCTGGCCGAGACTCTCGACGAGGAGGAGTTCTGCCGCGAACGGTTCGGCTGCTCCCCGCTGGAGTACGTCGAGAGCCTGGGCTGGCTCGGCCCCGACGTCTGGTTCGCCCACGCCGTGCACCTGGACGACGCGGCGGTGGCGCGGATCGGCGAGACGGCAACGGGAGTGGCCCACTGCCCGTCGTCCAACGCCCGGCTCGGCGCCGGGATCGCCCGGGCCCGGGACCTGCGCGACGCCGGCGCCCGCGTCGGGCTCGGGGTGGACGGCGCGGCCAGCAACGAGGCGTGCAGCCTGCTCGAGGAGGTGCGGCACGCACTGCTGTTCGCCCGGGCCCGCGGCGGCCCTGAGGCGCTCACGGTGCGCGACGCCCTGGAGATGGCGACGATCGGCGGTGCGGCCGTGCTGGGTCGCGAGGACGACATCGGGTCGATCGAGACCGGCAAGCTCGCCGATCTCGCGCTCTGGCGCCTGGACACGTTGGGGCACAGCGGTATCGATGATCCCGTGGCGGCGCTCGTGCTCGGCCCACCGCCCCCGCTCGAGCTGCTCACGGTGGGCGGGGCCGCGGTGGTCGAACGCGACCGCGTGGTCGCTGTCGACGAGGGCTCGCTGGCGCGCGAGGTCTCCGACGTCCACCGGGCCCTGTTCTCGACGAGCGTCCGATGACGGCGACCAGCACGCGCGCCCCGGCCGGGACGGCGGGCGGTGTCGGCACCAGCGCGACCCGACCCGACGGCACCCTGAAGGTGACCGGCGACTTCGCGTTCTCCTCGGACCTGTGGATGGACGGGATGGTCTGGGGTTCCACGCTGCGCAGCCCATACCCGTGCGCGCGCATAGTCTCGATCGACATCGGCCCGGCGCTCGCGCTGCCCGGCGTCCACGCCGTGCTGCTGGCGGACGACGTCCCCGGCGTGAACGCGGTGGGGCTGGAGCACCAGGACCAGCCGGTGCTCGCGGCCGACGTCGTCCGCTACCAGGGGGAGCCGGTGGCCCTGGTCGCGGCCGAGCACCCCGAGACCGCCCGTCGCGCCGCGGCCAAGATCGTCGTCGTCTACGACGAGCTCGAGGCCGTCACCGACGCGCGGACGGCGCTCGAGCCCGGCGCCCCGCTCGTGCGGCCGGGAGGAAACCTGGTGCGGCACCTGAAGCTGCGCAAGGGGGACCAGGACGCGAGGGCACCGGTCGTGGCCACGGTGGACTTCGAGGTCGGGATGCAGGACCAGGCCTTCCTCGGGCCGGAGTCGGGTCTGGCGGTGCCGGCCGAGGACGGCGGCGTCGACCTCTACGTCGCCACCCAGTGGCTGCACGTCGACCAGCAGCAGGTGGTCCGCGCCCTGGGTCTCCCACCGGAGAAGGTGCGGCTCACCCTCGCCGGCGTCGGTGGGGCCTTCGGTGGCCGCGAGGACCTGTCGATGCACGTGCACGCGTGCCTGCTGGCGCTGCACACGAACAAGCCGGTGAAGATGGTCTACTCGCGGGAGGAGTCGTTCTTCGGGCACGTGCACCGGCACCCGGCGTCGATGCGGTACTCCTACGGCGCGGAGCGCGACGGCACCCTCGTGTTCGCGCACGCCGAGCTGGTCTTCGACGGTGGCGCGTACGCGTCGTCGACGTCCGCGGTGGTGGGCAACGGCGGCACGATGGGCGTCGGGCCGTACCGGGTGCCGAACGTGCGCGTCGACAGCTACGGCGTCTACACGAACAACCCCCCGTGCGGCGCGATGCGCGGGTTCGGCTGCGTGCAGGCCGCGTTCGCGCACGAGGCCGTGATGGACGCGCTGGCCGACCGGCTCGGGATGGACCGCGTGGCACTGCGCCAGCTCAACGGGATGCGCGAGGGCGACGAGAACATCACCGGCCAGGTGATCGACTCCCCCGCGCCGGTGGCCGAGCTGCTGCAACGGGTTCTTGACATGCCGTTGCCGGCGCCCGCGGAGAACGACCTGCGCTCGATGCCCGGCGGGGTGGCGAACACCACCCACGGCGAGGGCGTCGTGCGGGGAGTCGGCTACTCGGTCACGTACAAGAACGTCGGCTTCTCCGAGGGTTTCGACGACTACTCGACGGCACGGGTGCGGCTGGAGGTGACCGCCGGCGAGCCGGTGGCGACCGTGCACACCGCGGCGGCGGAGGTGGGTCAGGGACTGGTCACCGTCGAGCAGCAGATCTGCCGCACGGAGCTCGGCGTCGACACCGTCGTCGTCCACCCCAAGGACACCGGTGTCGGCAGTGGTGGGTCGACGTCGGCCTCGCGTCAGACCTACGTCACCGGCGGCGCCGTGCAGGCCGCATGCCGGGCGGTCCGGGCACGCGTGCTGGAGCTGGCGTCCGCCGCCACCGGCCATCCGGCGGGGTCTCTCGTGCTCCGGGACGGGGCGGTGGCGCTGGGCTCCGGCGAGGTCGTCGCGGCGCTCACCGACCTGCTGACGGACGCGGTCACCGAGACGGTCGAGTGGCGCCACCGACCGACCGACGCCATCGACCCCGAGACCGGGCAGGGCAACGCCCACGTGCAGTATGCGTTCTCGGCGCACCGGGCGGTCGTCGACGTCGATGTCGAGATGGGCCTGGTCAAGGTGGTCGCCCTCGACACCGCGCAGGACGTCGGCAAGGCGATGAACCCGGACGCGGTGCTCGGGCAGGTGCACGGCGGCAGCGCCCAGGGCCTCGGCCTGGCGCTGATGGAGGAGGTGCTGGTCACCGACGGCAAGATCCGCAACCCCTCCTTCACCGACTACCTGATCCCGACGATCCTCGACGTGCCGCCGATGATCGTCGAGCTGCTGGAGAACCCCGACCCGCACGCGCCGTACGGCCTCCGCGGCGTGGGCGAGCCACCGACGGTGTCGTCCGGACCCGCTGTGGCGGCGGCGATCCGGCAGGCGTGCGGGGTCGACCTGCGGCGCGTGCCGATCCGCCCGGAGCACATCACGGGTACCTCGTGATCGACCTGCTCGTGCGGGCGCCACGGGCCGTGGTGGACGGGGCCGAGCGGCCCGCCACGGTCGCCGTCACCGGGGGCCGCATCGTCGGCGTGCTGGCGCTCGACGCGGACACGGACGCGACCGAGACCGTCGTCCTTGCCGGTGACGAGGTGCTGTTGCCGGGCCTGGTCGACACCCACGTGCACGTGAACGAGCCCGGCCGCACCGAGTGGGAGGGGTTCGCGACGGCGACGCGTGCGGCGGCCGCAGGTGGCGTCACGACGATCGTCGACATGCCCCTGAACTGCCTGCCCCCCACGGTGGACGTCGACGCCCTGGAGGCCAAGCGTGGTGTGGCACAGGGGCAGTGTCATGTCGACGTCGGCTTCTGGGGCGGGGCCGTGCCGGGCAACGTCGGGCAGCTCCGCGGCCTGCACGAGGCCGGCGTCCTCGGCTTCAAGTGCTTCCTCGTCGACTCCGGGGTACCCGAGTTCCCGCCGCTGGACGACGAGGCCCTGGCGGCCGCGCTGGCCGAGGTAGCGGCACTCGACTCGGTGCTGGTGGTGCACGCCGAGGACGCGGACGTGATCGCGTCGGCCGCGCCGGTCGCGGGGCCGGCGTACCGCGACTTCGTCCGCTCCCGTCCGCCCGACGCCGAGGACCGGGCGGTCGAGCGGCTGCTGGGCCACGCGGGCCGGGCCGGTGCCCGGGCGCACGTGCTGCACCTGTCCAGCGCGTCGGCCGTGCCCCTGATCGACACGGCGCGCCGGCAGGGCGTCCGGGTGACCGCCGAGACCTGCCCGCACTACCTGGCGCTGGCGGCCGAGGACGTGCCGGACGGAGGAACCCAGTTCAAGTGCTGCCCGCCGGTACGCGACGCCGCCAACCGCGAACTCCTGTGGGCAGCGCTCGCGGGAGGCGCCATCGACCTGGTCGTCACCGACCACTCGCCGTGCACCCCCGACCTGAAGCGGCACCACGACTTCGGCGCCGACTGGGGCGGCATCGCGTCGTTGCAGCTGGGCCTGCCGGTGGTGTGGACGGCCGCACGCGCGCGAGGCCACGGCCTGGCCGACGTCGTCCGCTGGATGTCGACGCGCCCGGCGTCCCTGGCAGGCCTGTCCCGTAAGGGATCCATCGCACCAGGCTTCGACGCCGACCTCGTGATCGTCGCGCCCGACGCGACGTTCACGGTCGACCCGGCCGCGCTGCACCACCGGCACGGCATCACGCCGTACGCGGGGCTCGAGCTGGCCGGTGTCGTCCGCCGCACCTGGTTGCGCGGTCGGCGCGTGACGGGGGACGACCCGCACGGCGCGCTGCTGAGGAGAGAGGCACCACGATGACCGACTTCCGCACCTGGCCCGATCTCGCCGTCCGCACCCTGGGTGGCAGCGTGGTGGCGGCCAACGACGAGCTCTTCGCGCAGCGGGAGAACCTGATCCTCCCGACCCCACCGGTGTTCGAGCCGTCGACCTTCGGCCACAAGGGGAAGGTGTACGACGGGTGGGAGACCCGCCGCCGCCGCGAGGCCGGGCACGACGTCGCGGTGGTGCGTCTCGGCGTTCCCGGCGTCGTGCGTGGCGTCGTCGTCGACACCGCCTGGTTCCGTGGCAACTACCCGCCCCAGGTGTCGGTCGAGGGGCTGTGCGTGCTTGGGTACCCGGCCGCCCCCGACCTGGTCGACCACCCCGGCTGGGAGCCGCTCGTGCCCCGCAGCGACGTCGCCGGGGACGCGCAGAACGCCTTCGCGGTCGACTCGGACCGGCGCTGGACGCACGTGCGGCTCTCGATCTACCCGGACGGCGGCGTGGCCCGCCTGCGCGTGCACGGTGAGCCGATGCCGGACCCCCGGCTGCTCGACGTGGGCGCGATCGACCTGGCCGCAACGGAGAACGGGGGACTGGTGGTCGGCTGCTCCGACATGTTCTACGGCTCGCCGGCCAACCTGATCGCTCCCGGGCTCGCGCGGTCGATGGGTGAGGGCTGGGAGACGGCGCGACGCCGGGACGACGGCAACGACTGGGTCCAGGTCGCGCTCGCCGGGGCGGGCACGGTGGGCCTCGCCGAGCTCGACACCTCGTACTTCCTCGGCAACGCTCCCGGCTGGGCCCGGATCACCGGCGCCGAGGCCGCGACCGGGGACCTCGACGACCCCGGCGCCTGGCGCGAGCTGATGCCCCGCACACCGCTGCAGCCGGACACCCGGCACCGGTTCGTGCTGGGCGCGACACCCGCCGTGACCCACGTGCGGCTCGACGCCTACCCCGACGGAGGGATGGCGCGGCTGCGGCTGATCGGGTCGTTGACGCCCGCCGCCCGAGAAGCCTTGGGAGTGCGGTGGTTCAGCAGTCTCTCCGCGGCCAGCGCCGTCCGGGTCCTCGGGGACGCAGGCGTGGACGACGAGCGGGCGCGCGACCTCGCGGACCGCCGGCCGACCTCGGTCGGCGAGCTGCCGTCGTCCGCCCTCGCCGTTGTGACGGGGGCCCCGGCGTGACGGGACTGGACGACGACGACTTCGCCGCCGTGGACGCCATCGTGGCGCCGTCGGACGCCGCGCTCGCCGCGCAGTACCCGGGTGACGCAGGGTCCCGGCAACCCGTGCACACCGTCTACGTTCCGGCCGACCGCGCGACGCCGAACCTGGTGCGCGAGTGGGGCTCCGCCGCGCTGGCCGCCGTCAAGGAGCACGCGCCCGGGCACCGCGACTGGTGCAGCGTGATGAGGCGCGACATGGACGACCTTTCTTACGTCGTGAAGCCGGTCGACAGGAAGCTCAAGCGCGAACCGATCGAGGACCTGCGCATCGACTTCGAGGACGGCTACGGGCCGCGCCCGGACGACGAGGAGGACGCCCACGCCGCGTCCGCCGTCGCGGTGCTCGCCGGTGCCCGCGTGCCGTTCTGCGGCATCCGGGTCAAGTCGCTGGAGGCGGCGACCCGGCGGCGGGGGCTGCGCACGCTCGACCTCGTCGTGGGCGGACTCATCGAGGGCGGCGGGCTCCCGGACGGGTGGGTCGTCACCCTGCCAAAGGTCAGCGCGGTCGAGCAGGTCCTCGGGATGGCGGAGGCCTGCTCACGGCTGGAGGCGGCCCACGGGCTGGCGCCCGGACGGCTGCGGTTCGAGGTGCAGGTGGAGACCCCGCAGGCCGTGCTCGGGGCGGACGGCACGTCGACCGTGGCGCGTCTCGTGCACGCCGGGGC